>DASZIG010000048.1:0-32675 GCA_035949375.1 Terriglobia bacterium | reverse complement strand
GTGTCGCTCCGTTCGTTGCCCCGGCTGGCGCGCCCGACTTCTTGCCGCGGCGCATGGCCACGATTCCCGTGCGCACCATTTCGAGCACGCCGTACGGGCGTAGGACTTCGAGCAACCCGTCGATCTTGTCTTCGACCCCGGTAATCTCCATGGTGAGCGAGTCCGGCGCCACGTCCACCACGCGCGCACGAAAAACGCTTGCAAGCTCCAGCACGTGCGAGCGCGCCTCGTGCTGCGCCGCGACCTTGATCATGGCAAGGTCCCGCACGATCGAGGCTTCGTGGGTGACGTTTTCCACCAGCAGAACATTCACCAGCTTGTAGAGATTGGCCTCGATGCGCCGCGCCTGGTCCGGATCGGCGTCCGCCGTGATCGTCATGCGTGAAACGTCTGGCTTTTCGGTGCGTCCCACGGTCAACGAGTCAATATTGAAGGCGCGCCGCCGGAACAGCGACGCCACGCGCGTCAGCACGCCCGGCTTGTTTTCAACGTAAACGACGAAGGTATTCATCATAGTTTTCTGTCCACAGATCTTATCCAGAGATTGCGCAGATTGCACAGATTCGGACAAAAAGAGAGTGCTTGTTAGTGCTCTGCTTTTGCTGGCTTCATCAGGCGATCGGTCCGGCTCGGCAGCACGCGGTCGCCACAAAACAACCCGGCATCGGCTCTTGCCGTTTGATGGCTCTGCTTAATCCGCGCAATCTGCGGATCGGATCCTACTCGTCCGCCGTGGTCTCTTCGAGCGGATTAGGCCGCCGGATCATCTCGTGGAGGGCCGCTCCGGCCGCTACCATGGGGTAAACCGAGTCCTCGCGCTCGACCTTGAAGTCAATCAGGACCGGCCCGTCGTGCCGGCGCGCCGCCTGCACCGCCGGAATCACCTGGGAGCGCTTGGTCACCGCCTCGCTGCGGATGCCGTACGCCTCTCCCAGCTTGACGAAGTCGGGGTTCAGCAGCGGCGTGGCCGCGTAATTGCGCTCATAAAAGAACTCCTGCCACTGGCGCACCATGCCGAGATAGCCGTTGTTGATGATCGCGATCTGGATCTTGAGACCCTCCTGAACCATCGTGGCCATCTCGGCCATGGTCATCTGGAACCCGCCATCACCGACCACCACCCATACCTCGGCCTCGGGCCGCGCCACCTTGACTCCGATCGCCGCCGGCAGCGCGAACCCCATGGTTCCGAGGCCGCCGGAAGTGATCAGAGAGTAGGGCTCATCGTGCTTGTAATACTGCGCTTCCCACATCTGGTGCTGGCCTACATCGGTAACCACCACGGTCTGGCGCCCACGGGTCTCGCGCCACAGATCGTTGATCACGTGCGCGGCATAGAGGTGACCGGTGTCGGGCAGGTTTTGGATGTCACGCACCGCGGCGTCGCCTTTCAGCCGGTCGATGTAGTCGCGCCACTCGCCGCAGTCGGTCGCCTCGATCTGCGGCAGAAGCTCGCGCAGAACCTCGCGCACGTCGCCGATCAAGGCCACGTCCACCTTGACGTTCTTGTTGATCTCGGCAGGATCGATGTCCAGATGGATCTTCCTGGCGTTCGGGGCGTAGGTCTTCAGGCTGCCTGTAACGCGATCGTCAAAGCGCATGCCGACCGCGATCAGCAGATCGGCTTCCTGGATGGTGCGATTCACCCATGCTTCCCCGTGCATGCCCATCATGCCCAGGTTCAGCGGGTGGGAGGCCGGAAGGGCGCCGAGACCGAGCAGCGTCATGGCGACCGGGATGCCGGTTCGTTCCGCCAATTCGCGCGCCTCGCGCATCGCGCCTGAGACCAGGATGCCATGGCCGGCGAGGATCACGGGCCGGCGGGCGTTGTGGATCAGTTCGAGCGCCTGGGCGTAGTCCTTGTCCGTCGGCGAGAGGTCGGGACGGTAGCCCGGCAAATGCGGCTTGGCGGCTTCCCAGTCGAACTCGCACGACGATTGCTGCGCGTCTTTGGTGATGTCCACCAGCACCGGTCCGGGGCGCCCGGACGACGCCACATAGAAGGCCTCGCGCAGCGTGCGCGCAAGCTCGTCAGCCCGCGTCACCAGGTAGTTGTGCTTGGTGATGGGAAGGGTGACGCCCGTGATATCGGTCTCCTGAAAGGCGTCCGAGCCGATCAGCTTGCTGCCCACCTGTCCCGTGATGCAAACGATCGGGGAGGAGTCCAACATGGCGGTGGCAATACCGGTAACCATGTTGGTGGCGCCCGGCCCTGAGGTCGCGATGGCCACTCCCACCTTGCCGCTGGCGCGGGCGTATCCGTCCGCCATATGGGTAGCGCCCTGCTCGTGGCGCACCAGGACGTGGTGAATCGTGCTGTGCTTCAGGGCGTCATAAGCGGGCAGAATCGCACCGCCCGGATAGCCGAAGACATGCTTTACGCCCTCGCGCTCCAGGCACTCCCAAAGAATCTCGGCACCGGTCTTGGTCATGTTCGTCCTTCCCTCGGCCCTTCAGCCTTCATTTGCCTATGATACCGTCCGACCGGTCGGTAGGTAAAGGCTTTTCGCAGCCGCTTCCTGGCGGGATTAGTCGCGATTCGGGAAGGCAAAGGGGGGCGGCCGACGCGGCAGACCCGGACTCCCCTCGAGTCAGTGTTCCCGCGCTACAGAGTGGAGTGACAGGCATCACACGCCGGCAACATCGGCCCCACTAATATTGCTCCTGCCAAAGATGTTGATCGGCCTGAAGGGTGAGCAAATGGGCGTTCGTTGCAGCAGGATCGGCATCCGTTGGCAGAGCTTCGGCGAGACCCACGCAAACAAGAGGCGGCAAGCATGATTCAAGGCGTCCCTTCACCCTCGCAAGCGATGTATTGGTTGGTTCCGGGGCATGTCCTGTTCCTGATCATTCCCCTTCTCGGTGCCGGCCTGTTCAGCTACATCATGGCGAAACGCCTGGTGCCGCTCCTTCACGGGGCGCCCGATCTTCGTTTTGACCATGTGGGAGCCCGGCTCAGGAGAATCTTGAAATTCTGGCTCGGGCAGTGGAAGCAACCGCGGTACGCTCTCGCGGGACTGCTGCACATCGTCATCTTTGCAGGATTTCTGGTGCTGGCGGTTCGTTCCATTTCCCTGATCATGCTCGGCGTTTCCGGGCATTTCGTGATGCCAGGTTTCTCGGGGGGCGTGGGACGCCTCTACAACGTCGTCAAGGACTACGCCGCGACCCTCATCTTCCTTGCCGTCGTGATCGCCGCCATTCGCCGGGCGGTCTTCAAGCCTGCGCGGTACGCGGTCCCGGCCAAGTACGGCAAGGATCACACGGCCGAGGCCGTGTTCGTCCTGGCTCTGATTGGGACCCTGATGGTGTCGGAGAGCCTCTTTGAAGCCACTCAGGCTGCGGTTCAGACCCAGGGTGCGACGGCAGAACGGTTGCTCCCCCTGACGCTGGCGTGGATCTTCAAGAATGCCCTGATTTCGGCGCAGCCCTCTGTGCTGGGCAGCCTCCATCTTGCAGCCTATCTGGCCCATGAACTGACCTTTTTCGCTTTCCTGTGCTTCCTGCCGCTCGGAAAACACTTCCACGTGATCACGTCCCTGTTCAACATCTACTTCGCGAAGCTGGACCGGGGAGCCCTCAAGCCGGTCCGGTGGGGCCTTGCGGAGGAGCATTTGGACCAAGTTAAGTCCTTCGGAGTGAAAACGTTCGAGGACTTCACCTGGAAGCACATGCTCGATTTCTACTCCTGCGCCGATTGCGGCCGTTGCTCGGATAACTGTCCTGCCAACGCGGTGGGCAGGCCCCTGTCGCCGAGGTTCCTGACCATCAAGGCCAGGCAGTATAGCTTCGGACATCACCCTCTATTCGGCAGCGCCGGCAACGGCAGGCCTTTGATCGGCGGGATCTACTCGGCGGACGAAATCTGGTCCTGCACCACCTGTGGCGCGTGCGAGGAGGAATGTCCGCTACTGGTCGAGTACATCGACAAGATCGTCGACTTGCGGCGCGGCATGATCGATGACGGGAACGTTCCACAGACCCTGCAAAAGCCCTTGAAGGCGCTCGAAGCCCGTGGCAATCCTTACGGGAAACCGGACAAGAAGAGAGCCGATTGGGCGAAAGCCGCAGACTTTCAGCAGACCTGCAAGGTCAAGGTGCTGTCCGGACAGAACAGCGCGGAGAGCCTCTACTTCGTCGACAGTATCACCTCCTATGACGACCGGATCCAGTCGATTGGCCGGGCTTCAGCCAGAATTCTCGACCACGTCGGCGAAGATTTCGGGATCCTGGGCGCGACGGAGAAAGACAGCGGGAACGAAGTTCGGCGGTTTGGCGAAGAGATGCTCTTCATGGCACTGCGCGACCAGAATGCGGAGGCCATCAAAGCCTCCGGAGTGAAGCGGATCGTCACTGCTGACCCGCATGCCTACAACGCACTGAAGCACGATTACAAGGATCTGCCGCCGGTGGAACACATCAGCCAGTTGATCGCCCGGGAAGTGAAGGCCGGCCAGATCAAACTCAACCCTGTAGAAAACGAGCAGGACGTCTACACCTACCACGACCCCTGCTATCTCGGCCGCCACAACCAGGTCTACGACGAACCCCGCGAAGTGCTCGACGCGATTCCCGGGCTGAAGCGGGTCGAGATGAGCCGGTCGCGCGACCGGTCGTTCTGTTGCGGCGGCGGCGGCCTGATGCTGTTCTACGAGCCGAAAGAAGATCAGCGGATGGGCGTGGTCAGAGTGAAGATGGCCGCCGACGCCGGGGCTAACGTGATCGTGACGGCCTGCCCGTTCTGCATGGTCAATATCGAGGACGCGATCAAAGTTGCAGGCTTGGAAGGCAAGATGACCGCCATCGACCTGACGGAACTTGTCGACCGGCAGATGGCGCGCGGAGGCAATCCGCAGATTACGCAGATTACGGGGATTTCCGCTCGACCTGCGCAATCCGCTGAATCTGCGCAATCTGCGTAATCTGTGGATTCATTTTGAGGAGGTTTAACGTGGAAATTCTAGTTTGTGTGAGAAGAGTGCCGGACACGTCAGAAAATGAGATTGCCCTCAGGAGCGCGGGAGACGACATCGAACGCGACGATCTGGTGTATTCGGTGAATGAACCGGACAACTACGCGGTGGAAGAGGCGCTCCAGATCGTCGATCGCGTCGGCGGAACCGTGACCGTGGCGACGGTGGGTGGCGACGACGACGAGGAGATCCTGCGGCGCGAGATGGCCATGGGCGCGAAGCAGGGGGTCTTGATCTCCGATGAGGCCTTCAGCGGTTCGGACGGCCGCGGTATCGCAGCCATTCTCAGGGCTTATGTTCAAAAAAACCACTACGACTTGATCCTGACGGGTGTCCAGGCCGAGGACGGAGGGGCTCAAGTGGGCGGGATGCTGGCGGCCATGCTCGATTATCCATTTGCGTCGCTCGTCAATTCCATTGAAGTGCTGGACGCCAAGCTGAAGATCAGCCGGGAAGTCGCGGGTGGCAACAAGGAGATGAATGAGATCGATCTCCCTTGCGTGCTCTCCATCCAGACGGGCATCAATGAGCCGCGCTACGTCGGCATGAAAGGTATCCGGCAGGTGGCCTCGGTGGACGTTCCGACCTTCGACGCGTCTGATTTGGGCATTGACACCGGTGCGGTCGGGGAAGGCGCGGCGAAAGTGAAGCGAGTGGACTATTTCCTGCCGGCGCTGGGCAAGGGAGCCGAGATCCTGAAAGGCAGCAGGGAAGAAAACATCGACAAGCTCATTGAGCTCGTGAAGTCCAGAGGAGGGTTGAACTAATGGCGCGCATCTTTGCTTATATCGTACATAAATCCGGCCTGGCCGATGATTCGGCAGCGGAACTCGCTGCCGCGGCCGCCAAGATCGATCCTGCCGCTTCTCCGACCGCCATTCTCACCGGTTGGGGTCCGGAGCTTGACGCGGTTTCCGACGCCCTCCGTGCTTCCTATGCGGAGGTCTGGAAGATTGCCAACGAAAAGCTGGCGCACCCCAATGCCGAGCTGGTGCGCAAGGCCCTGGTCCAGGTTTTGCCGCCCGGGAGCATTGTGCTGCTCCCGCACGACTACTTCGGAATCGACCTTGGCCCCGGCCTTTCCATCAAGCTGAACTCTGCCTTCGTCTCTGACGTGGTCGCGATCGAGGGCGTCGAAGGAACCTGCCTTAAAGCCGTCCGCCAGGAGTTCGGCGGACAGGTCAGCACTCACGTTCGTTGCGACCTTTCCACAGGCGCGGTCGTCAATGTGCGGCCGGGCGCATTCAAGCCGCTCGAAAGCGCCGCCGTTAGTGGGACGGTCGTGGACAAGTCCTCAGAAGTAAGCGCTCTCGAAGCAAAGCGGCGTTACCTCGAGACAATCGTAGCCGAATCGGGAGACGTCGATATCACCAGGCAGCAGATTCTGGTTTCGATTGGCCGTGGCATCCAGGAAAAGGACAATGTCGCCATCGCGCAGGAACTGGCCGACGCCATGGGCGCGGCGGTGAGCTGCTCGCGGCCGGTTGTGGACGCCAAGTGGATGGAAAAGTCCCGCCAGGTGGGCTCATCCGGTCAGACGGTAAAGCCCAAAGTTTACCTGGCCTGCGGCATCAGCGGCTCATTCCAGCATCTGGCTGGTCTCAAAGGCAACCCATTCATCGTCGCAATCAACAAGAATCCCAAGGCGCCCATTTTTCAGGTGGCCGATGTGGGCATTGTGGACGACATCCTGGAATTCCTGCCTGAACTGACTGCCAAGGTCCGTGAAGTGAGCGGCGGTAAGGCAATCGCAGCTCGCACAGGTCGTTAGATCAGAGCTTCGAACAGTGGGCGTCCAGCCCACTCCAAACAGCAAGGGAGGCAGCCGTAATGATCACCAAGAAAACGCTCAAAGCGAGCATCAAAGCCCTCAAGGACTTCGCGAAGAAGCAACTGCCCGACGAGACCCTCCGAGAACTGGACGCTCGCGACGAGTGCCCGCTCGACGTCGTCCGGCATATGTGCAGTCCGGACAAGCTGGGCATTCAACTCCTTTTCATCCCGGAAGAATTCGGCGGCTTCGGCGGCGGCGCTTTCGACGTGTATTGCGTCTGCGAAGAGATGGCGCGCATCGACCTGGGCGTTGCCACCGCTGTGCTGGCCACGTTTCTCGGCAGTGACCCGATCACGGTCGGGGCCACTCCGGAGCAGAAGAAGCAATGGCTCACCCGCATCGCCGAAGAGGGGTTGTTGTTCGCCTACGGCGCCACGGAACCCGAGGCCGGCAGCGATCTCGGCGCGTTGCGCACCACGGCAGACCCCGTCACTCAGGACGGTCGCGTTGTCGGCTACAAGATCAACGGAAGCAAACAATGGATCTCGAACGGCGGGATCGCCGGCGCCTACAGCGTCCTCGCGAACACGCCCGGCGGTCCGAGCTGGTTTATCGTTGAGCAGGGCGCGCCGGGGTTCAGCCACGACGAGCCCGAAGATAAACACGGCATCCGGCTCAGCAATACCGCCGCGCTGTCCCTCACCGACGTCTACGTCGATGTTGACCGCCTCGTCGGCGGCGTGGAAGGCCAGGGATTGATCCAGGCTCAGGCCGTGTTCGGCTACACCCGCCTGATGGTGGCCGCGTTTGGCCTGGGAGCCGGCTGGTCCGCACTCGACCGGGCGATTCCTTATTCGGTCAAGCGCTTTCAGGCGGGGGCACCGCTGTCGGAAAAACAGGGGTACACGCACAAGCTGATCGTGCCCAACGTCGCCCGGCTTGAGGCCGCTCGATCCTACATTGAAGAGACCGCGGAGCGCATCGACGTCGGCGAAGGAAGCCTGAACACCGAAGGCGCCATCGCCAAGTACATGGCGACCGAGGCGGGCAATCTCGCAGCCGACGCCAGCATCCAGGCTCTCGGAGGCTACGGTTACACCCACGAATACATGGTGGAGAAGATCAAGCGCGACGTCCGGATCACGACGATTTACGAAGGCACGTCCGAGATCATGGAGATGACGATCAGCCGCGACCGCTGGCAGTCTCATCTGAAAACGCGCGGCCAGCATTATCATGAGCAAGCCCGCCGCTTCGAAGCCTTGCACGCCCGCCACCCGGGCGTGGGCGCCAACTTTGCTGCCCTGGCCCTGCACGCCCTCGCTGAAGTCATGGAAAAAGCGCGCCTCACGCGCCTGACCCGCTATCAGCACATCCTCCTCCGCCTCGGCGAGCTGGCTGCGTACGCCGAATGCGCCGGCAGCTTGGCGCGTCGCGCGTCGCTGATGGCTGAAGGCAAACTGAACGAAAAGGCCAGCCAGCGTTTCGACGCGGCTGCCCTGGCAGCGCTCGCCCGAATCTTCGGCCGCGAAGCAGCTCTTAAGGTCGGCGAAGATGGCCTGCGCTGGACCACCGGGGCCGGCGGAGTGAGCGATTCAGAGATGACCGTCTTTGAAGTGGCTCTGGGGCTGCCCGCCATCCACCGCGCACAGGCGGGTCTTATTTCCGACATGGATTACATCGGCGACGTGCTATACGGCCGCGCTTTGAAGAGCGCGGCGGCCGCGGCCTGATCCGGAGGGGCAGGCCTTGTGCCTGCCCTGGGCGGCCGCAAGGGCCGTCCCTACAGCATAACGGTTCAAAGGAGCGCTATCATGGAAGACACCGCTTATCGAGCCATCGCGATTGTGGGAACCGGCGCCGTTCTGCCCGATGCCCCAAACGTACCGGCATTCTGGGAGAATGTGAAGAACGGGCGCTACAGTATCAGCGAGATCACACCTGATCGTTGGGACCCGGCGCTCTACTTTGATCCCGATCGGAGCGCTCCAGATAAGACGTACTCCAAGATCGGCGGCTGGGTGCGCGAGCACGTGTGGGATCCCATGAAGTGGCGCCTGGCGCTCCCGCCGCGCGTGGTCGATTCCATGGATGATGCGCATAAATGGGCTATCTCTTGTACCCGCGAAGCCTTGGAAGACTACGGCTACCCCAAGCGGCCGTTCAACCCCGATCGCACCGCTGTAATCCTCGGCATGGCCATGGCCGGGGAAAGACATTACAACACCGCGCTGCGCATCTACTTTCCCGAGTATGCCCGGGAGTTGGAGGAAAGCGCCAGTTTCGCTGCCCTGCCCGAGACCATCCGGCGCGACATCAACCGCGAACTGCATGCGCGGATCGGCCGGCTGCTGCCGGAGATCACGGAAGACAGCATGCCCGGCGAGTTGTCCAATTGCATGGCCGGCCGCATTGCGAACCTCTACAACTTCCATGGCCCCAATTACGTGACCGACGCGGCCTGCGCTTCGGCCATGGCGGCCATCAGTTCGGCGGTGGAAGGGCTGATCCAGAATGACTATGACGTGGCGGTGACGGGCGGTATCGACCGGAACATGGGCGCCTCGTCGTTCATCAAGTTCTGCAAGATCGGAGCGCTCTCGGCCACTGGCACTCGTCCCTACGCCCAAGGCGCCGACGGCTTCGTCATGGGCGAAGGCGCGGTGGTCCTTTTGCTCAAGCGTCTGGCCGACGCCGAGCGCGACGGGGACAAGATCTACGCGGTGCTGCGCGGCATCGGCGGGTCGAGCGACGGCAAGGGCAAAGGCATCACGGCGCCTAACCCGATCGGCCAGAAGTTTTGTCTCGAGCGGGCCTGGCAGAACGCAGGCTTATCGCCTGCGACCGCGACGCTGATCGAAGGCCATGGCACGTCGACCAGAGTGGGTGATGTGGTGGAAGTGCAAAGCATGCTTGACGTGCTGAGTGGCTTTCAGCTCCCCGCCGGCTCCGTGGCCCTTGGGTCGGTCAAATCGAACATCGGGCACCTCAAAGGAGCTGCCGGCGGCGTCGGGATACTCAAAGCGACCCTGGCGCTTCGGGACAAAATACTGCCTCCCAGCGTGCACTGCGAGCATCCCAACCCGGACATCGACTTCGCGCACTCTCCGCTTTATGTCAATACCGAACTGAGGCCGTGGACGGCCTCTCCGGATAGCCCGCGGCGCGCCGGCGCCAGCGCTTTTGGCTTCGGTGGAACCAACTTCCACGTCGTGCTCGAAGAATACATTCCCCACCGGCTGAACGGGAACGGCAATGGTAACGGCAAGCGCTCGATCGCGTTGCCTGAGGCACCGCCGTCCGCGGCGCACGACGGCGGTTCGGGCGCCGGGGCAGCTTCGCCGGTTTCGAGCGTGGAACCGTCCTTTAAAGCGCCGATGCGTGGCGCATTGGTGATCGGCGCCCAATCCGAAGCCGCGCTGGGCGAGCGTTTGCGCGCGGTGAAGAAAGCAGCCGAGGCGGGCCAGGCGCCTGCTCCGGCCGCGCCTGCTCAGGCAGACCTCGATGCGTCCGAACGCCTTGTGATCGACTACGCGGACGCCGTTGATCTCGCGGACAAATCAGCCAAAGCGCTCAAGGCGCTGGCCGCCCATCAAGAACCGGTGTGGAAGGCCCTGCGCCCACAAGGCATCTTCCGCGGCCACGGGCCTGCTCCCAAAGCCGCCTTCCTCTACACGGGTCAGGGATCGCAATACGTCAACATGCTGCAATCGCTACGCGCTACCGAGCCGATTGTGGCCCAGACCTTCGCTGAGGCCGATCGCGTGATGACCCCGCTGCTCGGCAAGCCCCTCAGCGAGTTCATCTTTGTAGACCACGCCGACGGCGACGCGGTCGCGAAGGCCGAAGAGGATCTGCGCCAGACCGCGATCACTCAACCCGCCGTCCTGGCCACGGACCTCGCTCTCACCCGGCTGTTGGCCGCCTACGGAGTGAAACCCGACATGACGATGGGGCACAGCCTCGGTGAATACGGCGCGCTGGTTGCAGCGGGCGGTCTGCCCTTCGAGGACGCCCTGGAAGCCGTCAGTGCTCGCGGCCGCGAAATGACTCGCGTCTCATGGGACGACAACGGCCGGATGGCAGCCATTTTTGCCCCGCTCGAAGACATCGAGCGAATCCTGAAGACCGTCAACGGCTACGTGGTGATCGCCAACATCAACAGCAACAAGCAGGCGGTGATCGGCGGCGCAAGCCCGGCCGTCGAGCAGGCGATGGAAGCATTCCAAAAAGCCGGCTACAACGCCGTGGCGCTCCCGGTCAGCCACGCTTTCCACACTTCGATTGTGGCTCCCGCAAGCGACCCGCTGCGGCGGACGCTCGAGCGCCTGCATCTCGAATCGCCGCGCGTGCCGACGGTTGCAAACGTCAACGGAGAGTTCTATCCCTCGGGCCCCGGTGGCAAAACTCAAATGCTGGATATTCTCTCCCAGCAGGTGGCTTCGCCCGTCCAGTTCGTGAAGGGTCTGCGCACCCTGTACGAGGCGGGCGCGCGTGTATTCGTTGAAGTCGGGCCCAAGAAGGCGTTACAGGGATTTGTGGACGATGTGCTCGGCGACCGCGGTGATGTGGTGGCTCTCTTCACCAATCATCCGAAAGTCGGCGACGTTGCAGCCTTCAATCAGGCGCTCTGCGGCCTCTATGCGGCCGGACTCGGCCGGGGAACCTCCGCCGCCGCACCGCGCGAAGCCCTGACGCCGCCGCTCGAGTCCGCAGCCGTAGTCCTCACGGCCCCAGCGTCGGTACGCCCTCCCGCGCCCGCCCCGCTCGCTACAGTCGGGGTGCCTGCAGCCGTCACGTCGTCCGCTGCGCCGGCGCAGCAGAACGGCGACCGGTACGCCGCCCTCGGTCACCTGTTCGCCGATGTTCTCGATCGCAGCTGGGAGATTTATCGCGGACCCGGAGAGAAATCGAGCGCCCCGGTGACGATCACAGGAGCGGCTCTGGGCCTGCCCGGGACCGCGCACATCTTCGACGATGCCAACGTCAGCCGCATTCTGCGCGGCGATCAATTCATCGACGTGGTCCCCACGCGGCTGCGTCACGCCATGCTCGACAAGAACATCACGCGCTTGGTGAAGACTGAGAACGGGGACCCGAGGTTTGAATCCATCAGCAATGTGGCGGACGTGATCAAGCTGGCGGCCCGCGGAGGCGCCTTCGACCTGGAGAGCGAGTTCGGCGTTTCGGCCGAGCGCATCGCGGCGCTCGATCGTGTCACCCGCCTGGCGATCGCGGCGGGCATCGACGCCCTGCGCGACGCCGGCATACCCCTGGTCATGCGCTACAAGACGACCAGCAGGAATACGCAACTGCCGGACCGGTGGGGACTGCCCGACGCCCTGCGCGATGATACCGGTGTCATTTTTGCTTCGGCGTTCCCCGGCTACAATTCGTTTGCCCATGAGCTGACCCGCTATCACGCCGATCAGGCGCGCCGCCGGCAGCTGGCTATGCTCGAGAGCCTGCGTGGACGCGCGGCCGGGGCCGACGGGAATTCCGTTCTGCTGCAGGAGATCGATCGGCGCATCGACGAGGTGCGCGTTGAGATCGAGCGCGAGGCCTACACGTTCGACAGGCGCTTCCTGTTCAGAATCCTGTCGATGGGGCATTCGCAGTTTGCCGAGTTCATCGGGGCTCGCGGGCCCAACACGCAAATCAACGCCGCCTGCGCAAGCACCTCACAGGCCCTCGGTCTGGCCGAGGACTGGATCGGAGCCGGCCGCTGCCGGCGGGTGGTCGTGGTCTCGGCGGACGACGTCACTTCGGACGACATGATGGAATGGATCGGCGCCGGCTTTCTCGCGAGTGGGGCCGCGGCCACCGATGAAGTGGTCGAGGATGCGGCCATTCCTTTTGACCGCCGCCGCCACGGCATGGTAGTGGGCATGGGCGCCGCCGCCCTGGTCGTCGAGAGCGCGGAGGCAGCGCGCGAACGCGGAATCCGGCCCATCTGCGAGGTTCTGAGCGCGGTGACCGCCAACAGCGCTTTCCACGGTACACGGCTGGACGTCCAGCACATCAGCAGGATGATGGAGACTTTGATAGCCCAGGCTGAGCAACGCAGCGGCATTCGGCGCCACGAGATCGCCTCGTGGACAGTCTTCGTCTCTCACGAAACCTACACACCGGCGCGGGGCGGCAGCGCTTCCGCGGAGATCCACGCCCTGCGTCACGTATTCGGACCGGTCGCGGATCAAATCGTGATCGCCAACACCAAGGGCTTCACCGGCCATGCCATGGCCACAGGCATTGAAGAGGTCGTCGCGGTAAAGGCGCTCGAAACGGGATGTGTTCCGCCCGTAGCCAACTTCAAAGAAGTGGATCCCGAGCTGGGCGCGCTGAACCTGTCCAAGGGCGGAATCTATCCCGTGGAGTACGCGCTGCGCCTGGGGGCCGGGTTCGGCTCACAAGTCAGTCTGACCCTGCTGCGCCGGGTAGCGACCAAAGACGGCGTTCGTCCTAGCCCGAACGCTCTGGGCTATACGCATCGCATCGACGATGCCCAGGCGTGGAGCGATTGGCTGACACGGACGACCGGTCAGCCCGTGGGAGAATTGGAAGTGGTTCGCCGCACCCTGCGCGTCCCGGATCGAGGCCTGGCGGCGCGGCCTGTTCCAGGCGCGGTCGCGGGCACTCAGGCCTCTTCAGCTTCCGCGTCCCGTCTCGATTTGGTAGCGCCGGAGCCGAAGCCCGCTCCCAGCGCCGATTCGCGGCCTTCGCCCAAGCCGCCTCTCTCCGAAAAAGCCTCACCGATCGCAAAGCCTCACGTCGCCGCACCCGCACCGGTGGCGCCGGCTCAACCCGCATCCGAGGACGATCCGGTGAAGGCGCGGGTTCTGGCCCTGGTGGCCGAGAAGACCGGCTATCCCGTCGATATGCTCGATCTGGACCTCGATCTCGAGGCGGATCTGGGGGTGGACACCGTCAAGCAGGCGGAGGTGTTTGCCGCCATCCGCGAGACCTACGCGATCGTGCGCGACGATAGCATCAAACTGCGCGACTTCCCGACCGTTGCCCACGTCATCCGCTTCGTTCACGAACGGCGGCCAGATCTGGTCGGCAAAACACCGGCCCCGGCAACACCAGCAGCAAAGGAAGAGGTGAAGATCACGGCGTCCGTACCCGTGACGGCGCCTTCAAAGGTCGAGACGAGCGACACGGTGAAAGATCGCATCCTGGACTTGGCCGTCGAAAAAACCGGTTACCCGCGAGACATGCTCGACCTCGACCTCGATCTTGAGGCGGACCTTGGCGTCGACACGGTGAAACAGGCGGAGATGTTTGCGGCCATCCGCGAGATCTACGGCATTCCGCGCGACGAGACCCGGAAGCTTCGTGACTACCCCACGTTAGCGCACGTCATGCGTTTCGTGTACGAGAGGCGGCCCGATCTGGCTGCCGCGCCGGCGCCGACTGGTGTCGAGTTGTCCGCGCGAGTCCCGGCGGCAACCGAGGTGAAGGAAGAAGTCACGCTCAATAGGGCGGAGCGGGCTGTGGCTGCTGCGAATGACGGCACCGCCGATCCGGTGCGGGAACGCATCCTGGACCTGGCGGTCGAGAAGACCGGCTATCCGCGCGACATGTTGGATCTGGATCTCGATCTTGAAGCGGACCTCGGCGTCGACACCGTGAAGCAGGCAGAAATGTTCGCGGCCATCCGCGAGATCTACAACATTCCCCGAGATGAGAGCCGGAAACTTCGCGACTATCCCACGCTCGCGCACGTCATCCGCTTCGTTTATGAGCACCGGCCCGACCTGGCCGTCGCATCTGCTCCACCGCTGGCAGTTGGCAGCGGAGCAACGGCCGCGGGAGCGTCGCCGGCTGTCGCACCCGAGGCGCCTCCGGATGATCCGATCATGGAAAAGGTGCTCGAGATCGTGGCCGAGAAGACAGGCTATCCGAAGGAGATGTTGGACCTGGACCTTGATCTGGAGGCCGACCTGGGCGTCGACACCGTGAAGCAGGCGGAGATGTTTGCTTCAGTAAGAGCGGTATATGGCATCCCGCGCGACGAGGACATCAAACTACGGGATTTTCCCACCCTGGCACACGTCATCAAATTCGCGCGCGACCGACGATCGGTAGCATCGAGCGCGCCGTCTCCGCTCCCTGCCACGTATGACAAGACCGCATCGGCCCAAACGCGCCCGTTACCGTCTCCCTCGCCGGCCTTCGCGCCGGCGCCGCAGCATCCCACGGTCGCCAGCTTCGACGCCGTGAATGGAGTCCCACGCCGGGTGCCGGTGCCGACCCTCAGGCCGCCGCTCGCGATCTCGAAGCCGACAGGAGTGAATCTCGGACCCGGCAGCCGCGTGATCGTCATGCCGGACCGGGGCGGAGTGGCGGAATCCTTGACCCAGCAATTACAGGCTCTGGGCGTCGAAGTTCTGCGCATCGATGGCGCGCCGGATGCGGACGCACTTACTGATTGCCTGAAGAACTGGCAGGCCGCCGGTCCAGTTCAAGGGGTCTACTGGCTGCCCGCGCTCGATTACGAGGGAAGCCTCAGTGACATGACCCTTGAAACGTGGCATGATGCGCTGCGGGTGCGTGTGAAATCGCTTTACACCGTGATGCGCGATCTCTACCACCAGATTGCCGCGCCAGGTACGTTCCTGGTTTCAGCGACGCGGCTCGGCGGTCAGCACGGTTATGACGCGGCCGGCGCGGTTGCGCCCCTCGGTGGCGCAGTAACAGGATTCACCAAGACCTATAAGCGCGAGCGGACGGACGTGCTCGTCAAAGCTGTCGATTTCGAGCCGGAGCGCGAGGCTTCGGAAATTGCCCAAACTCTGATCGCGGAAACCGTGCGCGACCCCGCCGCTGTCGAGATCGGACATAAGGGTGGACTCCGTTGGACCGTAGGCCTCGAAGAGCAGCCGGCAGCCGACGGGCAGCCCGGCCTCGCGCTCGGCCCCAACACTGTTTTTGTGGTCACGGGCGCGGCGGGAAGCATCGTTTCCGCGATCATCGCGGATCTGGCCGCAGCCTCAGGCGGTACGTTTTACCTGCTCGATCTTGTGCCGAAGCCCGATCCCAATAACCCGGACCTCAGGCGCCTCGTAGGCGACAAAGAGGGTCTTAAGCGCGAACTCTTCGCCCGCATTCAGGCACGCGGAGAAAGAGCCACGCCGGCGCTGGTTGAAAAGGAACTTGCCGTCCTGGAGCGGGCGCAGGCTGCCTGCAGTGCCATCGATGCTGTGAGGGCAGCGGGCGGCACGGCGCATTACTTCAGCGTCAATCTTACGGACGCGGATGCCGTGGCCAATGTGATCGGCCAGGTGCGCGAGCGTAGCGGGCGCATCGATGTGCTGCTGCACGCCGCCGGCATCGAGCGCAGTCACTTCCTTCCGGATAAGGATCCGCGCGAATTCGACCTGGTTTTCGACGTGAAGAGCGACGGTTGGTTCAATCTTCTGCACGCTATCGGAGACATGCCCCTCAGGGCCACGGTTGCGTTCAGCTCCATCGCCGGTCGCTTTGGCAACGGCGGACAGGCGGACTACAGTGCCGCCAACGATCTGTTGTGCAAGATCACGTCCAACTTCCGCACGGCCCGTCCGGAGACCCGCGGCATCGTTGTCGACTGGACCGCGTGGGGTGGGATCGGCATGGCCACGCGCGGCTCCATCCCAAAGATGATGGAGATGGCAGGGATTGATATGTTGCCGCCCGAAGCCGGCATCCCCCTGATTCGCCGCGAGCTGACGGTGGGAGGGACTTGCGGCGAAATCGTAGTGGGAAAGCGCCTCGGCGTTTTGCTGGATGAGTGGGATGCCACGGGTGGGCTGGATCAGGCCGTGACACGAGCTGTCGACGCGGAGCGTGTGCTCGAGACCGGACCCATGATCGGCGCCGTCACCGGCATGGGTCTTGAGCGGGGCCTCACGGTCGAGGTCACGCTGGACCCGTCTGTTCAGCCATTCTTACACGACCATCAGATCGACGGCACACCGGTGCTGCCGGGCGTGATGGGCATTGAGGCGTTCGCTGAAGTCGCTCAGTGGATGCTTCCCGCTTGGCATGTCGAGGCGGTCGAAGACGTCGACTTCCTGGCGCCGTTCAAATTCTACCGGAACGAGCCTCGTACTCTGACCATCGAAGCTGTGTTCCGTTCGCAGGGCGATGAGGTCGTGGCGCAGTGCCGATTGCTCGGTTGCCGGTCCCTCCCGAATCACGCCGAGCCACAATGGACCACGCACTTCACAGGCCGTGTCCGGCTGACGAAACAGCCGCTCGAACTCGTGACCGGGCTGCTGGCCTGCGCACCTGTTGAGCCGATGGTCACTGCAGCTGACATCTACCGGGTGTATTTCCACGGACCCGCCTACCAGGTTGTGGAGCGGGCGTGGCGCGACGCGGAGCGGATTGTCGGCCAGATGGCCACCGGCCTGCCGTACAATCATCAGCCTTCCGAGCGCCCCACGCTGATGGCTCCGCGACTGATCGAGCTTTGCTTTCAGTCCGCAGGGATATGGGAAATGAGCGCGCAAGGCTCGATGGGTCTGCCCCAGCACGTCGATCGAGTCACTGTGTGGCGCTCGCCGGAGCAGGCGGAAGGCCCGCTCGATGCCATCGTCACGCCTGATTTGCGCGAAGGGAGCTTTGACGCGGAGGTTGTGGACGCCGCAGGCAACCGGTATGCATCTCTGTCCGGCTACCGCACGGTGGCCCTTCCCGGCAGCGCCGAGGCCGAGCCTTTGAAGGAACTACAAGCCATCATGTCGCCGCAGCCCGTGATGGCATGACCAGGCCGGATTCCTTTGAGGGTCTAAGAATCGGGGATCTTATGCAACATGAATTCCACCGTGTGGTGATCGTAAACCGTGGTGAAGCCGCCATGCGCTTCATTCACGCGGCGCATGAGTTCAATCTCGAATACGGGACTTCGTTGCGCACTATCGCGCTTTTCACCGACCCCGATCGCCATTCCCTGTTCGTACGTGAAGCCGATGAGGCCGTGTCCCTCGGTGCCGCCCTAATCAACGATCCCGAGACCGGTCAGCTCAAGAGCAGCTACGTTGACTACGCGCGGCTGGAACGGGCGTTGGCTGCAGCGCGCGCGGAGGCGGTCTGGGTAGGGTGGGGCTTCGTGGCCGAGCACGCCGAATTTGCGGACCTTTGCCGCGATCTGGGCATAGTGTTCATCGGTCCGGACGGGGATGTCATGCGGCGTCTGGGAGACAAGATCTCATCGAAGCGCATGGCGGAGCAGGCGCAGGTCGCCGTAGCGCCCTGGAGCGGCGGTCCGGTGGAAACGCTTGCTGACGCCCGGCGCCACGCCGAACGCCTGGGCTATCCATTCCTGATCAAGGCGACGGCGGGAGGCGGCGGTCGCGGGATTCGCGCCGTCCATGCGGACAGTGAACTTCCCGAAGCCTTCGAGAGCGCCCGCTCTCAAGCGTTTAAGGCCTTCGGAAATCCGACAGTTTTCATGGAGCGGCTGGTTCACGGCGCTCGTCACGTCGAGGTTCAAATCATGGCCGACCACTATGGAACGACCTGGGCCGTCGGCGTTCGTGACTGCACCATCCAGCGTCACCACCAGAAAGTCCTGGAAGAGGCCCCGTCGCCGGCGCTCTCGGTGGAACAAGACGATGCTTTGCGCCGGGCGGCCGTGCGCATCAGCGAGGCCGCGGGCTATCGGAACGCCGGCACGGTGGAGTTCCTCTATGAGCAGGAGAGCCGGAATTTTCTATTCATGGAAATGAACACCCGATTGCAGGTTGAACATCCGGTGACCGAATGCACGACCGGACTCGATCTGGTCAAGCTTCAGATCCACATTGCCCGAGGCGGCCGGTTGGAGGGGGAGCTGCCGCGCACGACCGGTCACGCCATCGAGGTACGGCTGAACGCGGAGGATCCGGAGAACGATTTTGCTCCGGCACCCGGCACCATTGAACGCTTTCGGATCCTGACGGGGCCCGGAGTCCGTATCGACACCGGTGTGGCGGTGGGCGACGTCGTCGCGAAGGAATTTGACTCCATGCTGGCCAAGATCATCGCTTACGGCCGAACCCGGAAAGAGGCGCTCTCGCGGCTGCAACGGGCACTGCGCGAGAGCGTGGTCGTCATCAAAGGCGGAGCCAGCAACAAGGCGTTTCTCCTGGAGTTGCTGGACCGTCCCGAAGTGCAGCGTGCCGAGTACGATATCGGATGGCTGGGGCGCCTGGCAGCGAACGGCGGGCACCTTTCCCAGCGCCATGCCGACGCCGCCCTGGTGCAGGCGGCGATCGAGGTCTATGAGGATCAGTTGGCCGTGGAGCAGACGCAGTTTTATGCGTCGGCCGTGCGGGGGCGGCCAAACGTCCGTAGCGAGGTCGGCCGGACTGTGGAACTCCGTTACCGGGGAAACCCATACACGCTCAAGGTCAATCGCCTCGGTCCCCAGCAGTACCGCGTCGAAACGGAGGGAGCCCGCATCGACGCACAACTCGATCGCCTGAGTCAGTTTGAATACTGGCTTACTGCTTTGGGCCGGCACTATAACATCGTTTCGGTCGCCCAAGGGCTGAGTCACCGGATCGAGGTCGACGGCGTTTCGCACCGAGTGGATCGGGATGACGGCGGCGTGGTCCACGCGCCGGCGCCGGCGGTAGTCGTTTCCATCGCGGTAAAGCCGGGCGACAGAGTTTCGACCGGCGATCGCCTGGTCGTGCTGGAAGCGATGAAGATGGAGATGCAGGTTGCGGCGCCGTTTGGCGGGAGGATCCGGCAAGTCATGACGATACGCAACGTCCAGGTCGACACCGGTGCTCCGCTTGTTCAAATCGAGCCCGATGGTGTTGAAGATCCGGTCGCGGCCGCGGCGCGAGTGGTTTTCCAAATGCCGCCCGCCCCGAACGCAGTTGGGAGAGATCCCTTTTCGCGGTACCGCGAAAACCTGGAGGAACTCCGGCAGTTTATGCTGGGCTTCGATGTAGATCCCACCCGCGCCACCCGCTTGCTTGCCGAGTGGAGCCATTCTGAAGCGCCGGAGGACAGCGACGCAACCCGGCACGCCGAAGACGAGATCCTCAGCATTTTTGTGGACGTCTGCTCTTTGTTCAATCGTGAGCCCGAGTTCAGGGATCCGGCGGGCGGTGAGATGCCCAGCGCCGAAGCCTATCTCTTCACCTATCTGCGGATGCTCGAGACGCGCGGCGATGGGCTTCCTCCAGCCTTTATCCAAGCGCTCAGGAGTACGCTGGCTCACTATGGCGTGCAGGCGCTGGATCGCTCTCCGAAGCTGGAAGAAAGTCTGCTCTGGATCTATAAGTCGCACCAGCGAGTGGAACAGCAAGTCGCGCCTGTTCTGGCCGTGCTCGAGCACCGCCTGGCGCTTGTCGGCTCTCTGGCGCCGGTGGCCGGGGAGCACTTTCGCACGCTCCTTGGTCGGATGATTTCGGCGGCCCGTGGCCTTTTTCCCGCAGTCAGCGACCTGGCCCGGGAAGTGCTATACCGCTACTTCGATCAGCCCTCGTTTGAAGCGGCGCGGGAGCTGGTGTATGCCCAAGCCGAAGAACACCTGACGTACCTGGCGGCCAATCCGGCGGCCGAGGATCGCTACGAGCGGGTACGGGCTCTGGTGGAATGCCCTCAGCCGCTGGTGAGCCAATTCTGCGGCCGTTTCTCGGCCGCAAACTCCGACCTGCGGCGGTTGATGCTGGAGGTGCTGACCTCGCGATACTATCGCGTTCAAGCGCTTTCGAGCCTGTGTTCGCTGACTTTGGGCGAGCAGTGCTGCGTCGCTGCCGAATACGAGGACGAGGGAAAGCATGTCCACGTCTTTACTACTTACGTCGATTATCCCCGGTTCTCCGAAGCCGCGCAGGCGATTCTTCCGCTGATCCTGAAGGTACCGTCCGATCACGAGATCGTGATCGACTTCTACGCCTGGCACCCGGACACTCTGAGCGACGCGGAAGCCACTCAACAGGAAGTTCATCGCGCATTGAACCAGATTGCCCTTCCGCGCTCCCTCCGGCGCATCGTAGTCGTGGTCGGCGGCCCCGGACGCGGCTCCGGCATGGGCGGCATGCAGCATTTTACCTATCGAGCCGGCGAGGAGTCGTATGAAGAGGAGAAGTTCTTCCGCGGCGTCCACCCGATGATGGGCAAGCGTCTCAACTTATGGCGTCTCCACAATTTCAAAATCGAGCGCCTGCCGTCGGTCGAAGACGTTTATCTAGTCCGGGGCGTGGCCTTGGACAACCCGAAGGATGAGCGGCTGTTCGCTTCTGCGGAAGTGCGCGACCTGACTCCCGTACGCGACGAGACGGGGCGCATCGTACGGCTGCCGCATCTGGAGCGGATGTTTGCGGAGGCACTGGCGAGCATCCGGCTCTTTCAGTCGCGGCGGGCGCCCCACGAGCGCCTTTATTGGAATCGAGTGGTGCTCTACGTCTGGCCGCCGCTGATGCTCAAGCCCGATGAGCTGAACGATATTGTCCACAGGCTGGCGCCGGCGACCGAGGGCCTGGGGTTGGAGCAGGTGATGGTGCGGGGACGAATTCCCAACCCGGAAACGGGCGAGTTGCGGGACATGGTGTTGCGCATATCGAACCCAGCCGGCGTGGGCCTGCTGATGACCTTCCGTCCCGCCACCAAACTGCAACCGCTCAAGCCGCTGGCCGAATACGACCAGAAAGTCGTTCGGATGCGTCAGCGCGGTTTTACTTACCCGTACGAAATCGTCAAGATGCTGACTCCGGCTGCCGGCGACACCCGGGCATTTCCGCCGGGCGAATTCAGCGAGTACGATGTGGACGCTGAGAACCGTCTGGTTCCAGTGGAGCGTCCCTACGGCCACAACAAAGCCAACGTCATCGTGGGCGTTATCCGCAACTTCACGACCGAGTATCCCGAGGGCATGATACGTGTGATCCTGCTTGGAGATCCCGGTAGAGACTTGGGGGCAATTGCCGAACCCGAATGCCGGCGCATTATTGCGGCGCTCGATCTCGCGGAGCAAAAGGGAGTGCCGCTGGAGTGGTTTCCTATCTCAGCCGGCGCCAAGATCTCAATGGAGAGCGGTGTCGAGAACATGGATTGGATCGCCCGCGTGCTCCGCCGCCTGATCGAGTTTACGCAGGCGGGGGGCGAGGTGAATTTGATTGTGAACGGTATCAACGTCGGCGCGCAGCCCTACTGGAACGCCGAGGCTACCATGCTCATGCACACCCGAGGCATTCTGGTGATGACCCCGCAAGCAGCGATGGTGCTTACCGGAAAGCGCGCGCTGGATTACTCAGGCAGCGTTTCAGCCGAGGACAATCAGGGGATCGGCGGTTACGACCGCATCATGGGCCTCAATGGCCAGGCGCAGTACTTTGCTCGTGACCTCGAAGAGGCATGCCACATCCTCTTGCGCCACTATCAACACACCTACGTGGCTCCCGGCGAACTGATGCCGCGCCGCGCAGCAACTGCCGACCCGCTGGATCGCAACGTTCAGGACTACCCGCACAGCAACGGGAATGGCGATGGCAGCGCATTCAAGCGGGTCGGCGACATCTTCTCGGACGAAACGAACGCGGGACGTAAGAAGTCCTTCGACATCCGCAAAGTGATGAAAGCCGTCGTCGACCAGGATCATGCTCCTCTCGAGCGCTGGTCCGGAATGCGGGCGGCGGAAACTGCGGTGGTCTGGGACGCTCATCTCGGCGGCTACCCCGTTTGCGTCATCGGCATTGAGTCGCGGCCCGTGCAAAGGTTGGGATTTGTGCCGGCCGACGGGCCGGATCAATGGACCGCCGGAACGCTCTTCCCCTCATCCTCCAAGAAACTGGCGCGCGCGATCAACGCGGCCAGCCACAACCGCCCCCTGGTGCTGCTCGCTAATCTGTCAGGATTCGATGGCTCACCGGAATCCTTGCGCAAACTCCAGCTAGAATATGGCGCCGAGATCGGCAGGGCTGTTGTGAACTTCAAGGGTCCCATGGTGTTCTGCGTTATCTCGCGCTATCACGGCGGCGCTTACGTGGTTTTCTCGCACGTGCTGAACGAAAATCTCCAGGTCATGGCTCTGGAAGGAACGTACGCCTCCGTGATTGGCGGAGCTCCAGCGGCGGCTGTTGTCTTCGCCGGCGAAGTTGACAAGCGAACTCGCAAAGATGCGCGTCTCGAGGCGCTGAGCCAGGCGATGGCCGGCGCGGATGGATCCGAGAAAGGCCGGTTGCGCGCGCAGTGGGACGAATTGTTCAAAGTTGTGCAGTCGGAAAAGATGGGCGAGGTAGCCGAAGAATTTGACCATGTGCACAGTATTCATCGCGCTCTGCGGGTGGGGGCGCTTCAGCGCATCATCCCGCCTGCGAACCTTCGTCCTTACCTCATCCAGGCTGTCGAACGTGGCGTTGACAAGGAGAAGGAATTGGAATCCGAGCGGCGAGAAGCCAGGAAGCTCAGACTCAGGGACTACAGGCCGAAGGGGACAGCTACGTGGACGGAGACCCGTCTCAAGACGCCAACGCCCGGGCCAATTCCAGCACTGGCTCTCGCTGGCGAAGGGGCTAAGAATGCCTCCGGCGCGCATGCAGGTGCGGAGAGCGAGAAGGCGGTAGTTTGAACGTCGCGCGATGTCAGTCGCCGTTCGGCGACGTGGCGCTGTCTTGTGAGAGCTATACGGAAGTCCACTGGCTCGAGCAGTCCGACGCGGATGTGCCCGCGCAGAATGATTGGCTGAGCGCGAGCGAAGAGATCCGCCTGGATGGACTGCGCTTCGCCAAGCGTCGCGCCGACTGGCGCCTGGGACGTTGGACGGCCAAACGGGCTGTAGCCCGATGCCTGAACCTGCCCGGTGATTCGGCAACCCTGGCACGCCTGGAAATACGCCCGGCCCCGGACGGCGCGCCTGAAGCGTTCCTCGCGGAGCAAGCCGCCCCAGTCGTGATTTCACTGAGCCACCGCGCCGGCCATGCGGTCTGCGCAGTGGCACCCGCCGGTACCGCTCTCGGCTGCGATCTCGAAGTGATCGAGCCGCGCAGCGCCGCTTTTGCAGCCGATTATTTCGCTCCTGATGAGCAGGCGTTGATTGCGCGGGCGCCGCCGGCAGACCGGGAGCGTCTTCTAACCCTCGTGTGGAGCGCGAAGGAGAGCGCGCTGAAAGCCCTGCGCGAAGGACTTCGCCTCGACACAAGGTGCGTGATCGTCGACCTTACGGATGGGCCCGGTCGCGAGTTGGAAAATGAGGACACGCATCGCGAGGATCGGGCGCGCACCCTTGCTTCATCGGTCCGGGGCGGTGGCCTCTGGCGTCCGCTTCAGGTGTGCTACGATCGCGGGCGAGTCTTCCGCGGTTGGTGGCAAAGCAGCGGCGAACTCGTGCGTACCGTGGTTGCCGACCCGCCTGCGCCCTCTCCCACTCTCTTGACGCTTTCACACCCGGCTGCGGATATTGCACTGTAAACCCCGCTTCAACTATCGGAAGCGCGCCCGGGCGCGATAGGCCGCGGCCAGCCTCTCGAGCAGGTCCTCCGGGCGGCGCTGTTCTTCGCGTGGAATTCCAAGCCGGGTGGCGATCTGGGCCGTGATTTGGCCGGCGATGCTCGAGCGCACGGCCCCACTCAGTTGGTTGCGCCGCAGGAGAAACGCTTCGATCAACTGAAATTCTTCGTCGGAAAGACCGGCGGCGTACACGCTCACGACGTTCCCGGGTTTCTCGCCCGCAGGTTCCGTCGCCGCGCCAGGCTGGGCCGGCCGTTCGACGGGGAGTTCGCGGATCACCACGGTCCCCGCCACGTAGTCGCCCAGTCGCCTGCTCTGGGAGCTAAGGAGAGCGGCAAGAATCCCGATCACATAAATCCCCGGGACGCTGTCGACGATGCGGACCAGGTTGCGCGTGACGGAGTCGTACACGCTGATCGGTTGCCCGTTGTTCTTCACGACCCTCAGGTGCGTATAGCGTTTGCCCGGCGTCTGCCCGTTCCAGATGGCTTCAAAGAACCCGAAATAGCCGTAATAAAGCAGGAACGCGGCCACCACCGTGAGCACGCTGAACCAGAGCCTCCCCTTGCTAGCGGGCCCGCCGACGATGCCGAGCGCGGAGAGGCTGAACCAGACCGCCACGATGACTGAAGCTGCTCCAAGCTGGATCAGCGTATCGAGCGCCAGGGCGAGAAACCGGCTGCCGATGCCCGCCAGAGGAAGATCGAGAGAAATCTGCTCCGGCGTTTCGATGATAAGATGATCTGCCATACCGATGATCTCTGCCCGCTGGCTCGAAAAGCGCAAGCCTCACTGGGACCGGCTCGAAGTTATCGTCCGTCGATCAGGACGCAGGGGCGTGGCCGCGCTCTCGTACCGCGAACTTCAGGAGCTGGGCCTGCTGTACCGCCAGGTCGCCTCGGACTTGTCGTCGATCCGGCAGGACCCCGCGGACCGCCGGCTAGCCTCTTACCTGAATCAGCTCCTGGCCCGTGCCCACAACCTGATTTACATGGGCCGTCGCGGCGGGCCCGGCGGAATCTGGCTTTTCTACCGGCGCACCTTCCCGCAGGTGTTTCGCTCGACCTTCAGTTATACCCTGGCCGCCTTCGCGATCTTTCTGGCGGCGGCGGTGGTGGGGCTCCTCGCGTCGCTCGGCGATTCCTCCTTCCAGCGATTCTTCCTGGGCCCGCAGATGAGTGACACTATTGAGCGCCACAAGATGTGGACAGAGTCCATCCTCACCATCAAGCCGCTCGCCTCAAGCGCCATCATGACCAACAACCTTGCGGTGTCGTTTGCCGCGTTTGCCTCGGGGATTACCGCCGGACTCGGCACCGCGTACATGATGATGCAGAACGGCCTGTTGATGGGCGTGATCAGCGCGGCCTGCTGGCAGGCCGGCATGGGCCTGCGCCTCGCGAGCTTTGTGGCCCCGCACGGCGTGCTGGAGCTCCCGTCCATATTTATGGCCGCGGGCGCCGGGCTCCTGGTAGCGCGCGGACTCTTGTTTCCCGGGGACCTGCCGCGCCGCGATGCGCTAGCCTTGTATGGTAGCCTCGGCGTCAAGCTGGCGCTCGGCATCATCCCGCTGCTTGTGATCGCCGGCATCATCGAAGCCTTCATTTCCCCCACGGCGGTGCCCGTGCCGGCCAAGTTTTTGTTCGCGGCGGCGCTCTTCGGGTTGCTCGCGCTCTACCTGGGCCGGGCCGGACGCTCCCGCGACCTGCAGGAGGCCCCGCCGGACCAGCCTGATGAATGAGGCGTCCGGCGCATAATCGGAGTCGGGCGGCTCTTAACCGCGTGTCATGATCTGCGCGCAGCGAAAGCTCTCGTCTTCGTCGTCCTCCGCGAATGCGCTCCCTCTCACAGCAGGCTGCGCTCCTTGATCTCCAGGTATTGATTCACCAAGCCCGACGGGACCTGCTGCGGCTCGAGCTCGAGCGCCAGCGCGCCCAGCCGCCGCAATCGGCCGAGCAGCGCTTCACGCCGCTGGAGCATCTCCTGCGCGGCCACGTAGCGATAAGCCTCGCGGACCGAACTAGGCTTCCGCGCCGCCAGCCTGTGCAGCTCCGGCTGCGTGATGGCGACGAACAACACCAGATGGCGCCGCAAGAGACGCGAGGCCGATTCGATCACGTCCGGCGTGGCCGCCGTCTCCGCGAACTCCGTCAGCCACACCACGAGGCACCGCCGCCTTTGCGTGGCCAGCAGGTAACCGGCGGCGCGTTCATGATCCGCTTCCACCAGCTCTCCGCGCACCTGCGTCAGGCTTTCGACCAGCGCCCGCAGGTGCGGCGTTCCCCGGCTTGCCGGCAATTGCGCTTCAATGCGGCGCGCGTAAGCCGTCAGGCCGACCGCGTCGCCGGAGTAGAGCGCCACGCGCGCGAGGCCGAGCGCCGCGTTCACGGCGTGGTCGAGCTTGTTGAGCACGATTCCGCCCCTGGCGCGTTCCGCCGGGCCGGGCTTTACCTTCGCGAGCAGCAAACGGCCAGCGTCAAGGACGATAAGGACGGTCTGGCTGCGCTCCACCTGGTAGGTGCGCGTGATCGGCTTGCCCCGGCGCGCGGTCGCCGTCCAGCAGATGTCGCGCGGCTCGTCGCCGGACCGGTAATCGCGCAGGCTTTCGAATTCGCGGCCGGCGCCCGTCTTACGCATCAGCCGTTTTTCAAGTTCGATCTGACGGCTGCGAATCAGGTAGAGGGTCGATTGTTCGGATTCGCGCAGGCTCGGGTAGACGCGGAGGCGCTGCCTCAAATCGGCGAAAGCCCAGCGTTCGGCGAAGCGCAGCGGGCTCTCGTAGCGCAGGTAGACGCCGCCCGCGTCGAAATCGCCGCGAGCGCCGGGACAGACCGAATAAGTAAACGTGGCCGGAGCCGCCGCGCCCAATTGAATCGCGCGCGCGGGCTCCAGGGGATTAAATTCCGGCGGCAGATCATCCTCCAAGCTCATCCACAGCGCGCCCGGACCGGCGCTGCGCACACGAAGCGTCACGCCGTTTTTTTCTCCGAGGCCAAGCGGCCGCGCCCACTCGCGCGCCACTTCGATCGTTTCCGGTTTCGGGAGCCGGAGCAAGTCCGCCAGCCACACCAGCACCACCACGAGGTCCCAGGCGGGCAGGGCGTAGATGAAGCGGTGGTCCCACCAGGCCGGCCCCGTCCAGACCAGGCCTGCGAGCAGCGCCACGAAGAACCGGCTGCCGAATCCGGCCCGCAGTCGACCGGCGCGCCCGGCGCGGGCGGCAACTTTCTCGGGAGCGAGGCGCGAGACGGGGCTCGAGATGGAGCCCAATGCGGGCAGAGTCATTTGGGGACCTCGACCTCCGCCAGGATGTCGGCCACCACGCGGTCCGGCGTAATGCCTTCGAGATCTGCCTCGGGGCGCACGAGCAAACGATGGCGAAGCACGGGGTAAGCCGCCGCCTTCACGTCATCGGGGATGAGGTACTGGCGGCCCTCGAGGGTGGCAAAGGCCTTGGCCGCCGCCATGAGGAAAACCGTGGCCCGGGGACTGGCGCCCAGGGTCAGCGCGGGCCAGTCCCGCGTGCGGCGCACAATGGTAGCTATGTAGCCTAGCAGTCCCGGTTCCACCCGCACCGCGGTGCTCTCGCGCCGGGCGGCCGCCAGTTGCCCGGAATCGACCGCCGCCAGGCCGAGCGAATCCAGATCGTGCGGATCGCGCCCGCTTTGATAGCGCTCCAGGATCTCGATTTCGTCCTGAGCCGCGGGATACCCCATCTGAATCTTGACGAGAAAGCGGTCGAGCTGCGCTTCGGGCAAGGGATAGGTGCCTTCGAACTCCACGGGGTTTTGCGTGGCGAAGACAGTGAAAAAGCTCGAAAGCGGATGGCGGACGCCGTCGATGGTCACCTGGCGCTCCTCCATGGATTCGAGCAACGCAGCTTGGGTGCGCGGCGGCATGCGATTCACTTCGTCCACCAGAAGAAAGTCCGTGAAGATCGGCCCACGATGCAGGGAAAACGAGCCGGCCGCGAGGTTGAAAATGTTGGAGCCGAGGATGTCGGCCGGCATCAGGTCGGGGGTGCATTGCACGCGCTGAAAATCCAGGCGAAAAACGCGCGCCAGCGCCTTGACCGCGAGCGTCTTGGCGATTCCGGGAACGCCCTCGATCAGGGCGTGTCCGCCCGAAAGCAGCACGGCCAGCAACTGGTCGATGAACTCGCGCTGGCCCACGATCGCTTTGCCGAGTTCGGCGCGCCCGTGCGCCGCCAGGCGTCCGGCCTCGCGGGGGCGCGGTAAGTCCGATACGGGTTCCGGGGGCCGAGACTCCAAGGGCAGATTTGTGAGCGCTGCTTCGTCTTCCGGCATGGTAGTTCGTTCCTCCGTGCGCGGCGCAAGATCGGATGTGGGCCGGCGAAGCGCCGCCGCTCGTCCCGGCGCCGCCGCTCGATTCGCTCGGTTCTGATCCCTGGCTTCTGACTCCTGTTCTCGTGGCATACCATATCTCAGAGCGAGGCCGGGAGCAAGGGAGTTCGGTTCAGCTTGGAATTGAGCGACCACCCCGGCCTTCGGCCACCCCTCCTGAACCAGGAGGGGAGCCTCCGACGTAACGGTTTCCTCCTGTTTTGAGAAGGGGGCTTCCGTGGCAAGAGTTCTTTCCTGGCTCTAAGGCTCTGTCCGAGCGCGAAGCTCCCCTCCTTGTGGAGGAGGGGTGGCCGAAGGCCGGGGTGGTCTGCAATCCGATCCCGCGCGGGTGCAAACTGACCCACCACCAGCTCGGAGCCGCCGCTTTCAATAAATTGTCGTCTTCCGCACCGCATTACTCTCATGTCAAGGCCCGCACGGCCGAAAGATTTTAGCCCCACGGCGTGAGCCGTGGCTGGCGCATCTTCATTCACGTCGCTTCGGGCTTCGGACGGAAAGACTTCAAGAACTTCTCCCATCGCCCCCACTCCTCCGTGATCTCGTCTGCTTTGCCGAGCAGGCGTTCGGCCTCGGCGTGTTGTCCGGCCTTCTCGAGCGTCAAGGCTTCGAGCAGCATGCCGCTGGTATCGGGCGGCTCCGGCTGCAGGAGGACGATGTCGCGGCGAGGGATCCGGCGCGCGAGCAGCATCCGGTAAATCCAGACCTGCCCCCGGCCATCGAGCACGGCGTCGGCGCAGAACTCTCCGTCAGATCGCAAGACCTCGACTAGCCCGGTGGCGAGTTTCGTCAAGGAATTGACGATTGACGATAGATGATTGCCGATTGCCGACGATGGAACCCCGGAATCGAGGCTAGCCAGGTAATCATCGACCAGAGCGCTGAACCGCTTGCGCTCCTCCAGGGCATGGCGCCGGCGGAATTCCAATCGCTCCCAGAGCGCTTCGGCCAAGCCCGCCGCCTCCGCGTCGGGCCCGGCCGGTTTGAGCGTGGAGTTCGGTCCGAGGGCCCGTTCCACGAGGGTGCGGAAATCTTCCAAAGTCGCGGGGCCGGCGTCGTCGCCGCCCACCGCGGGGTCCGGGGTTCGGGATCGCGCGTTCGCGCCGCCCGGCGGTCCGGTGCGCCAGCGCCAGTGTTCCGGCGGCTTTACGCGCGGTTCGCGCCGGGCGAGGGCCGCCCGCACCTTGCCTCGGTTCCGCAGCGGATTCCCGAGGGCTTCGGCCAGCGAGTAGGTCCCGGCGCAATCCACCGCCGGGCTCGCACGCACGTGCAGGTCCATGGGCGGAAGCCCGAGCTCGTTCAGCAGACGCCCGGCGAGGGCCTCGAATCGGCGGTTGAGGCGGCGCAGGTGAAGGGGCAGGCGCGGCCAGGCAGGCCAGAGCGCCTCGTGAAGGTCCCCGGCGAGGCGTACTAGGCGGCCGGGGGTGAGGGCGCCGGCAGCCTCGCGCTCCGCGGCCAGTTGGCGAAACGCGCGGAAGACCGCCAGGCGCTCGCCCTCGGCGTGAATACGGAAGGCGCGCAGGCGCCGCCAGCTGACCTGGGCTAGCGCAGTAGCCAATGTCGCGACGATCGAAGGGCTTGAGGCCGGCGTTGGTTCGGCGTCCATAGATCGTGGTCCGTTGTTCGTGGAACTGCCGGCAAACGCCCTTACGATCCGTTGGACGTACGCCAAATAGTCGTCGAGAGTCTCACCTGCGCGCGCCAGGCTGCGCTCGAGGCTGACGGCGAACACGCCGTGGCGGAATCGGGACGCGTAGCGGCGGGAGCAGTTCGTGAGTCGCCAGCGCGCAGCCTTCACCAGGCCGCGATGGATCGCCTCGAGGACGGCGCGGGGCAATCGAAAGCCGGGTTGGCTCCGCTGGCGTTGCCAGACCTCGCGGGCCTTGGCGGCGTTTAGGCGGCTGGCCGCCCGCGATTGATCGCTCACGGTGTAGCGGCGCTTCGGAATTGACGATTGCAGATTGACGATTGTCGATGGATCCATGGCGATTGCCAATCGCGATTGGCGGTGCGCAATCGGAAACCGCCAATCGAAAATCGGCAATCGTTAAGGGTGGCACGTCCGTTTTGGACGGTGGGCCAGGATGGGAAAAGTGGGAAAGTTTATTTTCGGCGTTGAAACGGAGGGCAGGCAAATTTGGCCGACGACGTGAGCCGCGGGAGCGCAAGCATCATTACAATCCCCGCAGGCCCCGAAGGGCCGACAGGCTGGTGTTTGTTTTGGTTTACAAAGCGTGCTGATTGTTCGTTGTTCGTCGCCTTTGTCCCTGGTTCGTGGCCTTTGTCTTGCGCCCCTACGGGGCTCCGGGCGATTCAACGTCCCTAACCCACGGCTCACGCCGTGGGCTAAAATCTTTCGCCGCTACGCGGCTGGTTTCCGCCACGAGGCGCACGACCCCGCACGCCGCAAAGAATACAGCCCGGGGGCAGGCAGATCTGACCCACGGCGTGAGCCGTGGGACACCAGAACAACGCATGCGAATCGCGCAAAGGCCCGGAGGGCCGAAAGATTCTAGCCCACGGCGTGAGCCGTGGGGCGCCGGGGCAACGCACGCAGATCGCCGCAAAGGCCCGGAGGGCCGAAAGATTTTAGCCCACGGCGTGAGCCGTGGGATGCCAGAACAACGCATGCGAATCGCGCAAAGGCCCGGAGCGCCGAAAGACTTTAGCCCACGGCGTGAGCCGTGGGACGCCAGAACAACGCATGCGAATCGCGCAAAGGCCCGGAGGGCCGAAAGATTCTAGCCCACGGCGTAAGCCGTGGGATGCCAGAACAACGCATGCGAATCGCGCAAAGGTCCGAGGGCCGAAAGATTCTAGCCCACGGCGTGAGCCGTGGGACGCCAGAACAACGCATGCGAATCGCGCAAAGGCCCGAGGGGCCGAAAGATTTTAGCCCACGGCGTGAGCCGTGGGACGCCAGAACAACACATGCGAATCGCGCAAAGGCCCGGAGGGCCGAAAGATTCTAGCCCACGGCGTGAGCCGTGAGTATCAGGCGCGGTAGAATCCCCGGGAGCCCCGGAGGGGCGAAAGACATGGCCCACACCTTCGCGAACCTGTTAACGCATGCCATCTTCAGCACCAAGGACCGGCAACCCCTCATCGCCGCGGACCTCAAATCCGATCTGCTCGCCTACATCGGAGGGATCGTCCGGGAACTGAAGGGTGAGGCGATGACCGCCAACTCCATGCCCGACCATGTGCACCTGATGCTTTGGCTGCCTCCCAGCGTGGCTGTGTCCGACGCTTTGCGTGTGGTGAAGACCAACTCCTCGCGGTGGGTGCATGAGACGCGGAATGGACATCGCGGTTTCGCCTGGCAAACAGGGTACGGCGCGTTTAGCGTCAGCCAGTCCAATGCGGCGGCCGTCGTGAAGTATATTCGCGAGCAGGAGAAGCATCACCCCAGGATTTCGTTTCAGGAGGAGTTCATTGCATTCCTCAAGAAGAATGGCATTAAGTACGACGAACGGTACGTCTGGGACTGAGTCTTTCGCCCCTCTGGGGCTATGCGGCGTCGAACGACCCGAATCCCACGGCTCACGCCGTGGGCTAAAATCTTTCGGCCCTGCGGGCCTTGTCCTTCGGCCTTCTGGGGCTGTGCGGCGTCGAACTACTCCGAATCCCACGGCTCACGCCGTGGGCTAAAACTTTCGGCTCTGCGGGCCTTGTCTTTCGGCCTTCTGGGGTTGTGCGGCGTCGAACCACCCGAATCCCACGGCTCACGCCATGGGCTAAAATCTTTCGGCCCTGCGGGCCTTGTCCTTCGGCCTTCTGGGGCTGTGCGGCGTCGAACCACCCGAATCCCACGGCTTGCGCCGGGGCTAAAATCTTTGGGATTTATATATTTAAGTCCCTTTCCCAAAATTTGACGAAATGCCGTCACGGTGATATAACTTTCGGCCTCGGAGGACTTGCTAAACATGGTCGATGAAGACGCTCGGCGTTGCATCGCAGACCTATGCTCAGTGCTGGAAGTTACAATCAAACTGCTGTTGGAAATTGGCCCTAGCGCAGCGGCTCTACCAACAACTCTTTCACAGAAGTGGGATGGCCCGTTTTTTGCAGTGAATCATCAGTCGAATACCGAAGATGCGAGCCGCTTGGGAGGCTTCGTGGCTCTGCGAGACG
>DASZIG010000047.1:0-45629 GCA_035949375.1 Terriglobia bacterium | reverse complement strand
GCAGATGAAGGGATCGGTGGCGGCCATCGAGTCAGCCTTCCACGTCACCATGGGCGTGTACCAGCACCCCACGGAGAACCGCACGTTCTATTCTCCCGACCGGGAACCCACGGTGAACCTGCCTTTCCAACTGTGGCACATTTCCGGCTTGGACAACTACTCGATCCCGCGGCCGGCGCTCGTCCGTCGATCCGACGGTGCGCACTCCCTGGCAACGACCGGCTCCTGTCCTGAGCAGTCCTTCTGCGGCAGCGACATGCGCGCGGCTTACTACGAGGGAACGGCTCTGACGGGCGCCGGACAGAACATTGGATTGTTGGAGTACGCCGGCTTCGACATCGCCGACGTGAACACCTACTACGAGAATGCCGGGCAGACCAGAACGGCCGCGGTGACGGGCGTCTCCACTGATGGAACCTCCGTCAACTGCGTCTACAAGGGCGGCTGCGACGACACGGAACAGACCACGAACATCACGCAGTCGCTCGGCATGGCCCCCGGCGTAACGACGGTGTACCTGTACGTGGGTTCCACGGACACCGCATTGCTCGGCGCCATGTCTTCGGATACGCCATTGCCCTTGAATTTGAGCTCTTCGTGGTCCTGGAGCCCAGCCGATCCGCATACCGACGATCCCTACTTCGAGAAGATGGCGGCGCAGGGCCAGAGTTTCTTCGAAGCCGCCGGCGCGAGCGGCGACAGATCTCCCTGGCCGGCGGATGCTGCGTACGTCACGAGCGTGGGCGGCACGGGCTTGACCACTCAGGGCGCGGGCGGCCCCTGGGCTTCGGAAACCGGGGGATACGGTGGCGGCGGCTATTATGCTGCGGACGACATTCTGATTCCGCCCTGGCAGCAACTCCCGGGCGTGATCAACACCGCCAACGAGGGGTCCACGGTCTATCGGAATTACCCGGACGTCTCCGCAAACGCGAGCTTCACCTTTTACGTCTGCGCCGACCAGCAAGCCTGCACGGCAAACGTCTATGGCGGGGCTGGTTTTGCGGCGCCCATGTGGGCCGGCTACCTGGCCCTGGCCAATCAACAGGCGGCTGCCAACGGAGACGCGCCGCCGGGCTTCATAAATCCGGCGATTTATCTGCTGGGTGTGGGATTAAGCTATGACGCCGATTTCCACGACATCACCACCGGCAATAACGGCTTTCCGGCGGTTGTCGGCTATGATCTGGCGACCGGATGGGGCACTCCGAACGGTTCCGGCCTGATCAATGCGCTGTTCGAAGCGCCGTCGCCTTTCTTCGCCATTGGCGCGTCCCCCAACCTGATTGCGGTGGACGATGGCGGCACTTTCACCGTCACGATTACCACGGCGGCGGAGAACGGCTTCAACGCGCCGGTAGCGCTGTCAACGAGCTACAAAGGGGCGAAGTTCAGCCCGAATCCCATACCGGCGCCCGGTTCAGGGACCTCCACGCTGACTGCCGAGGTGCCAAAGGGTACCAAAGCCGGAGTCTACACGCTCAAGGTAACGGGCAAAGGCGGAGGCATAACGCAAACGACCAACATCACGCTCACGGTTGAGAAATAGTGACTGTGTTTGGAGTGCGGTAGCTTGCTGTCGCTTTTGTCAGGCCAGCTTGCTGGCCGGGACGATGCGAAGATTCACTGCACGTCTGCCGGGACCTTGCGACGCCGCGAGCAAGCTCGCGGGAGGAAAGCGCCAGCAAGCTACTGCACGCCAAACTCGTGCGCAGGCCGAGGACAGCGAGGAGGAAACATGCTAAAAATTGGGTGGAAAACGGCGTGGGCCGTCTCTGTTATGTGCGCAATCACGGCGATTGTCTCACCGGCGCAGACGTTCACCACCCTGCACAGCTTCGAGGGAAGGGACGGCCAATACCCCTACGCGGGGCTGGTCCAGGCCACCGATGGAAGCCTGTACGGGATAACGGCCGATGGCGGTGGCGACGGAGGAGGGACGGTCTTCAAAATCAGCCCCAACGGCGCGATGACGACCCTTTACCGTTTTTGCGCCCAACCTGGGACGGCAAATACCCACTGGCCACGCCAATTCAGGCTCCCGATGGCAGCCTCTATCGAACAACAAATCTGGGCGGCGCCAATGACGATGGCACGGTCTTCGAGATCGCCCGCGATGGAATGCTCACGACCCTTTACGTTCTACGGGACAACTGTCTATGGCGGGGCTAGCGGCGACGGCACAGTCTTCAGCCTATCCGTGGGTCTTGGTGCGTTCGTGGCAACGCTGCCAACCTCTACCACGGTAGGAGCAGGCGTCAGGATTCTGGGCACCAATCTGACCGGCGCGACCAGCGTCACGTTTAACGGCACGCCGGCCGTCTTCAAGGTGGCTTCGAGTTCGTTCATCACGACGACCGTACCGGCGGGCGCCACGAGCGGCAAGGTCCAGGTCGTAACCCCCGGAGGCACGTTGACGAGCAATGTGCCCTTCCGGGTGCTGCCGTGATTTCCAGCGTCAGTTCAGACCGGAAGGCTGAATCGGAAGAGAGGATGCCATGCGACAAATCAAGGAATCAAAACGAAATCGCGGACGGGCGGCAGGGCTGGTTGCCGCAATCTTAGTTACGCTGGCGGGGGCGGCGGTGGCGCCCGCGCAGAGCTTCAGGGTACTGGTAAACTTCGACGGGTCCGACGGCTTCGGCCCTGTGGCCGGTGTGGTGCAGGGCCTCGACGGCAGCCTCTTCGGGGCAACCTCCGTGGGCGGGAGTAATGGCAGCGAATGCCTTGGCCTGGGCTGCGGCATCATCTTCAAAGTCACCCCTGGCGGCACGCTGACCACGGTGTATAACTTCTGCAGCCAAACACACTGCACGGACGGCAATGCTCCTGTGGCCGGTGTAACCTTGGGCACCGATGGAAACTTCTACGGCATCACCGAGAGCGGCGGGACCAACAATAACGCAGAGCTCTGCCCGTACACCTACCTGGACGGCTGCGGCACAGTCTTCAAGGTCACGCCCACAGGCGCGTTGACCACGCTTTACAACTTCTGCTCTCAAACCGGCTGCGCGGACGGCGCCGCACCCTATGCCAGCCTGGTCCAGGCCACCGACGGGAACTTCTACGGAACAACCAACATTGGCGGTTCCGGCTTCGACTATGTTTCTTGCGGCGCGATTGGCTGCGGCACAGCCTTCAAAATTACCCCGAGCGGCACGCTGACCACGCTGCATAGCTTCTGCTCCGAGGGCGGTTCATTGTGCACCGACGGCGCCGACCCCCAGTCCGGCCTGGTCGAGGGCCGCGACGGGAACTTATACGGGACAATGGCACACGGCGGGGCTAACGACGGGGGCACAGTTTTCAAAATCACGCCCACGGGCACGCTGACCACGCTGTACAGCTTTTGCGCCGAGGAAAAGTGCACGGACGGTGAAATACCTGCGGCCAGCCTGATCCAAGCCCCCGACGGGAACTTCTATGGGACAACGTTTTTCGGCGGGGACGGTGATTGGGGTACGATCTTCAAAATCACCCCCACGGGCACGCTCACCACGGTTTATCGCTTCCACTGCGTCAACTACTCCACCTGTCCTGAAGGTGCGAACCCCGGTGCTGGCTTGATCCGCGCCACCGACGGGAACTTCTACGGGACAACCGAAATCGGAGGCGCTGACCGCTCAGGCACGGTCTTCGAAATCACTCCCACGGGCACTCTGACCACGCTCCACAGCTTTGATTTGGTTGACGGCTACAGGCCTACGGCCGCCTTGGTGCAAGCTACGAGCGGAGTCCTCTACGGGACAACCAACCAAGGCGGAGCCAACCAGTGTTCCTCTGACTACCCGGGCTGTGGGACGATCTTCGTCCAGAAGGTGGGCCTCGGACCGTTCGTGGAAACGCTGCCCGCGTCGGGCGAGGCCGGGAGGGAGGTCAACATTCTGGGAACGAATCTGACCGGCGCCACCAGCGTCACGTTCAACGGCACTCCTGCCGTGTTCAAGGCAGGTTCGAGTTCGTTCATCACGACCACCGTACCGGCGGGCGCCGCCACCGGCAAGGTCCAGGTCGTAACGCCCGGCGGCACGCTGACGAGCAACGTGCCGTTCCGGGTGTTGCCGTGATGGGCTCAACGAGGGGTCGATCCGCGCCGGTTCACGAAGTGCGCCCCGCTCGGAGAGTCAAAACATAGGCTACACGTCTAGGCTTCGTTGACGATGCCGAAAAGCCTTGCCGTTACATCTTCATGTGCGTGTGGTCGCCGCTCGCGGCGCCCGAGGAAAAGAAGAGGAAGAAATTCGACGGGGCCTGTAGGGCGGTGCCGGCCTGCTCCGCCGCCTGTATGGCCTCGAACGAAGTAATTCCGCTGCTGCCATCCCTTGACGGCCAGTCGCTCTCATCAAGGACCAGCACCGGGATGACTTGCCACCAGATCGGGGGCAAGTTGGTGTCCATGGAAAGGACAACATGACTATGGTTCGGAGTGGGCACGAAAGTATTGGCGGGCGGCGGCGGCAAAAAGCCCAACTGAACCAGAACGGGTCCGAGATCGAGCCGTGAAGCGTGCATGGTGCAGGTGCCGGGCGCCGTGCCGGGTTCCGGACACTGGGTGTAGACGAGGGGCTTGGCTTTAAAGGCCTCCGGCAAGGCGCCAAAGAGGCTGATCAAGGTGCTTCCGAGCGTCGGACCGCAAATCGTGCCTTGCACGACCCCCGTGCAGGAGATGGCGTCGTTCGGATTCTGATCGTCATCGACTGAGAACATGGGAACCAGCACAAACAGGGGCTCAGTGGTCAGGAATGGATTTCCGGCTTGTCCGGGCGGATTGATCGAGGGGTTGGTGCCGACCTGGCATATGGGAGTCTGCATCTCTCCGGGGTCCTGGGCAGCGATCTTCCCGTTGAAGTTCAAATCGTCGTAGGGTTGGTCGATGCAGTCGAAATTCTGCTTGTACGTGAAAAAGAGTACTTTGCCCTGGCCAAACCCTAACGTCTGGTTGGCGTTCAGGTTCTGACCGAAGGCGGCGCCCGCCATCAATCCACAGCCGAGCAGCAGGAGCAGCCGCAGAATGGTGTTCTTCATGTTTCCTCCCGATACGCGAGTTTAGTTTCACTTCCCAGCCATGAGTACGGCTGGCGCCGGGATTTGGATTTTGTGCCGGATTTGTGCTGGATTTTTCTGGACCATGACCAAGCCCATCCGGGTTGGTATAATACGCTCCGCCGCCAGTGAGCCCGTAAGGGCGAGCTTCCAACCCGCCCCTACCGCTGCCGCGTCAGGCGGAATGTCATCGGGCGCACGATTGAGCGAGGATTCGATGTCTGAGATTTCAGCCGCTCCGGCAAGCGTACCTCAAGGCTCGGGGCCGATCACCGAGATCGACATCCTCTGGATCACGGCCGGCCTCGGCTGCGATGGCGAGAGCATCGCCATGACCGCGGCCACGCAGCCGAGCATCGAGGATCTGCTGGCCGGCGGGATTCCCTGGGTGCCCAAGGTGCGGCTTCACAATCCCGTCCTCGCTTACGAAGTCGGGGATGACTTCCTCAGGCCGTTTCACCTTGCCGTCGAGGGGCGGCTCGCCTCATACATCCTGGTGGTGGAAGGCTCGATTCCCAACGAAAAGAACAAGACCCAGGGTTACTGGGCCTCGCTCGGGACCGATGAAAAGACCGGCCAGCCGATCACGACCTGCGAATGGATTGACGGGCTCGCGCCCAGGGCCTGGGCGGTGCTGGCGGCCGGAACCTGCGCCACCTACGGCGGCATCCACGCCATGCAGGGAAACCCGACGGGCTGCATGGGCCTGGCGGACTATCTGGGCTGGGACTGGAAATCGAAGGCCGATATTCCCATCGTGTGCGTGCCGGGATGTCCCGTGCAGCCGGACAATTTCATGGAGACGCTGCTTTATCTGCTCCGGATGGCGGCGGGCCGCGCCCCCATGATCCCGCTCGACGACTGCCTGCGGCCGACGTGGCTCTTTGGACAGACGGTCCACGAAGGGTGCGACCGCGGCGGCTACTATGAGCAGGCGGAGTTCGCGGAGTCGCACGGCTTGCCGCAGTGCATCGTGAAGCTGGGATGCTGGGGTCCGGTTGTCCAGTGCAATGTAGGAAAGCGCGGCTGGATGGGCGGCATCGGGGGCTGCCCGAACGTCGGTGGAATCTGCATCGGCTGCACCATGCCCGGCTTTCCCGACAAGTTCATGCCGTTCATGGACCAGCCGCCGGGCTCGCTGCTGTCTTCCCAGGCGGTGAGTACGTACGGCAGGGCAATCCACACGCTCCGGCGGTTCACGCAGGCCTCTCTGAACAAGGAGCCCGCGTGGAGGCGCCGCGGGTCGTCCTAGTTGCAGGCGGGCCGGGGTGCGAGGTCGGTAGGAAAAGCGAAATGAGTTCACTTTCGAGTTCACCAGTCCGGGACAGCGGGCCGTCCGCCGCCAAATCCGAGGCCGCGGGCGTCGACCAGGCCGTGGCGATTCTCGGTGCACTGGCGGGCGTATTCCTGCAGAGCGAAGGCGCTGTCGCAACGCCACCCATGTCCATGGAAGTGTCCTATGCGCTCCCTCTCAAGGGGAAAATCCAAAGTGCTGCCGGCGAAGAAGCGCAGCCTACCCTCGAAGCCCGCTATCGCGCCCTGGTGGAGCAGATTCCGGCTGTCGTTTTCATGGCCTATCTCGACCGCGGGATCGGTGAGGCTTACGTAAGCCCGCAGATTGAGGCTGCGCTCGGGTTCACGCAGCAGGAATGGCTCGAAGACCCGGTTCGCTGGTATCGCCAGATTCACCCCGCCGACAAGCAGCGTTGGAGCGCCGAAGCCGCCACCATGTTTCTGACCGGCAATCCCCTGCGATCTGCCTATCGCGTGATGGCCCGGGACGGCCGCGTGATCTGGTTCCACTGCGAAGCCAAGATGATCCGCCGCGAGGACGGCCGTCCGTGGTTTATCCACGGAGCCGCCTTCGACATTACGGACCTCAAGGAGGCGGAAGAGTGCCTGAAGGAAGAGCGGAATGTGGCTTCCGCCATTCTCGACACGGTGGGCGCGCTGGTCGTGGTTCTTGACCCGTCCGGCCGCATCGTGCGCTTCAACCGCGCCTGCGAGCAGACTACCGGATCCCGTTTCAACGAGGTCGAGGGAAAGCACCTGTGGGACCTGTTCATGGCTGCGGAGGACCCGGAGCGCCTTCCGGTGATTTTGGATCGTCTGCGGCACAGCGAGCTGCCCGATGATTATGAGAGCTACTGCGTGAACCGCGAGGGTGTTTGGCGATTGATCGCGTGGTCCAGCACCCTGCTGCGCGCCGACGACGGCGCAGTGACCCACATTATCGCTACGGGCATCGATGTAACGGAGCGCAAGCGCCTGTCGGACGCCATCCTGGAGGTGAGCGCCCGGGAGCAGCGGCGCATCGGGCAGGATCTTCACGACGGACTCGGCCAGCACCTGACAGGAATCGCTTTCATGAGCAAGGCGCTCGAGCAGAAGCTCGAGGAACATTCGCTCCCGGCGTCGGCTGACGCCGCCAAAATCGTCAAACTCGTGAATCAAGCGATCAACATCACGCGGAAGCTCGCGCAAGGACTGCTTCCGGTGGTTTCCGAGGCCGACGGTTTGATGTCCGCCTTGCAGCAGTGGGCCAACGAGGTGGAGGACCTGTTCGGGATTTCCTGCTGGTTTCAGTGCAATGAGCCGGTGCTGATCCACGACGCCGGCGACGCCACCCACCTCTACCACATCGCGCAGGAAGCCGTGAACAACGCCATCAAACACGGCGAGGCGCGGCATATCGTGATCCGCCTCGGCATCATCAACGGTTCCGGCTCACTCACGATCCAGGATGACGGCAAGGGATTTCCCGAGGAACCCGGCGCGCCGCCTGGGAGGGGCTTGCAGATCATGAGCTATCGGGCCAAGATGGTCGGGGGTAGCATGGAAGTCCAACCGGGCCCCGGCAGGGGTACTGTGGTAACGTGCCTCTTTCCCATGCGCGGTACCGAGGAGGATGAAAGACAGCGTGATTCCTGACCGCGAGACATCTCCGGTGACCCGCAAGCGCAAAGTTTTTGTGGTGGATGACCACCCGATTGTGCGCCAGGGACTCGCGCAGCTCATCAACCGCGAGCCTGACCTGGTGGTGTGCGGTGAGGCAGGAGACTCTCATTCCGCCCGGCAGGCGATTACAACCGTCAAGCCCGATATCCTGGTGCTCGATATCTCGCTAAGCGGACCGGACGGGATCGAGCTGCTCAAAACCATCCGGCAGCGCGAGCCCGGCCTGCCCGTCCTCGTGCTTTCCATGCATGACGAGTCGATTTACGCCGAGCGCGCCCTGCGGGCGGGCGCGAACGGCTACATCATGAAGCAGGAGGCCGCAGAAAAGGTCCTAATGGCTGTCCGACGCATCCTCGATCGCGAGGTCTACGTCAGCGAGCGGGTGGCCAACAAGATGCTGCACCAGCACATCGGCCGTTCGACGACCGTGACCCAATCACCGCTCGACGACCTGACCGATCGGGAACTCGAAGTGTTCCGCTTGATCGGCCACGGATACGGAACCCGGCAGATCGCCGAAGAGCTGTACCTGAGCGTGAAGACGGTGGAGTCGTATCAGGCGCATATCAAGGAGAAGATGGCCTTCCACAGCGCTCGCGAGCTGGTGCAGCACGCGATCCAGTGGGTGATCAGCGAAAAGCAGGCGAGCGACCGGGCGACCGGGCGCTGATCGAGGCCTGCCGTCGCACTCCCGGTCAAAACATTCCGGTCAACACCTGCTCGTTCGCCGCGCCCTTCCAATTTTGACTGCTAGTAATCAACTGATTAATCGGGAAGCTCCCGATTCCCTCCGTAGTAGTAACCATGAAGAAAAAAACAGGGCTCAGCCCGCTTGAGACCGCGCGCCGGCTCCTGTATTTCATTGGAGTGCGGGCCTAGGAATTTCGATAGCGCTCGATTTCACCCCGCATAGCCACAGAGGCAATCACCGCGCGTCATCCGGTTGGCGAAAGGAAAGGAGACCAGATCATGGCAGCAGAAGCAGTTCCTTACGGACGGGTGACCCAGAAAAAGCCCCCTGTCTCCGACGTCCACATCGTATGGATGACTGCGGGCCTCGGTTGTGACGGCGATTCGGTTTCCATCACCGCAGCCACTCAGCCGAGCATTGAGGACGTGCTATTGGGGGCCATTCCGGGCCTCCCGAAGGTCCACCTGCACAATCCGGTACTCGCCTACGAGTGCGGCGACGACTTCATGAAGTACTGGTACCAGGCGGAAGAAGGGAAGCTTGATCCCTTCGTGCTGGTGGTGGAAGGATCGATTCCCAACGAGAAGATCAAGACGGAAGGGTACTGGGCGGCCATGGGGACCGACTCCAAAACCGGCCAGCCCATTACGACCAATGAGTGGATTGACAGGCTTGCTCCCAAGGCGCTGGCCGTGATCGGCTGCGGCACCTGCGCGACCTACGGCGGCATCCATGCGATGGCGGGAAATCCGACGGGCTGCATGGGTCTCGCGGACTACCTGGGCTGGAGCTGGCGGTCCAAGGCAGGGATTCCGATTGTGAACGTCCCGGGCTGCCCCGTGCAGCCGGACAATTTCATGGAGACCGTACTGTACCTGCTCTATCAGGCTTCGGGCCTGGCCCCGATGATCCCGCTCGACGACCAGTTGCGCCCGCGCTGGCTGTTCGGCAGCACCGTCCACGAGGGATGCGACCGGGCGGGTTACTACGAGCAGGGCGACTTTGCAGAGGAGTATGGGTCGCCTAAGTGCATCGTGAAGCTCGGGTGCTGGGGCCCTGTCGTGAACTGCAACGTTCCCAAGCGTGGCTGGATGGCCGGCATCGGCGGATGCCCAAACGTGGGCGGCATATGCATCGGCTGCACCATGCCCGGCTTCCCGGACAAGTTCATGCCGTTCATGGACGAGCCTCCGGGCGCCCGAGTCTCAACCGGGCTCGCGAACGCTTACGGTCGCGCGGTTTCAGCGCTGCGTTCGTTCACGAACGACACGGTTAACAAAGAGCCGAAGTGGCGGCACCGCGGTGCGGAGCTGACCACCGGCTATCATCCGAGGACCTACTGAAAAGAGTCCTCGTCATCCTGGAAAAGGAGTGATCCACTATGGGCACGATCACGGCTCCGGCCACAGAGACTCCCACCAAGTCGCGAAAGCTGGTCGAGATGAATTGGGACCCGATCACCCGCATTGTGGGTAGCCTCGGGATCTTCACAAAGATCGATTTTGATAATCGGACCGTTGCGGAGTGCCACAGCACCTCGTCCATCTTCCGGGGCTACAGCATCTTTATGAAGGGCAAAGACCCGCGCGATGCCCATTTCATCACCAGCCGCATCTGCGGCATCTGCGGCGACAACCACGCCACCTGCGCCACGTACGCACAGAACATGGCTTTCGGCGTGCGACCGCCCGCTCTCGGCGAGTGGATCATCAATCTCGGCGAGGCCGCGGAGTACATGTTCGATCACAACATCTTCCAGGACAATCTGGTGGGCGTCGACTTCTGCGAGCAGATGGTCAAGGAGACGAACCCGAGCGTGCTGGCCAAGGCCGAGAAGACTCAATCGCCGCACTCCAATCTGCACGGCTTCCGCACCATCGCCGACATCATGCGGGCGCTCAACCCCTTCACGGGCGCCTTTTATCGCGAAGCCCTGCAGATGAGCCGCATGACCCGGGAAATGTTCTGCCTGATGGAAGGCCGCCACGTTCATCCTTCCACACTCTACCCCGGAGGCGTCGGCACGGTCCCGACCATCCAACTCTTCACGGATTACCTGGTGCGGCTGATGAAGTACGTGGAATTCATGAAGAAGGTGGTCCCGCTGCACGACGACCTGTTTGACTTTTTCTACGAGGCCTTGCCCGGCTATGAGGAAGTGGGCCGGAGGCGCGTTTTGCTCGGCTGCTGGGGATCGTTCAATAACCCCGACGTGTGCGATTACACCTACAAGAACATGACTAACTGGGGCCGCGGCATGTTCGTAACTCCGGGCGTGGTGGTGGACGGCGAGCTTGTTACCACGGATCTGGTGGACATCAATCTGAACATCCGCATCCTTCTCGGCAGCTCCTATTACGACGACTGGGATGGCGGCGAGACTTTTGTGAAGAAGGATCCGTTGGGCAATCCGGTGGACCAGCGTCACCCATGGAACCAGACCACCACTCCGCGTCCGCAGAAGCGCGACTTTGCGGGCAAGTACACGTGGGTCATGTCGCCGCGCTGGTTCGACAAGCGCACCGGAGACCATCTGGCGCTCGACACCGGCGGCGGCCCCATCGCCCGCTTCTGGGCCACGGCGCTGGCGGGCATGGTGGACATCGGCTACCTCAAGGCGACCGGCAAGAGCGTGAAGATTTACCTGCCGAAAACCACGTCGTTGCCCGAAGTCGAGTTTGAATGGAAAATCCCCAAGTGGTCGAACGCCATCGAACGCGACCGGGCCCGGACTTATTTTCAAGCTTACTCAGCAGCCGCGGCGCTCCACTTCATCGAAAAGGCGATCGCCGAACTGCACGCGGGGCGAACCAGGACCTGGACGGACTTCAAGGTGCCCGACGAGGCGATCGGTTGCGGGTTCCATGAGGCTGTCCGCGGCGTGCTCTCGCATCACGTCGTCATTCGGGGCGGCAAGATTGCAAACTACCACCCGTATCCGCCGACGCCCTGGAACGCCAATCCTCGAGACGTCTACGGCACGCCCGGGCCTTACGAGGACGCGGTGCAGAACACGCCCATCTTCGAAGAGAACGGACCCGACAAGTTCAAAGGGATTGACATCATGCGCGCCGTGCGCAGTTTCGACCCTTGCCTGCCGTGCGGAGTTCACATGTATCTCGGCAACGGCAAGGTGATCGAGACGCGGCACTCGCCGATGTTTGGCCTTGTGCCTTAGAGTTTGCCGTTGGGGCCGGAGCCTGCCGCCACTTGGCACTCCGGGACGGCGAAGAGCAGCAACCTGGGCTGTGCCGCCGCAGGCGCCGCGACGGTGGCTAGGCTCGGGGCTCAGGTTGCTGCCGGGGGTTTCGGTCGAGTTCTGCGAAAGGAGTTATGCGCGACGAGCGGGAATTCCAGCAGCGAATTGAACAAATCGGGGAGTTGACCGAGCGGCTCGACAAGAGCGCCGATCCCGATCTCCGCGAGGCGTCGCAGGAGCTCGTGCAGCGGATCATGGAGTTGCACGGCGCCGGCCTCGATCAGATGATGGCCATCATCCGCCAAGCCGGAGAAGCCGGCGAGCGCATTGTGGAGCGCTTCAGCCGCGATGACCTCGTCCGTAGCCTGCTTTTGTTGTACGGACTGCATCCGCAGGACGTCCTGACGCGAGTCCGGCAGGCGTTGGACAAGCTTGAGCCTTCCTTGCGCTCGCATGGGGTTACGGCCGAGCTGGTTGGCGCCGTAGAAGGCGTAGCTCAGGTAAAGATTGATGGGATCTTGAAAGGTTGCGGGGCTGCCGCCCTTCGAATCTCGGTCGAGGGGGCTATATGCGAGGCGGCCCCGGACCTTTCGGGATTGGTGATCGAGGGTATCGCTGAGCCGGTCTCCTCAGCGTTCGTGCCGGTGGGCGCACTGCTCAATGGGAACCGGGGGAACCGATCCGCCGGGCGGACCTCGAGTCAGCCATGAGTTCCACAGGTTTGCCGCTGCCAAACCGGGCTTTCGCTTCGTTGCGCAAGCTTGCGCGCGGGTCCGCGCCGGTTGAGCGATGCGAACTGTGCAGTTCCGCGCTGGCGCCGTCCCATCAGCATCTCATCGAGCTCGCCCGGCGACGCCTGGTGTGCGCCTGCGACGCTTGCGCGGTGCTGTTCAGTAGCCAAGACTCCCCGAAGTACAAGCGGGTGCCGCGCCGGGTGCGATATCTTAACGACTTTCAGATGACCGACGGGCAGTGGGACAGCCTGATGATCCCTATCGGCATGGCCTTCTTCCTCTACAGTTCCGTTGACTGCAAAATGGTCGCTCTTTACCCGAGCCCCGCCGGTCCAACCGAGTCCCTCCTCTCACTTGAAGCCTGGCAAGAGATTGTCGATGAGAATCCCCCCCTCGCCGCCATGGAGCCTGACGTCGAAGCGCTGCTCGTGAATCGGGTCACGCGCCTTGGCGGGCCGTCCACTCCGGAGTACTACCTCGTCCCAGTCGACGAGTGCTATCGCCTGGTGGGTCTGATTCGGGGGAACTGGCGAGGATTTTCCGGCGGAACCGAGGTGTGGAAGAAGATCGGGGACTTCTTTGCGGACTTGAAGGGCAGGGCAGGCTGGCCCGCGGAGATTCGCCATGCCTGACTTGAGCTTCGCGGTGGAAGGAGCGGAAGCGGTTCCCTTTGCCGCCGCCCCGTTGCTTGCCCTAAAACTGCGGCTGAACAATTCTCCCGCCGACGAAGGCATTCACAGCGTGGTGTTGCGCTGCCAGATCCAGATTGAAGTCACGCGGCGGCGTTACGACCCTTCGGAACAGGTCCGGCTCCACGATTTGTTCGGTGAACCTAAGCGCTGGGGCGAGACGATGCGGAGCATGCTGTGGACCCAGACTGCGGTCGTGGTGCCTCCGTTTGCCGGCAGCACGTCGGTGGATCTTCAAGTTCCCTGCAGCTTCGATTTGAACGTTGCAGCCACCAAATACTTTTATGGGCTAGGCGACGGCGAAGTGCCCCTCTGCCTGATGTTCAGCGGGTCCGTCTTCTATGCCGGCGACAACGGCGAACTCCAGGTCGCGCCTGTTCCATGGGACAAGGAAGTGCGGTTCCGCCTGCCGTTGCGCGTGTGGAAGGAAATGATGGAGCTTTACTATCCCAATAGCAATTGGCTTTGCCTGCGCCGCGACGTCTTCGATCGGCTCTACGGCTACAAGGTGCGGCACGGAATCCCAACCTGGGAAGAGACTCTCGATCGCTTGTTCGAAGCGCTTGAAGAAACGGTCCCGTCATGAGCGCCTGCGGAATCGAACAGGTCGCGAACGCAGTGCTCTATGAAGGGTACATTCTCTACCCTTATCGGCCGTCGGCCGTTAAGAATCGCAAGCGATTCAATTTCGGAGTCCTGTATCCGAGCGGGTTCAGCGAGGCCCAGGGCGGCATCGACGCCTGCAGCATGCAGACCGAATGCCTGATCGCCGCCGGCGCCGATGCCCGCCTCGACGTGAAGGTGCGGTTCTTGCAACTCATCTCGAGGCTGGTAGGCGAGTTCGACGCGCCGCTCGCGGAAATGCCCGAGGAGCCCAGTGCCGGATTCAGACTGGTCGAAACCCTCGAGATCGACGGCGCCGTGTTCGCAGCCTGGCAGGAGGCTGTCGAGCGCGAGATCGTGGTGACGGACTGTGGCGTTGCGGCGCTCGCGACCAAGCCGCTGAGACGCGAATTCACGCTTACTTCGCGTGAGCATTACGAGGCCCTGCCGAACGCTCGAGGAAGGGTGGCAGGCGCTTTCCTTCGCCGCCAGCATTTCATCCTGGGGGCCGTGGAGATTTCGGCAGAGCCGGCGGGCGAGGGCCATTTCAAGATCAGGGTGCGTGCACTCAATCTCACACCTTTTGAGCGGAGCGGCACCCGGGAAGCTGCCACGGAGCGCGCGCTCGTTTCGGCCCACACAATCCTGGCGGTCCGCGGGGGCGAGTTCGTCTCGCTGCTGGATCCGCCGGAAGCTGCGAAGGACGCGGCTGCCGGATGCACGAATGTCGGAACCTTTCCCGTGCTGGCCGGTGAGCCTGGAAGCCGCGATGCGATGCTCTCCTCGCCCATCATCCTTTACGATTACCCGCAGATCGCGCCGGAGAGCGCGGGAAACTTCTTCGACGGTACGGAGATCGACGAAATGCTGGCCCTGCGCGTGATGACCATGACCGAAGACGAGAAGCGCGAGATGCGGCAAGTTGACCGGCATGCCCGCGAGCTCCTGGAGCGGACGGAATCGCTGCCACCCGAGCACTTGATGAAGCTGCACGGCGCGCTGCGCGGGCTGCGTCCCGCTCGGGAGGACACGGTATGAACGAATGGGAATGGCAGCTTCTCGAGGAGAGGATGCCGGTGCAATCGGTACAAGTCCGGGGTGTCGATATCCGTAAAGGCGACCGCGTGTGGCTGCGGCCGCGGCAGGGCGGAGATATTTTCGACATGGCCTTAAAGGGTAAGTTCGCGACCATCGAGTCCATCGAGCAGGATTACGAGGGGCAAATCCAGTTGGCTGTGGTGGTCGACGACGACCCGGGAAGGGACCTGGGGATGCTTCGGCAGCCCGGACACCGCTTTTTCTTTTCTCCTTCGGAGGTCGAGCCGATTCTCCAGTGAGGGCGGGCGACGAATGTTTGTGAGTCGCTGGGAATTGACAGGCAAGGGTTCTTTATGCCGAACACCAGCATCCTCGTTGCGGGTATCGGAAACATCTTCCTGGGCGACGATGGCTTTGGAGTTGAGGTGGCGCGGCGTCTGGGCGAGCGCCGGTTGCCCGAGGGAGTCAAAGTGGTGGACTTCGGTATCCGAGGTTTCGATCTTGCGTATGCGCTGATGGACGCGCGCGAGGACGTCACGATCCTGGTCGACGCCGCTCCGCGGGGCGGAGCTCCGGGCGATTTGTACGTGATTGAGCCGGACCTCGGCGCGGGCGATGGGCTCGAACCGCAGCCAGCCGTGACTGAGACACATGGCATGAACCCCATGAGCGTGCTGCGCATGGTGAAGTCGATGGGCGGCCGGTTGAACAGGATTCTAGTGGTCGGTTGCGAACCCCTCACGCTCGGCCCCGAGGAAGGCGCTATGGGATTGAGCGAGCCTGTTGAGGCGGCCGTAAACGAGGCTGTAACCTTGATTGAATCCTTGGCTGCCCGGATTCTCGTCGAGGCGCAGCCGGCGACGACGCTAGGCAGTCTACATTCCGAGGGGAGGAGTATCTGACATGGAACAACACGACGGAAGGCATGAAAAGCCCGCTGACACCACCGAACTGCGGGACTTGCTGATTGCCCTTGGAGGCGCAGCCATGGTTCTGGTGGGCGCCGGCTTGATGTTGTCGCACCCGATGGTAAAGCGCTACGTGGGCAGCCTGGGCTTGAATGATCTGGCCGCGGGAGCGGTGCCGGATATCGAGCGCTACCTGAAGCTGAGGGCGATGTAGGCGGCAGGGCCGCCGGAGCCGCCGGAACCGGGCAGTGGATTCCTTCGTGTCGCGCGTAGGGTCTCTGCGGCTGGCCGCGAGCGAAGCCGCAGGATCACTGCAGGGACTCGCGTCCGTTATCCTCCGGCGGGCTGCAAGGAGACCATGGAAACCGAAAGCTCTAACGCTGTCACAGCGGCCAGGGTGGCGTATGTGATCGATCCCGCGCTGAGCCGGTTCAGCGTGCAGGGCTTCGCCGGCGGATTCCTCTCGACGTTCGCTCATAACCCGAAGATCGCCATACGAGATTTTGCAGGCAAGGCGGAACTGACGCCTGAAACCATCGAGCCCGCATCGCTTCGGATTGTAGTTAAAGCGGGCTCCCTCGAGCTCACCGATAACGTCAGCGATCGCGATCGACGCGAAATCGAACGGGTGATGAGGGAAGAGGTTCTCGAGGTGGAAAAGTATCCCGAAATTGTCTATGAGAGCTCCGGCGTTTCGGCGACGACGACGGGTGCGGACCAATATGCGATCAATCTGCAGGGTAGTCTTTCCTTGCACGGCGTCACGCGGCCCCACACGCTTGCCGCCAACCTCGTCCTGACAGGCGACCGGCTGCACGTCTACGGCGACTTCTCGCTGAACCAGACCGATTACCAGATCAAGTTGGTCCGGGTGGCGGGCGGCGCGATCAAGCTCAAGGACGAGTTGAAGTTCTCCTTTGACCTTGTGGGCCACAAGCAAGGGTGAGAGTATGGGCTTAGGGCCGAGTGGTCCCGAGCTTCAAGGAGAGCCCGCGTGTGCTTAGCGATTCCCGGCAAGATCGTCGAACTGACCCCTGAGAGCCATCATAATGCCGTCGTTGACGTGGCAGGCGTGCGCCGCCGCGTGGACCTGAGCCTGCTCGAGTTCGAAGCTCCGCAGCCCGGAGACTGGGTTCTGATCCACGTGGGCTTCGCGCTGAGCAAGATCAGCGAGGAGGATGCTCTCGACCAGATGCGCACGCTCCGTCTGCTCGGCGAGGAGCAGGCCGCCATGGAAGAGGTGCGCGGATACGGCCTCGGCGAGGCCGCCGCCGATGAGCGGGCACGCCCCCCGGAGGCACTGGGCCCTTCGCAATCGCCGCCCGCCAAAAGGGGGGCAGCGTGAAGTACGTCGACGAGTTTCGCGACCCCGAGGTCATCCGGAAGACGGCCGAGGAAATCCGGCGGCTCGCGGACCCCGATCGGCACTACCGCCTGATGGAGGTGTGCGGAGGGCACACGCATGCCATCTATCGATTCGGGCTGAAAGACGTGCTGCCCGCGAACATCGAGCTTGTGCACGGCCCCGGTTGTCCGGTCTGTGTGCTTCCCATGGGCCGCATCGACGACGGCCTTTCCGTGGCCGAACAACCCGATGTGATCTTCACGGCCTTCGGCGACATGATGCGGGTTCCGGGGGCCAAAGGGAGTCCGCTCGAATACAAGGCTCGCGGGATGGACGTCCGGGTTGTCTACTCGCCCGCAGACGCCCTGAAACTGGCACAGAAGAATCCCGAGAAGCGGGTAATGTTTTTCGCCATCGGGTTCGAGACTACCGCGCCTTCCACGGCCCTGACCCTGATGCAGGCGAAGGCGCTCGGTGTGCGCAACTTCACCGTTTTTTGCAACCACGTCACCATTATTCCGGCCATTCGCGCCATCCTGGATTCTCCCGACATGCGGATCGACGCGTTCATCGGTCCGGGTCACGTCTCCACGGTCATCGGATGCCGGCCCTACGAGTGGATTTCGAAGAACGAGGGCAAACCGATCGTGGTATCCGGATTTGAGCCCCTCGACATGTTGCAGTCGATCGTGATGCTACTGCGGCAGCTCCGGCGCGGCGAGGCTAAGGTCGAGAATCAGTACAGGCGGGTGGTTCCGTGGGAGGGCAATCGTGCTGCGCTGCGGGCCATGGCGGAGGTCTTCGAGCTCAGGCCGTACTTCGAGTGGCGTGGGATGGGTTTCATCTCCCAGTCGGCCTTGCGGCTCCGCGACTCCTACGCGGAATGGGACGCCGAACGGCAATTCTCCATTCCAGGGCTCCGCGTGACAGACCCCAAAGCGGCGCAATGCGGCGAGGTCCTGAAAGGCGTGCTGAAGCCTGCTCAGTGCAAGCTCTTCGGGAGGGAATGCACTCCTGAACAGCCCATTGGAGCCTTGATGGTTTCGTCCGAAGGATCCTGCGCCGCCTATTACAACTACGAACACCGCAAAGCCGCTGTGGCGTAATTGCTGATTCCCCGATTGTCGATTTCCGATTGTCAATTGCGACTTGCCGGTTGACTTCCGGCTGTGGACTTGCGGACTATTATTTCGACTGTTGGCTGTCAACTGTCGACTGTTCATTGCTGATGTTTGACCGATGGACTTCCCCACCGCGAAAATCCGGTTCCGTGACCCGCAGATTGAGATGGCCCACGGCGCCGGGGGCAAGGCGAGCCGGCGTCTCATTGAAGGATTATTCGCCCCCATCCTTTTCGGTCCCGGCACACAAATTCTCGGCGACGCCGCCCTGGTGGAGATCGACGGCACTGCCGTGGCCATCACCGCAGACAGTTTTGTGGTGAAGCCTCTGCGCTTTCCGGGCGGATCGATCGGCGAGCTCGCCGTCAACGGCACCGTCAACGACCTGGCGGTTTCCGGCGTTCGTGCCGAAGCCCTGGTTGTGACGTACATCCTGGAAGCGGGGCTTCCGACGCCAACGCTCGAAGCCGAAGTCCACGCCATGGGGCAAGCGGCCGCGCGCGCGGGCGTGCGCGTCGTGGGTGGCGACACCAAGGTGGTCGAGCACGGCAAGGCCGACCTGATGTACGTCACAACCTGTGGAATCGGACGTCCGATCCCCGGAATCAGCCTGGCGCCGGGTGCGGTGCGGGCGGGCGACCGGATCCTTCTTTCGGGACCGATCGGAGATCACGGCATCACGATCCTGCTGGCCAGGGGCGAGCTGGACCTCGAGGCCGATCTCAGGTCCGATACCCGCTCGGTGCTCCCCCTGGTCGAAGCCTTGGCCTCGGCGGCGGCTCCCGGCATCCGCTGGATGCGCGACCCCACGCGCGGGGGCGTGGCGACGGCCCTGAACGAACTGGCCCGCGATTGCCGGCTCGGCATTCACCTTTCCGAGGAGAGCATTCCCGTCCACGACACTGTTCGCGGCGCGTGTGAACTTCTGGGACTCGATCCCTTGCACATTGCCAACGAGGGGCAGTTCCTGGCGGTGGTCGACGCGGCCGCGGCCGATGCGGCTCTCGCAGCGCTCGAGCGCGCGGCCGGCGGCGCCGAGGCGCGGATCATCGGCGACGTGCGCGAGCAGCCCGCGGGTACGGTGCTGGTGAATACGGGCTACGGCGGTAGCCGCGTGATTGACATGCTGGTCGGCGATCCCTTGCCGCGCATTTGCTGAGCGTTGAGCGCGTCCGTCCTCTTCCTACGCCGTCGCCGATCGAGGGATTCCAGCCGGAAGGACGACCTTCGGCTCACGCCCCCTGGCCACGCAGCAGGCGTACGGGATCGGGCAGCCCGGCGTCGCCTTCGCGGCCGTTGCCGCGCGCCCCCGCCACTTCAGGCTCTTCTTCCTTTTCCTTTTCGCCCGGCAGCAGCAAACGGTTCGATTCGATCCCGTGCTGCCGCGTGTACAGCTCCCAATAGCGGCCCTCGAGCGCGTACAGCGACTCGTGTGTGCCGCGTTCCACAATGCGGCCGCCTTCGATCACCAGAATTTGGTCCGCGCGCCGCACAGTGGAGAGGCGGTGCGCGATCACGAAGGTGGTGCGGCCCTGCATCAGGTAGGCCAGGCCTTCCTGGATGAGCGCCTCAGACTCGGAGTCTAGGCTGGAGGTGGCCTCGTCCAGAATCAGAATGCGCGGATCGGCCAGAATGGCGCGCGCGATCGAGACGCGCTGCTTTTGCCCGCCGGAGAGCTTGACCCCGCGCTCGCCGACCACGGTCTCGTACTTCAGCTCGAAGCGTCCGGCAAACTCGTCCACGCGCGCGATGCGGCAGGCCGCCAGAATCTGGGCTTCGCTCGCCTGCGGTCTCGAAAAAGCGACGTTTTCGCGAATGGTGCCGTCGAACAGAAACGTGTCTTGCAGGACCACGCCGAGCTGGGTGCGATAGGAGTCCAGGCGCGCCGTGCTCAGATCGATTCCATCTACCAAAATGCGGCCCGTGGTGGGAACGTAGAAGGCCGCTGCGAGGCCGATCAAGGTGGACTTGCCGGCGCCGGAAGGCCCGACCAGCGCGGTGACGGTGCCGGGGCTCGCGCGGAAGCTGACCTCGTTCAGCACCGGCTTGCCGGCTTCGTAGGCAAAGCTCACGTTCTCGAAAACGATTTCGCCGCCGAGTGTGCCGAGCTCGACGTGGCGCGCGGGGTCCGAATCCTCGGTTCGCTCTGCCAGCACCTCGCGCGTGCGCTCGAGTCCGGCGATGGCCTCGGTGAGCTGCGTGCCAATGCTCACCACCTGGGCCACGGGCGCGACCAGCATGGCCAGAAAGATGGTGAATTCGACGAACGAGCCCAGGGTCATCGTTCCGGCGATGATCCGATGCGCCCCGAGAAACATGATCAGGGCGCTGACCACGCCGAGCAGCGTGCTCGCCGTCAAGCTCATCACCGAGGTAGCGGTCAGCGTCTGCAGGACGTTGTCGAGCAGGCGCTGAACGCCGCCCGCGAAAACCGCGGCTTCGCGCTGCTCGGCATGGTAGCCCTTGACCACACGTACGCCGGCGAGCGATTCGGTGAGGCGTCCGGTGACCTCGGCGTTGATCTTGGGCCGCGCCCGGAAGATGGGCCGGATGATTTTGAAGGCGTAACGCATGCACACGCCGAACACCAGCAGGATTCCGGCCGCTACCGCGGTCATCAGCACGCTGATCTTGAGCAGGACCACCAGTGCGAAGACGGCCGTCAGGATGCCGCCGACGAACTGCACCAGGCCCGTGCCGATCAGGTTGCGCAACCCCTCCACGTCGCTCATAATCCGCGACACGAGAGCGCCGGTCTTGGTGGCGTCGTAGTAAGCGATCGGCAGGCGTCCGATGTGCTCCTGCACCCGCACGCGCAACTCGGCAATCAGGCGCTGCGCTTCTTTGGAGAGAAGCTGGGTGAGGCAGAAGTCTGTGGCGCCCTGCACGAGCGTGGCGGCAATGACCGCGCCCACGATAGGCAGCAGCAAGGCCGCGTTGTGCTTGCCGATCACGCCGTCGATCAGGTACTTGGACGAGGCGGGCAGCACAAGTCCGGCCAGGCGATTGATCGCCATGAGCAGAAATCCGAGCGCCAGAATCCAGCGGCGCGGGCGGATGAAGGTCCACAGATCAGGCCAGAGCTCGCGGAGCCTGGCGGCTTTGGTCGGCAACGGCGACTTGTCAATGGCAGCGGGCACTGAACCTTAGATTCTCGCCCAGGCGGAGCGGTGCGGGCGGCGATCCGAACTCCGATGCCAGCGCGGTTCCGGCTGGCCGGCTGCATGGTGGAAAAGACGTGGGAAATCTCGCATTTGGAGGGCGGGAACTGCTAGCGCTCTGTCTCCGCGGGCTTCCTCGCGGCGTAGCGCAGCCCGCCGATCGGCAGATCGGCCCGACTGAAGGCAGCGGGGCCGCGTTGCCGTGGTACCCCGCAATTGGATCATTCCGGAATGGCAAAGAACTTGAACCGCAGCGCGGCCTCGTATTCCTTCTTGGCCGCCTTTGCCTTGTTACGGAAATCTTCTTCGTGGAAGTGGGCGCTCTCCCACTGATCGATTTCCGCCACCGAATGATTCACCGAAGCCAGGGCTTCCTCTTCCCGGATCGCGGCAACCCACTCATCAACGGCGGCCTTGTAGGCGCTTTGCAATTCATCAAGTCCTTTGCCTTCGTGTGCCATAGCTTTCCTCCCGGCCGGGCCTCAGGATAACAGAGAATGAACCCGCTTCGAAACCGCTCAATTAATCGAAAGTATCGTCGAAGCCCGATAAACACCATGGCGCCGCGCGTGCGGCCTTTCTTCCAGTCCCTGTCTCCGAATTGTTTCCTCGCTGTAACCTGATCTTCACAAAGCGCGGTGTATGCTTCGCCTTCCTGGGAGGGACGCATGGCGGAAGCCGCACAAAGTCTCTTAGACGCAAAACTCGCCAAGAGCCGCGCCGGCGCCGTCGGCATGTGGGTGTTCGGCGTGGCGTTGGTGGTTGGGGTTGTCTACGCCGCGTTCCACCTGGCTTCGGACCTGTCAACTGTCCACGCAACGTCCATCTACCCTTACGTGCTACTGGGTGTCGCGCTGGCCGCGGCCCTGGGCTTCGAATTCGTCAATGGTTTCCACGATACCGCTAACGCGGTCGCAACGGTCATCTATACGCACTCGCTCGAACCCCACCTGGCAGTGGTCTGGTCCGGCCTTTGGAACTTCATCGGCGTGCTGACCTCCGGCGGTGCGGTGGCTTTTTCCATCATTACGCTGCTGCCTGTGGAACTCATCCTGCAGGTAGGCCGCGGCGCCGGGTTCGCCATGGTTTTTGCCTTGCTGGTCGCGGCGATCATCTGGAACATCGGCACCTGGCTACTTGGCCTCCCAGCCTCGAGCTCCCATACGATGATCGGATCGATCATTGGCGTCGGCGTGGCCAATGAGCTGATGTCGCCGAAGAATGGCACCAGCGGTGTGGATTGGTCGCAGGCTGCCACGGTCGGAAAGACTCTGGTGATCTCACCCTTTGTGGGTTTCGTCGCGGCATACCTGCTGCTCTTGCTGACGAAAAAGGTGCTCCGCGACAAGCGGCTCTATGAGGCTCCCCAGGGAACTGAACCGCCTCCGTTCTGGATTCGCTGCCTCCTGATTCTCACCTGTACGGGAGTGAGCTACGCCCATGGCGGGAATGACGGCCAGAAGGGCATGGGCCTGATTATGCTCATCCTGATCGGGACCGTTCCCACTGCCTACGCTCTTAATCACGCCATCAGCCCCAGGGAGGCCCAGGACTTCGTCGCCGTGTCGCACCAGACCGCGGACGTGCTGGACCACTACGTCACCCCGGCGGCAGTCGTGGGCGATCCGCGCGACGATGTAACGGACTACATTCGTACCCACGACTTCAAGCCCAACACCATGCTCGCTCTGCGTCAGTTGGTGAGCGGGATCGGCGACGAAATGGCGATTTACAAGGACCTTGCGAACGTGCCGCCCGAAAGCACACCCAATTTTCGCAACGACATGTACGTGGCCAGCGAGGCCCTGCGCCTGATGCAGAAGTCGGGCAACCCGCCGTTCACGAGTGGCGAAAAGGCGGAGCTCGCCAACTACAAGGCGCATCTCGACGCCTCTACCAAGTTCATTCCAACCTGGGTGAAGGTCGCGGTGGCCATCGCGCTCGGGCTCGGCACCATGGTCGGTTGGAAACGGATCGTAGTGACGGTGGGTGAAAAGATCGGCAAGAACCACCTCACGTATGCCCAGGGCGCGGTCGCTGAAATCGTGGCCATGGCCACCATCGAGATGGCGGAGCTTTACGGCATGCCCGTCAGCACCACGCACGTGCTCTCGTCAGGGGTGGCCGGCACCATGGCGGCCAACAAGTCAGGCCTGCAATGGGGAACGGTGCGAAATCTCGCCATGGCCTGGGTCCTGACGCTCCCGGCTGCGGTCATTCTATCGGGGTTTCTGTTCTGGGCGTTCCGCAAGATTTGAAGGCTCGAGAGCAACCCCATAGCTGTCTCATTCACCGTCCGGAAGGGCGGTCTCCTACCACAGAACCGCAGCAAAACAGAGAACACTGCAGTCGTGTCCATCACCCGGACGTCCGGATTCGTGAGCAGGTTGACAGCGGGGCGACGGCTTTTATTGGCGGGACGTTCTCGCTCGATGGCGAGAAAAAATATTCCACTTCATCAGTTGACAGAGCGTGACGCGACGCAATAACATCTCTCATTCGAAAGTTCACGCGCACCGTTTCGGAAGGCGAATCGGACGGCAGAAGCGCAGTGATCGGGCCGCCCAAGGCCCTTTCTGCTGACGGTCCGAAACACGGTCGGCCCGAGTCGAGTACCCGGGTTGCTCCGGTAGTTCCATAAAAGGTAAAGGGATGCCGCAGCTTTTTCACCGCAGCATGAATACGATCTCCCGCGTCAGCATTGTGGGGGTTACGTTGCTGATCGGGGGCCTGGGGTATCTCGCGTGGGCTGTGAACCAATCGCCCTATTACACCAGGGCTAAGTTGCAGCTTGAGCAGCCCGTGCCGTTCAGCCACAAGCACCACACCATGGACGACGGCATCGACTGCCGCTATTGCCACACTTCCGTGGAGAATTCGGGGTTTGCGGGGATTCCGTCCACCGAAACGTGCATGACGTGCCACTCCCAAATCTGGACCAACAGCGTCATGCTTGAGCCGGTGCGGGCAAGCTACGCCACCGGCCACTCGCTCGAATGGGCGCGGGTGAACGCTCTGCCCGACTTCGTCTACTTCAATCACAGCATTCACGTGAAAAAGGGGATCGGCTGCACAACGTGCCACGGGCAATTGGGCGAGATGCCGATCACCTGGAAGGAAAACACGCTCTACATGCGGTGGTGCATCGACTGCCACAAGCATCCGGAGCAGTATGTGCGGCACCGCGAGGACGTGTTCCGGCCCGTTTACGATCCGCCGAAGGATCAGATTGCCATGGGCCGGCAACTCGTAAAGGATTACAAGATCCGTAGCCTCATCACTTGCGACACCTGTCATCGCTGAGTCATGGCCAGGAATCGATGGCGAAACACATGAAGGATTTGAAACCACAAGACGCGCCCACGGACTTGGTCCAGATCGCCGCGCAGCCCGGCTCCGCGCGCGCGCGCTTCTGGCGCAGCGTGGAAGAGTGGGAAGGGGACGGGGCGGTTGAGAAGGCCGCCGCCAAAGAGTTTCCCCGGGGGCGGGTTCCGAACACGGGACCCGGAGGCTTGAACCGCCGCGATCTGCTGAAGATCATGGGGGCTTCGGCCGGCCTCGCGGGGCTCACCGCCTGCACCAAGCTTCCGCCCGAGAGGATTGTGCCCTACGTGCGGCAGCCCGAGGAGTTTGTGCCGGGCATTCCGCTGTTCTACGCCACCGCCATGCCCTTCGGGGGCGTGGGCCGGGGTCTGCTGGTGGAGAGCCACATGGGGCGCCCCACCAAGGTGGAGGGGAATCCCGACCACTCGAGCAGCCTGGGCGGCACGGACGTGTTCGGACAGGCCTCGGTGCTGACGCTGTACGATCCCGATCGCTCGCAGACGCCGAGCCATTTCGGGAAGGTGGCGAGCTGGGAGCAGTTCATCGAAGACCTCGGCAATCACCTGGTCGACGAGCGCTCCACGGGCGGCAAGGGCCTGCGGATTCTCACCGGCACGATCACTTCGCCCACCCTGGCCGACCAGATCCAGTCCCTGCTGAATGAGTTTCCGGGGGCGCGCTGGCACCAGTATGAGCCCTGCGGCCGCGATGCGGCGCGCGAAGGCTCGAGGCTGGCGTTTGGCCAGTACGCAAGCAGCGTCTACAGGCTGGACAAGGCGGAAGTAGTCCTCAGTCTCGACTCGGATTTCATGTTCGGGGAGCCCGGCAGCCTCCGCTACGCGCGGGACTTCGCCGGACGGCGGCGCATGACGGATCCCTCCGGTTCGTCGAACCGTCTGTACGCCGTCGAGAGCACTCCGTCGGTCACGGGATCGCTCGCGGACCATCGGCTGCAGCTGCGGTCGAGCGCCGTCGAGGGCCTGGCGCGCGCACTGGCTTCCGCGGTCGGCGTTGGTGGCGGAGGGTCGTCCGAGCCGCCGACCGGCGTCCCCGCTGACTGGATTGCGGCGGTTGCGAACGACCTGAAGGCGCATCGTGGCGCGAGCCTGGTCGTGACCGGCGATCGCCAGCCCGCGGCCGTGCACGCGCTGGTTCACGCGATGAATCAGGCGCTCGGCAACGCCGGGCAGACGGTGGTTTACACGGCCCCGCTCGAGGCGAATCCGACCGACGAAACGAAGTCCCTCAAAGACCTGGTAACCGCCATGGACGCAGGCCAGGTGCGGACGCTCATCCTCATGGGCGTGAATCCCATCTACAACGCGCCGGCGGACGTGCCGTTCCTGGCGGCCATGCAGAAGGTGGACTTCCGGGTTCACCTGGGGCTGTTTATCGATGAGACCGCGGCGCAATGCCACTGGCAGATTCCCGAAGCGCACTACCTGGAAGCCTGGGGCGATGTGCGCTGTTACGACGGCACGGTCAGCATCATTCAGCCCCTGATTGCGCCGCTCTACGGCGGGCGCAGCGCCCTTGAGATGCTGGCGATATTGCGCGGGCAGACTTACGCTTCTGCACACGACGTGGTGCGGGATTACTGGCAGCGCGAGGCTGTGGCCGGCCGTGTGACGGCGGGCGGCGCGGGCTTCGAGAACTTCTGGGAGACCTCGCTCAACAACGGCTGGGTGGAAGGGACGGCCTTCGCGCCCAAGCAGGCCGCGGCGAACGCCGGCGCGATTCCTGCGTCGTCGGCCGCAATCGCTGAAGGGTTGGAACTTGTGCTGCTGCCGAGCCCTTCGCTTTGGGACGGGAGCCTTGCAAGCAACGCCTGGCTGCAGGAGCTGCCGCAACCGTTTACCAAGCTGACTTGGGACAACGCCCTGCTGATCAGCCCCGGCACGGCCGCGCAACTGGGGTTGAAGCGCGAAGACGTGGTGAAGGTGCAGGTTGAGGGACGCGAGATCAGCGCGCCGGTGTTCATTCTGCCCGGTCAGGCCACGAATTCGCTGACGCTGCACCTCGGCTACGGCCGGACGCTCGCAGGCGCCGTGGGGACGGGCGTGGGCGCGAATGCTTACTCGATCCGCACTTCACTCGCGCCGTGGATCATTACCGGCGTCAGGCTCGCCAAGACCAATGCGACTTATCACCTGGTGACCACCCAGAACAATCACCTGATCGAGCAAAACGGCCAGAGGAGCGAGGAAGAGAGCGATGCGGCCTTTGACCGGCGCGTGGTTCGCGTCGGGACGCTCGACGAGTATCGCAGCAATCCGGAGTTTGCCCAGGATCCCCCGGACATGACCACCGAGGCCCAGTCGCTGTACCCGCCGTACGACTACAGCCAGGGCTACTCCTGGGGCATGTCGATCGATCTCAACACCTGTATCGGATGCAACGCCTGCGTGGTGGCCTGTTACGCCGAGAACAACATCGCGGTGGTGGGCAAAGACGAAGTGGACAACGGACGCGACATGCAGTGGATTCGCGTGGACACCTACTTCCGCGGCGATTTGGAGAATCCCGAAGCCTACAACGAGATCATGCTCTGCCAGCACTGCGAGAACGCGCCCTGCGAGTACGTGTGTCCGGTGGGCGCTACGGTTCACAGCCCGGAAGGGTTGAACCTGATGGTCTACAACCGGTGTGTCGGCACCCGGTATTGCTCGAACAACTGTCCGTACAAGGTCCGGCGCTTCAACTTCAAGTTGTACTCAGACTGGGAAACTCCCAGCTTCTACCCCCTGCGGAATCCCGACGTCACCGTGCGCAGCCGCGGCGTGATGGAAAAATGCACTTACTGCGTGCAGCGCATCATGGAAACCAAGATCAAGGCGGAGCGCGAGGATCGCGTGGTCGAGGACGGCGAGATCTTGACGGCGTGCCAGCAGACCTGTCCTACCGAAGCGATCGTATTTGGCAATCTGAACGACCCCAACAGCAAAGTGACGAAGCTGAAGGCGCAGCGGCGCGATTACGGACTGCTGCGCGATCTGAATACGCGTCCGCGCACAACGTATCTCGCGCGGCTGAAGAACCCGAACCCGGAGATCAAGGGATAGCGCATGGATCCGGTCGAGAACGACAAGCTGACGACGACCGCGGTGGTCGAGACCGACGAGGTTCTGGCGCCGGGGCAGACCTACCGCTCCGTCAGCGATCGGGTCAGCGACATGGTGCTGACGTGGCCGGTGGGCATCCGCTGGCTGGCGGGCCTCGCCATGGCCCTCACCCTGCTGTTTATTCTCAACATTGCCCTGGGTTGGGTGTTTACGATCGGAGTCGGGGTTTGGGGCATCAATATCCCGGTCGGGTGGGGCTTCGCCATCACGAACTTTGTGTGGTGGATCGGAATCGGACACGCCGGCACGCTGATCTCAGCCTTCCTGCTGCTGATGCGGCAGAAATGGCGCACTTCGATCAACCGGTTTGCGGAAGCCATGACGATTTTCGCCGTGGCTTGCGCCGGGCTGTTTCCCCTGGCTCATATGGGCCGGCCGTGGCTCTTTTTCTGGCTCCTGCCTTATCCGGACACCATGGGGGTGTGGCCTCAATTCCGCAGCCCGTTGGTGTGGGACGTCTTCGCGGTTTCCACCTACCTCACGGTTTCGCTGGTCTTCTGGTACGTGGGACTGCTCCCCGACCTCGGCACACTTCGGGACCGGGCCAAGAAGCGCGTCACCAAGATGATCTATGGCATTGTTGCGCTCGGTTGGCGGGGCTCCGCCGAGCACTGGTCGCGCTACGAGACCTGCTCGCTGCTGCTGGCGGGCCTGGCGACGCCGCTTGTGGTTTCGGTGCATACCGTGGTGAGTTTCGACTTCACCATCGCCGTGCTTCCGGGCTGGCACAGCACCATTTTCCCTCCTTACTTCGTGGCCGGAGCGATTTACTCCGGCTTCGCCATGGTGCTCACGCTGGCCATCCCGCTGCGCAAGTACTATCACCTTGAAGGTTTCATCACCATGAAGCATCTCGATTTCATGGGCAAGGTGATGCTGGCCACGGGCCTCGTAGTGGCTTACAGCTACGTGATGGAAGCGTTCATGTCGTTTTACAGCGGCAACACGTACGACCGCTACATGATGATGAACCGCATGACGGGGCCGTACGCCAAGGTCTTCTGGACCCTGATTTTCTGCAATCTGGTCGGGCCCCAGGTGCTGTGGATTTCCAAGATCCGGCGCAATCCGTGGGCGCTGTTCGTAATATCCCTGGTGGTGCAGGCCGGGATGTGGCTGGAGCGCTTTGTGATTATCGTGACGAGCCTGCATCGCGACTTTATTCCCTCCTCGTGGGGCATGTTCTACCCCACGCGCTGGGATTACATGACTTTTCTCGGAACGCTAGGTTTGTTCTTTACCCTGTTCTATCTCTTCATCCGCTTCCTGCCCATGATCGCGATCCACGAATTGCGCGATCTGGTGCACAAGACGGAGCACGAGAAGGCCGCGGCGGCGCACTGACGCCCCCACGATCAGAGCTTGGCGATGGCGAAGACTCCACTTTACGGGCTGATGGCTGAGTTCGAGACTCCGGAGCAGGTGATCAAAGCTGCCCAAAGGTCTCGCGACGAGGGCTACCGCCGCATGGACGCTTACACTCCGTTTGCCGTCGAGGGGTTGCCGGAGATCGTGATGAGCTCGCATGACAAAATACCGCTTCCCGCCTTCGTCCTCTGCGGAGGGCTGACCGGAACCTGCACGGGCCTGCTTCTCGAGTGGTATCCGAACGTGGTCGGGTACCCCTTAAACATCGGTGGCAAGCCGTACTTCAGTTGGCCCTCGTTCATCCCGATCATGTTCGAGCTGACGATTCTTTTCTCGGCTCTGACGGCGGTGTTCGGCATGATCCTGCTGAACGACCTGCCGAAGCCCTATCACCCGGTGTTTAACGCGCCCCGCTTTGACCTGGCGTCGCGCGACCGGTTCTTCTTGTGCATCGAGGCGCGCGATCCGAAGTTTAACCTGGAGCGGACCAAGGATTTCATGGCCGGCCTCAATCCGATCGACGTCACGGAAGTGGAAAGCTGAGCGTGATGGACCGTAAAGCCAAACTCGTCCGTTCCGCTCTGCTCCCCAAGTTCCTCGAGGTTCGTTGCGGCAGGCTTTACGGTGGCGCTGAAGCCCAGGCCTTGCAGAGCCTGATCCGGCGCCTCGTAGGTCGATCGTCAGGCCTTGCGGCGCTCGCGCTGGCGATGACGGCGGCCACGGCCTGCCGCGTGGATATGCACGTCCAGCCGAAGTACAACCCGCTCGAGGCCAGCTCATTTTTTGCCGACGGGCGCTCGGAGCGTCCCGAGGTTCCGGGCACGGTGGCGCACGGGAATCTGCGCACCGATGAGCTGCGCTACACGGGCAAGATTAACGGTGTGGTCGCGAACGAGTTTCCGTTTCCCATCACGCGCGATGACCTGGAACGCGGGCGCCAGCGCTTCAACGTCAATTGCTCGCCCTGCCACGACTACACCGGCAGCGGTCACGGCATGATCGTGCAACGCGGGTTCCAGGCGCCGCCTTCATACCACATCGAGCGCCTGAGGAACGCACCGGTCGGCCACTTCTTTGACGTGATCACAAACGGTTACGGCGCGATGTATAGTTACGCCAATCGGGTGGCGCCGGACGACCGCTGGAGGATCGCGGCTTACATCCGGGCGCTGCAACTCAGCCAGCACGCGGCCTTGGACGACGTTCCGGCGGACCAGCGCGGGCAGCTCACGGAAAAAGGACAATGAACGAAGCCCTCAATTCCGCGCTTGGCCGGTTGCAGAGCAGCGCTCTCGGCGCCGGCGCCGTTTTCCTGATCCTGTCGGCCGTGGGCTGGTACATGAATCCGCAGCAGTTCCTGCACTCCTACCTGGTCGCCTTCTGGTTCTGGTTGGCCGTGACCGTCGGCTGCATGGCCATCCTGATGATCCACTACATGGTGACGGGCCGGTGGGGTTATCTCGCGCGGCGGCCTCTCGAGGCGGGTACGCGCGTGCTGCCCCTGATGGTGCTGCTGTTTGTCCCCATTCTGGTGAAACTGCCGGTGCTTTATCAATGGGCGAATCCGGAGACCCTGGCTTCGCTCAATCTTGCAGCATTCAAGCGCGTTTACCTCGGCACAGAATTCTGGGTGATCCGGGCCGTCGTCTACTTTGCGATCTGGCTGCTGCTGATCTACCTGCTGAACCGCTGGTCGGCGGCGGAGGATGCCGGCGGAGGGGCGAGCAACTACTTCGACAGGATGCGTCGTTTGAGCGGCCCGGGCCTGGTTATTTTCGGATTCACCGTCACATACGCCGCGGTGGACTGGGTGATGTCGCTCGAGCCGGGATTCTTCTCCACCATCTACGGCATGATCTTTATGGTGGTGCCCGCGCTGCTTGGGGTTGCCCTGACGGTGCTGACTTTGACCGCTTTTTCCAAGTATGAGCCCTTCGCCACGCTGGCCGAGCCCAAGCGCTTCAATGACTATGGAAACCTCCTGCTCGTCTTTACCATGCTCTGGGCTTATCTGCAGTTCGACCAGTTTCTGATCATCTGGGCCGGCAACTTGCAGGACGAGATCCCGTGGTACGTGGTCCGCGCCCGGGGCGAGTGGGGCGGGGTGGCGGTGGCTCTTTTCCTGTTTCGCTTTGCGGTCCCCTTCCTGCTTCTGTTGCAGCGGGCCGTGACCCGCCGCAACCGGATGCTGGCCATCGTCTGCGTGATCCTGGTGGTCATGGAATGGGTGGACCTGTACTGGATGATTTCGCCGGCCTTCTCCCCGAAGATGCCGCAGTTGAGTTGGATGGACCCTGTGGTGTTTTTCGGCATCGGCGGGGTCTGGGTCGCGTGGTTTGCCTGGCAGCTCAAGAGCAGGCCACTATTACCGTTGCACGATCCTCGCTTTGAAGGTCTGGTGAACGTTGGAAGCTAGCACCGGAGCAAATCAACACGGGCACGGGCAGTTCGCTCACGAGAAGACGGACACGGGGGTTAACAACGTAGCCGTGCTGGCGGGCGCCTTTGTGGGCCTGCTGATCTTCGGGCTGATCGTCGGCTACGGCACATTCCGGTTCCTCTCCACTCCGGAGACCGCGACGGTTGTTCCGTCGCTTACCCAGACCGGTCGCGCGCTGCCGCCTGGGCCGCGCCTGCAGGTCAACGCGCAGGAGGATCTTCGGGACTACGTCCAGCAGCAACAGCAGACCCTAGAGTCCTACGGCTGGGTGGATCAGGGCGCGGGCGTGGCGCGGATTCCGATCGATCGCGCCATGGATTTGCTGCTCGAACGAGGGTTGCCGGTCCGGAGCGCCGCCGGCGGTTCGGCAGGTGCGAGTGCCGGGCGGACGGCAGGAAAGTCTCCCGCCGGTTCTGCCATGCCGGGGGCTCAGCCCGAACCGGCAGCGGCGCGGCCGTGAGGGTATCGAAGGACCAAGAATGCCGGTTGAGGTTCTGAGGAGCGAAGAATTGATGGGAACCATACCAGACACGGGCAGATTGCGGTGCCGGCCAGCGAGTGCGGCTCCGCGTGTCCGGACCGTGCTCCTGGCCGCGCTGATGATGCTCCTGGCATTCGGCGTGCCGGCAACCCGGCGCGTTTTCGGCCAGGCGCGCCCGGCGAGCCAGCTTCCCCCGGCGTTTCGGGACGTCGGAATCGACCAGAAGCTCAATCAGCAGATTCCGCTCGACATTCCTTTCTCCGACGAGAACGGAAACACGGTGGCGTTGCGCGAGTTCTTCGGTCACGGGCGGCCGGTGGTCCTGTCGCTCGTGTACTACGAGTGCCCGATGCTCTGCACAACGTCACTGAACGGCCTCGAGACCAGCATGAAGGAGATGAAGCTCGACTTGGGGAAGGACTACGACGTGGTGACTGTCAGTTTCGATCCCACCGAGAAACCATCGCTGGCTGCCGCCAAGAAGGCCGTCTACGTGGGACTTTACGGTCGTCCGGGCGCCGCCGACGCGTGGCATTTCCTCACCGGCGGCCAGGATTCGATCGAGCGCCTGACGCAGGCAGTGGGATTCCGCTACCACTACGATTCGACCATCAAGCAATTCATTCACGCCACCGGAATCATGGTTCTGACGCCGGATGGAAAGGTGGCCCGGTACTTCTACGGCATCCAGTACCCGGCCGGCAACCTGCGTCTCGGCCTGGTGGAGGCCTCGGCCGGCAAGATTGGTAATCCGGTGGATGCGATCCTGCTCTACTGCTGCGAGTATGATCCTCAAACCGGCAAGTATAGCCTGATCATTTCGCGGGCGCTGCAGATCGGGGCCTTAATTACGGTTCTTTCGCTCGGGGGGCTGATGCTGGTGATGTTCAAGAGCACGCCCGGGCGCCCGCGGGACTGACAGCGGGTTCCGTCACGGCGTCCCGGCTCAGGGCGGGCGGGTTTTGCCGGGAAGCTGACAGCCGGATAAGTTATGTACGGATTTCCTCTCCAACCCGAACAGGCCTCCACGCTCTCCGTGGAGATGGATTACCTCTACTATTTCCTAACCGCGCTGACGATCTTTTTCGCGGGGCTGATCTTCGCCACGGTTTTCTACTTCGCCATCAAGTATCGCCGGCGCGACAAGGACGAAGTGCCGCCGCAGTACGAGGGAAATCTCAAGCTGGAGCTGACCTGGACGATCATTCCATCGCTCATTTGCGTCCTGATCTTCGTGTGGTCGGCGCACGTCTTCATGAGAGCATCCACGCCGCCGCCGTCGGCCACGGAGATCTTCGTGGTGGGCAAGCAATGGATGTGGAAAGTGCAGCATCCCGAGGGTCCGCGTGAAATCAACACGCTGCACGTTCCGGTGCACGAGCCCATCAAGCTGACCATGACCTCCGAGGACGTGATCCATGACTTCGGCGTGCCCGCCTTCCGGATGAAGCGCGATGTGGTTCCGGGCATGTATTCCACCGAATGGTTCGAAGCCACCAAGACGGGCGAATTCCACCTCTTCTGCGACCAGTTTTGCGGCATGGGCCATTCCCATATGGTGGGCACGATCGTGGTGTTGTCCCACGAGGACTACGCGCGGTGGCTCGCGAGCCAGCTGAACGCCAAGCCGATGTCGGTCACCGGCGAGCGGCTGTTCGGGCAGTTGGGCTGTAACGAGTGCCATACGCCCGAAGGCAAGCCCGGCGTGCCGCCCCTTCAGGGCCTCTACGGGACTGAGGTCAAGCTGCAGAACGGCAAGACCGTGACGGCGGACGACGCTTACCTGCGCGAATCGATCCTCGGGCCGGAAGCGATTGTCGGTTATCCGCCCAACATGCCGACCTACCAAGGCCAGATGAATGAGGAGGAGGTCCTGCAACTGATCGCCTATATCAAGTCATTCGGACCTCCCGGGGAAAGGAAGGCAACAAAGCAATGAGCGCCGTCGCGGTTGAAGTTGAAGCGCCGACCATGCCGGAAGTGCATTACCTGAACGCCGATTATGGCTGGCGCTCCTGGCTTTTCACCACCGATCACAAGCGCATCGCCTGGCTCTATCTGTTCGCCATCACCGGCTTCTTCGCGGTTGGCGGCCTGATGGCTACGTTGATGCGCCTGAACCTGGTCGAGCCCACAGGCGCTCTGATGGAACCGGCCAGCTACAACAAGCTCTTCACCGCGCACGGGCTGATCATGATTTTCTTCTTCCTGGCCCCGTCGATTCCCACGGTGCTGGGAAACTTCCTGATCCCGATCATGATCGGCGCCCGCGATGTCGCCTTCCCAAAGCTGAATCTGCTGAGCTGGTACATCTTCATGCTGGCCGGCTCCGTGTTCATGTTCTCCGTCATTCGCGGCGGAGTCGACACCGGCTGGACGCTCTACACGCCGCTGAGCACCACTTACGCCAACGGCAACGTGCTTTCGGCGGCCGTGGGAATCTTCATTTCCGGGTTCTCGTCGATTCTCACCGGGCTGAACTTCATGGTCACCATCCACAAGATGCGTGCGCCGCGGATGACCTGGTTCCGACTGCCCTTGTTTATCTGGGCGCTGTACGCCACCAGCGTGATTTTCGTGCTGGCCATGCCAGTGATCGCCATCACCCTTGCCCTGATCGCGCTCGAGCGCATTTTCCACGTGGGGATCTTCGATCCGGCGCTCGGCGGAGATCCGATCCTGTTCCAGCACCTGTTCTGGTTCTTCGGTCATCCCGAGGTCTACATCCTGATTCTGCCGTCGATGGGCGTGGTGAGCGAATTGGTGGCCGCCGGATGCCGCAAGCGCGTCTTCGGGTACAGCTTTGTCGCCTTCTCGAGCGTATCGATCGCCGCCATATCGTTCATGGTCTGGGGACATCACATGTTCCTGACCGGTCAGTCGGTGTATGCCGGATTCGTCTTCTCCGCGCTGAGCTTCGCGGTCGCGATTCCCTCGGCCATCAAGGTGTTTAACTGGACCGCCACCATGCACAAGGCGTCGGTTTCGTACGACACTCCCATGCTTTACGCCATCGGGTTCATCGGGCTTTTCACGATCGGCGGCCTGACGGGCCTGTTCCTCGCGTCCCTCGGAACCGACGTCCATCTGCACGACACGTACTTCGTGGTGGCTCACTTCCATTACGTCATGGTGGGCGGCGCCATCATGGGATACCTCGGCGGCATGCACTTGTGGTGGCCCAAAATGACGGGGAAACTCTATCCGGAGGCCTGGGCGCGCTTTGCCTGCCTGCTGGTCTTCGCCGGATTCAATCTGACCTTCGGGCCGCAATTCATCCTGGGCTACCTCGGTATGCCGCGGCGTTACGCCGTCTACCCCGCGGAATTCCAGGTGCTGAACGTGATGTCGTCGGCGGGCGCTTCCATCCTCGCTTTGGGATATCTTATTCCGTTGATCTATTTCACATGGTCGGCCTTCAAGGGTCCGGTGGCCGGTCCGAATCCCTGGGGAGCCAAGGGCCTGGAATGGACCATCCCTTCGCCTCCGCCCACCAACAATTTTGACGAAACCCCGGTTGTGGAAGAGGCGTACGCCTATGGGCCTGAGGAGGCTCACGTTGGCTGATGGACACGACAGCGCCGCCCTGGTGGCGCACCAGTTCGATGACTTCGAGCAGCAGACGCAAGCCGACACGTTCGGCATGTGGCTGTTCCTGGCCACCGAAGTGCTGTTCTTCGGGGGACTGTTCTGCGGCTACGCCCTCTACCGCAATCTATACTTTGAGGCCTTCACGGCGGGCAGCCACCTGTTGAAGATCAAGTACGGCGCCTCGTATACGGTCCTGTTGATCTGCAGCAGCTTGACGATGGCCCTGGGCGTGCGCTCGGCGCAGCTTCGCAGGCAGACCGCCCTGACCGTCTACGTGGTCCTGACCTGGATCATGGGCTTCGCCTTTGTCTACGTGAAGCTGCGCTATGAGTGGTACGGAGACTATCTCGAAGGCCTGGTGCCCGGCCTGAACTTTGCGCCTCGCGGCGAAAGCCTCGACATGATTCACCATTTTCACGCCACCGTGCCGCACGTCGGACTCTTCTTCATTTTCTACTTTGTGATGACAGGGGTCCACGCCCTGCACATGGTGATCGGCCTCGGCCTGCTGACCACCCTGTTGATCTTCGCCAAGCAAGGGAAGGTTACGAAGGGCAACTTTCTTTGGGTCGAGCTCGTGGGACTCTACTGGCACTTTGTGGACATCGTGTGGATTTTCCTGTTTCCGCTGCTCTATCTGATCGGAGGGCGCTATGTCTGAGCACGTCCTCCCGAAGAAGCTGTATTTCGTCATCTTCGCGTCCCTGATCGTGCTGACGGCGATAACGACCGGGGCCGCGTTTATTGATCTCGGGCCCTTCAATACCGTCGTCGCGCTGGTGATCGCCGTCTGCAAAGCCAGCCTGGTGGTGTTGTTCTTCATGCACCTGAAATATCAGACGGGGATGACCCGGGTCGTGATTCTGGCGGCGCTGCTGTGGCTGGCGGTCCTGATCGGCATCACGATGAGCGACGTTTTCACCCGGCACTGGACTGAGAAGGGCGCACCCTGGCAGCACAGTTCTGCCATCTTACCTGGTGAACCCACGGGTTCCACGGTCCTTCAGTTGCAAGACCGCGGATGAGAGCGGCGGCCCGCCCGCCGGAGTCTCTATGCCGACTGCCTCGCCCCCTAAGGCGCCTTCCGAATCCGACCTTCCGTCCTTTTCGCCCTCTCCAGCCATCAACGACTTCGACCGCGGCCCGACGGATATTGACCGCGGCGGCGGCGACTTCGGAAACTGGAATCCGATGGGATGGCACACGCCTGACTCCGCGAGCCGCGCCGGGATCTACGCGGCCCTCGCCTCGGTGTCGATGCTCTTCATCAGCCTGGCGTCTGTTTTTGCCTGGCGGAAGCGCTTGGGCGGCAACTGGACCGAGACGCCGCTGCCGCCGGTGCTGTATCTGAACACGCTCGTGCTTCTCGGAAGCAGCGGGACACTGGAGCTTGCGCGGCGCGCCCTTGCCGCGGACCACGCCCGCGCCTTTCGCCGCTGGCTTTATGTGACTCTCGGCCTCGGACTCGCTTTTCTCGCCGGGCAATGGATCGCGTGGCGCCGGCTCCTTTCCGCCGGCGTCTATCTGACGGGCAATCCGAGCAGCGCCCTTTTCTATGTCGTGACCGGAGCTCATGCTCTGCACCTCGCGGGCGGGCTGATCGCCCTGTTCTACCTCGCCGTGCGCGCGCGGGAAATTCGTTGGGGCGTGCGACGCCGCACGGCGGTCGAGGTCACGAGCATCTACTGGCATTTTATGGACGGCCTCTGGCTTTGCCTTCTGGCCCTTCTGCTGGTGCTGCGGTGAGGACTTCTCGCGCGGCCACCGTGTTGCTCTACGTGATCCTGGCGTGCGCCGGCGCGGCCGTGGTCGCGCACGGCCAGGCCGTTCAGGGCCCCCACCACGTGCAGCCCCGCTGGACGCTGGTGTGGAGTGATGAGTTCAACGGCCCCGAGGGCTCCGCGCCGGACCCCGGCAAGTGGACCTACGATTTGGGAATCGGCGGGAACGGGTGGGGCAATCACGAGCTCGAGTACTACACGAATCGTCCTGAGAATGCCTCGATCCACGACGGCAATCTGGTGATCACGGCCCGGCGGGAATCCTTCAGCGGACCGGCCGACCCAGGGCCCGCGCGTTCCGCAGCGCCAGGCGCAGCGGGCACCGTTACGCGCGCCTACACGTCGGCTCGAATCAAGACTCTGGGGTTGTTTTCCGGGACCTATGGACGCTTCGAGGCTCGCATCCGGATTCCCTACGGGCAGGGAATGTGGCCGGCCTTCTGGATGCTCGGCGCCGACATCGACAAGACGCAGTGGCCCAGTTGCGGCGAGATCGACATCATGGAGAACATCGGCAAGGAGCCCTCGAGCGTCCACGGAAGCCTGCACGGCCCGGGTCCTGGGGGCCGCGGCACCGACGATATGACCGCGGTTCTTGAGCTACCTCACGGGGAGCGTTTCGCTGACGCCTTCCATGTGTTCGCGGTGGAATGGGAACCCAAGGTGATTCGCTTCTACGTGGATGGCAATCTCTATTTCACCGCCACGCCGCAGGGCATGCCGCACGGCACGGGCTGGGCGTTTGACCATCCGTTCTTCGTTCTTCTCAATCTGGCCGTGGGCGGCGACTGGCCCGGCGACCCTGACGCCGGCACGCAATTTCCGCAGCAGATGCTGGTGGATTACGTGCGCGTTTACGCGCCGGCGCGCCCGGCGGCAGTGGGTCCTCACCGACCCGGCGCCGGTGGTGATGACGGGCTTGACGCGCAGTCGCAATTCCCGTTGCCGGTCCTGCCTCACGGCGACCCGTCACTTTTGCGCGAGCTGAGGTGAGCTTACGGTCAACTCGTAAGTCGCGGGTCCTGACTGTGTCTGCGGATTCCACACCGCGACCTCAATGTGGTCGCCGGGATTCAGCTTCCACCAATGCTGCCCGTAGGCGCCGGCGAACCCCGTCACGTCGATCTCAGAATCGGTCCAGTGCGCGACGTTGAGTGTAACCTCGTCCCAGTTCTCAGGGATGATGCGTCCCGCCGCCCATCCCGCCGTCTTGTCGCGGATGGCCAGAAAAGGCGTGTCGCCGTTCGCATAGTAGGTGTGGACTCCGAGGCCGTGGCCCTTGATTACGATCACCTGGTCAGCCGCTGGCTGGATGGCTGTCACCGAGGCGATGGCGGGCCGGGCAGTCTGCACGACGCGGGAAACGGCGGTCGCCCCCGAACCGGCTGAGCGCGCAAGAATCAATCCGACTCCCAAAAGCAGGATCAGGGCTGACGCCGCGATCGCCACGGTTCGAAGCGCGGGGGAGCGCCTCGCTTGGGCCTGCTCGGTGTCGCCATGGCCCTCGAAATGTGGAAGCGTACCGTGAGCAGCGGGCCGGCCGGGCTGCTGCCCGATCGCGGGCATCGATCGCGCAAGCGTGGATTCAAGCCGGCTCTGCGCGTCCGACCTGAGCCAGCGATCGAGCTCTTCCGGGTCGGCAAGAACGGAGTGGCCGTTGCTCCCCGGCACGCGATGGACGGGCAGACCTTTCTCCCGCTCCCACCGCTGCACGGTGCGGGGAGATGTACCGAGATACTCGGCCACCTCCTTCCAGCCGACTAGTTTTCGACCGGACTCGTTCATAACCGTTACCCCCCGGACGACAGGCGCGCTACGCCAAATGGCGTCGAATGACGTAATTTGACGTTTGACATCAACCAGCAAACCAAATTACAAGAGGAACTGTCAAGGCCGAGCCAGCCTGAGGGGGTCACGCACCCGGTAGCCAGGTAGTGATATCGGGAGGGGGGACGCGTGGCCCCAAAAATCTGGACAACGAATCACCTCCCCGCGAGGGCGGTCGGCTCCTTCGCTCCTCCTCCGTGGTTCTCGCCGGTTGTCGCCCAAACCGTCGGCCCCCGATGGGGTTGATCTCCAAAGAGATCTTAGGCGCCCGGCGCCAAACTCCGGACGCGGTCACCGCTCCCGCGGTTTCCCTAGTAATTCAGGCTCACGGTCAGCAGGTGCCAGTTGAGCACGAACCATGTCAGGGCGACGCACGCAGCTGCGATCGCGGTCTCACCGGCCTTGCTCCAAAACCAACGCTCGCGATTCCCCCAGGCGCGCCATGCGTTGTAGACAACCGGGAACATTCCGAGCACGCCGATCAGGCCCGCAAGCTGCATGAGCCGCATCCACGGATCGAAAGAGTCGCTCAGCAGGCTGAGGTTCTTCTCAGCAGCGGCCCCGAACACAATCCAGGCGACCACGAAGGCTGCGTCGATCAAGCAGACGAGGCGCGCGAGCGTCCGCGCCTTGCGCTCCCATGGGACAAGCTCGAGCGGCCGGCCGTGATGCCAGCGCAGGATGGCCGCCAGCGGCCAAAACACGAGCGCCAGTCCGAAGATGACGAGGCTCCCGAAGAAGACACCTTGATTCAAGTTGGTGCTCTTATACCACGGCACGCGCTCGAACACGAAGACAGGAAAGTCGAGGCAGAGCACCGGCTGTCCCGATGCATCCCGCGCGAAGGCCACGCGCGAGTTGTCCTTCCGGCTGTGGAACACCATGGGCGCGATCTCGCGCATACTCGTGAACTCCCCGCCTCGTCCTCCCAGACCGTTCACGGTGATGGTGCCGTCGGCGTTGGCGTTCACCTTCACCTGATCGAAGGCGACTTCCATGCTGAGAATGGTGGTCTCAGACCGCCGGCTGCTCCGATAGAGGCCTGCCACCTCCTGGGCATCGCGTTTTGCGCTCGCAATCGCGGGCTCCTCGGGCTTGGACGCCGGGAAGTACCGGTCCATGAACTTCTCGACGAGCGCCGATCGATCGCTCATGTTGCCCCTGCCGGCACTGTTGTAGGACACGAAGAGGCCCACCTGCGAATCGAGGATCAGGGCGAGTTCGCTGTGGAAGTAGATGGTGTCGCCGCCGTGGCCGATGATACGGTGCCCGTTGAGACTGTCCTCGTAAAAGCCAAGCGCCATCTTGTTCAGCGCGGGATGCGGGCCGGACTGCGGCGCGTGCATCAGCGCGGCCGTCTCAGGCCGCAGGATTACCGCGCCCGCGTACTGGCCGTTCTGCAGATGGGCAATCATGAAGCGCGAGATGTCGGCGGCCGTCGTGGAGAGCCCTCCGGCGGGCGAGTCGAGGATCACCTCGAAGGGATGCGGCGGATCCGAGGCCGTGATGTATCCGTCCGACATCAGCGGTTTCAGATCCGCAGGCGGCGGCTGCACGAAAGTGGAACGCGCCATGCCCAGCGGCTTGAAGATGTGCGCCTCGATGTATTCCGGAAACGGCTGCCCGGAAACGCGCTGGACGATGTAGCCCGCGAGCGCCGCGCCGTAATTCGAGTAGGCGGGGACGGGCCCGGGCGGGAAAATGCGCTGCGGAATGTGCCCGGCCAGGTAGGGTCCGAGCGGCACGATGTGGTCGGTGTCGAGAATGAGGTTCTTGAAAGACTCCTCGAATCCCGGCGTGTGCGTCATCAGGTTGCGAAGCGTGATGGGCTTCGCGTAGGTCGCCGGAATCTTGAAATCGAGATAGTCATTGACGTCGCGATCGAGGTCGAGCTTGCCCTGCTCGACTTGCTGCATCACGGCGGTCCAGGTAAAGAGCTTTGAGATCGACCCGGGCCGGAAGAGGGTGGCGTCCCCCGTGACCGGGGTCTTCTTCGCGACATCCGCGTAGCCGTAGCCCTTCACCACGAGGGGTTGCCCGTCCTTCACCACGGCGACGGTCGCACCCGCGATGTCTTCACCCATGATCTCGATGGGGATCACGCCGTCGAGGAAAGCTTCGACGTCGGCGGCCGTCAGGTCATGGCCCACGGGCGCATGGCTCGACGAGTCCGGCTGCGACGCCTCGATCGGCGGGGCCGTCTTGGCAACCGGGGCGCCGGCTGGTCCCTGTGCCATGGCTGGCCTGTCGAACCTCGGCACAAGTGCCGCGAGCGTCGCCAGGATGATCATCCCAGGTGCAGCAAGTCGTGCCTTCGTCATGTGGTCCCCCGATTCAGCGGCGCCTGCTCGATGCGCTCTCTTGCGAGATTCGCGCCGGACTAGTATCGCGCTTTCCCTGGGTCCTTCAACGATTATTTGCGCACCCCGAATTTCGACCGCTGGCATGGTGAAAGTGCGATGCGCGGTCCGGAAGAAATATGGAACACGTTACCAATTCGGCTTTCGTGGCTTTGTTTTCAGGCTGCGCCGCCGCTGGTGCCATTCTAAAGGACTTAGCCGGACCGGGTTTCGCTTCGTTTGGCTTCGTTTTGACCCATTTTTCAGGTCGATTTATTGATTCTATTGGGCTTGGTGGCTTCGTTTTGCAAAATTTTAGATTCTTTTTTTTTTGGCTTTTCGAGAGAATAACGCGGGGCTAGCTCGGGGGGCTACACAGTCCCAATTTTCTCAGCGGCAAATTAGGTAGCGCAGGAGGTAGCGCAGACCGCCGAGGTTGCGGTCTGCGGCTTTTCGGCGAGGCTTTTCGGCGAGTGTGTGATCAATCAAATTCGCGCGCAGGTCGGAGGCATTCTCACGCGGTCGATGATTAAAGCGCAGGGTCGTTCTTGCTCATCCGCGCTCACGCTCGAATACTCGTAGAAGCCCGGCCATGGCGCTGGAGTATACGACACCGCCACGACGGTTCGTCGAAAAGCCGCGGACCACAAAACCGGTGGTCCGCGCTACCTGCTCATCCAAAGGTAGTATATTGGTAGTATGAGAACGAAAATGAAAACCTCACTCACCCTGTCCCGCGAAGTCGTTCGAGGCATCGACCGCATGGCAGGGAAAGAGCGTTCCCGGTCGGCGGTGATTGACGATGTGCTGCGCGGGTATCTCTCCCACCGCGAACGCGCCGGAGAAAATCAACCGCTTTGCCGACGATTTGAACGACGGGATGCAAGATGTGCTGGCCTACCAGTCGCTCGACCACCTCTTGGAGAAGCGATGAAGCGTGGAGATCTGCCATTCTTGTGTATGCTGTAAAGCATCGGAAAGAGGCCTATGAATAAGACCACACAGACACGGAACCGGACCGTCCCACCGTCCGCAAGCTCCATTCGGATCTCCAGCGCCTCCGCCGGAGGGTCGAAGACTTGGAAGACCTGCGCGACCTGAACGCCGCCATCGAACGCAACGCTGGCAAACCTGGCACCCCCTGGAGTGAGGCAAAAAGAGAGCTTGGACTGCGATAAGCGCAGTGGGGGTCATTTACCATCGATTATCAGTATCGCTGCGCAAAACGTATCGCCAGTCCGAAAGTGCCTTGATCTTCTCGTCGACCACGTCGCTTGAAGACAATACCCAGACAGGTGTGTTGGCGAAAAGACTTGCTTCCTACCCATGTTAAAGGAGTGAATCATGGCATCGACAGAGTTGCGGCCTTTCTTTGCAAAAAAAGAGCACGAACTGACGGAAGAAGTGAAGCAACAGATTCGCCACCGAATCGAGCAAGGTGATACGGATGTCTACAAACTCGCGGCTGAGTTTGATTGCGCCCCGATTCAAATCGCCGGAATTAAAGCGGCCCTGCGCAAAGCTGGTGGCATCGGGACGACAGGAATAGCGAGTTCTGAAGAGGTCGAAGACCTAACCGATCCTCGAAAATTCCTGAATCATCTCTTATCGAGCGCGAGGGCCCGCGCAATAAGGGCGGGATTGGAATTCAATCTTGATAAGCCGCCCGAGTTTTTGGCGAAACTCTATGAAGACCAAGGGGGAGCGTGCGACGTCACCGGAATTAAATTCAATCTCACGCGCTTCCCTGACGTGTTGGTGAAACACCCCTACGCCCCGAGTATTGATCAAATCCATGCTGGTCAAGGCTACGTCGTCGGAAACGTGCGGTTGGTTTGCGTTGCTGTGAACTTTGGGATGGGCGAATGGGGGCAGCAAGTCTACCTCACCCTCGCGCGGGCGGCTGTAAAGCGCGAGCATGAGCAAGAGAAGGACGAACAGGCAACCCCCGTTCAAGCCGTTGTCGATGAAGAGCGGCGACGAAAGCCGGAGGCCGAAAAACAGCGTGACACTCTCGCAGAGCGCTTGGACGCAGCGGAGAAGTTGCTCCCGCTGTTGCCTGAAAGCGAACAAGAGAAGCAGCGCCATCGCATCGCTGGTTTCAAAGCCGCGCTCACCAAGCGAATGCTGGCGGCGAGTGCCGCAGAGGGCGCTACCAACCAGGGTCCTCACCGAGCCCCTTGAGAGCGAAAGTCCGCCGGCTGGCACAGAGTGAAACTCTGCGATTCCGAGGCGAGGCAACCGTCACATTCGCCGGCAATGGGCAGGAGGGCGTTTTCTGGCGAACTTGACGGAACTCGCGACAAAGTTCCAGCGGAAACGGTCGGCGCCAAGAAGCTTGGCGCGTCCCTAAGCGCAGGCGGTGATGAACTTGCAACTGGCTAGGCTCGTAGTGGCGGCCGTAGAATGGGTATCAATGGGCAGATCGGCGGCATGCCTGACAGCATGAATCGCATAGCCTCGCTATGCGCCAGCCGGCCTGAGTCAAATAAATACCCCAATTCTGGTATATTGGCGGCGTTTGTCGAAAGGCCGCCACTGGGGATAACCGAAACGTGAGGAGGTGTCCCGTGATAAGGATCGAAGCGGGAGATGGGCGAATACCGTTTAACCTGAAAATGACAGTAGAGGGCATGGCGATTTACTTGGATAACTTTGCGCTCATTGGTCTCGCCAAAGGGGATGCAGTTCGCAGAGGGCGATTCATAAATATTTTGAAGGGAGGGAGCGCTGAAATCCTGTTTTCAGTGGCGAACGCAGTGGAATTGGTCGGGCCGGAGGGTAGATCGCGGGACTTGGTTATGGGATTTCTCCGAGAGATCGGCCGTCATTGGTACCCCGTCAAACTGAATACCTTTGAGGCGTGCGATATGGAATTGAAGGGGATCAAAGGCGGCACGGCCTTCACGGAAAGCGATCTGGCGAGAGTTTTCTTTAAAATCAAAGTGACAAATTGTGGTAGAGATAACAAACTCGTCGTATTCGACGATGACTTCTTCAGTCTCGACGCGCTGGTCCAGTGGCTGGCGACCGGCAAGGACCGCCTCGTCAGCGACAACAGGAAACTTGATGAGTCGCTGGATCGGAAAATTACGGAATATCGCGCTGAGATCAAACGTGACCCCTCTTGGATTGATCGCTCGTTCCGGGAACTGCCGTTTCGAAACGATATGGCCGCGACATTTGTTTATGTGAACCTGATACGAAATTTATTGCGTGACCGAGGGTTTCGAGTAAAGCAAGGCGATGGAATGGATTTCTGCCACGCGGTATTCGGGAGCGCGTTTGCGAGTATCGCGACGCTTGATAAACAATGGAAACGACGAGTGGAGGAGCTGCCACAACCGAATGGCCTCGCGCCCATTTACTATAAGCCTCAGCTCGATCAGATGGTGGAAAACCTAGAATCAGCTTGTGTCAAATACAATGCGGCCCGAGCGCAAGGGATGGAGCCGGGTAAGATTCGGATTTCCCGAACTGTCTTACAGTAATAGTAAACGCTCTCAACGATAGACCGGCTTCTAGCCTAGCAGGCCGTCAAGAAACGCGGCAGGCTGGCGAACAGCAGAGCTGTGCGATTTCAGAGTCAGATCGAAGCAAGCCCACTGAATCGCAGAGCCCCCCTCTGCGCCAGTCGGCCCGTCCCACGCTTGGTCCGTGCGGCGGCCATCTGGGGCGAATTCGCTGCACAAATCGGAACCTACCCCAAGCTCGCTGCCGTACACGGATGATCTACAATGGATCGCGCACGACCAACCCTGGCAGGACTCCGAAGCCGCGGTCATGGCTCCAAAGTTCCGTGGCGCCGTTTTCAAGTGCGATCAAGGCTATTTGCAGATCGAATACACGAGCGCCCGCAATTTTCA
>DASZIG010000046.1:0-21305 GCA_035949375.1 Terriglobia bacterium | reverse complement strand
GCTGGCCGATTTGCTCACAGCGAACCGGCGCGAATGGGCCGCTTAACTCGGTTGCGACGGGCGGAGATGCGCGTTAGAATCTCCGCCCTACAGGTTTCAAATCGAAACGTGAATCAACGTCAAAAGGAGCCGACATACATGGCAATTGATCAACCTGACCAACTGCGTTTCGTGAAGTGCAACAACAAGAGTGCGGGCTCTCGTCACACCATCTGGCTCCCGCGTTCCAGCCAGCTAGGAAAATCTCCAGATCGCCCAGGGATGACCAGCTATTCAGCCTTTGAAATCTATGCGTGTCCCACCTGCGGCCACGTGTACGAGTACAGATCGTTAAATGTCCGCTGGAGTCCTCGCCAAAGTGCGGGCCAAGATCGCACAACGGAACCTTACGCAGCCGTATTAGAGTTCCGCTGCGATGAAGAAACGTGCGGAATTCCCGTCCTAATTCGCAAACCCATCCCGGAACTCTTAGCGTCCCAAGAACTCGTCCAAGAGTCTGATTCCTGGGTACTGGTGGAGGTCCACTGCAAACAAGGTCATCCAATACGGGGTCTAGGGAACCCTGACAGCCGGAAGGTGAGTTTTGAGGGCTGAGGCGAGAGGAGGAGAAAGCACCAACGTCTTGTTCACAAGAATCCGCTGACATGTGTTATGCTCCTTTCGGAGCCGTACCACACGCGGCGAGAACATAAGATTAAGGTTTGAAGCCCGCCCGCCAGCGGGCTTTTTCATTTCTTGGCGTCTGCCTCCACCCGAACGCGCTTGACGATCCGCGTCTTGACCTCCTTGCCGTTCGGACTTTTCAAAAACATCAGGTGGCCTTTGAGCCTCACCTCGATAGGGTCGCCAATGATCCAGTTCCCAGGCTGACAGGGATTGTGAATGCGACCGAGCATGTTCTCTTTGGTGACGCACTCGCCCACAATGACGATATCGCCAACCTGGACGCTGAGAAAATTCTCCCTGCGGCGCACCGTGACGGGAGCCCCAGTGTTCGGGTTGCTGATCAGCTTGTCGTATTCATCTGAGTTGAGGTCAACGTATTTACCGGTCTGGTAAGCGTCCTGCGACCGGAGCGCCGATGGAGACAGCAACGCGGCCAGCACCGCAAGAACCGCGAAAAAGAGAATTGGAAGTTTAGGGTTCACTCTTGATCTCGAATCGAAAGGCAGGCTTTCCGGTCTGCTCTTCCAGCGCCTTGGCTTCACGATGGAAACGACCGATTGCGGCCAGCGCAGCCTTCGCCCCTTCTGGCAGAGGCTTGGAACAAGAGGGACAATTATCCGGCACCCTCGCTTTTTCAGGATGGAGCTCGATGCCCGTCTCGCACTCGTCACACAGGTAGGTGATTGTTTCTAGGTCCGATCTGCCTGCGGCGGTCACTCGGTAAGCCGTCATGCCCGCAAGGGTACACCGGAAGCGCCGAGCAATTCAAACCCAATATTTCCAGCACGTCCCCTGCCACTCATTTTTGAAATGACACCATTACCGCGCTGCGCGGCGGATTCGCGCCCATCGTTTAGCCGAGCCCCCTGATCGCGTATGGCGGCGAGCAGGCAAGGGCTGGCGGCCGGACCATTCTACCGGTCGGCGTAGTACCCAGCCCTGCTCTGCACGACCAGATCCTTCTGTTTTACCGTCAACGTGATTTTGTGATAGCCGGGTCCGGGGCTCGCGCGGTCGGGCGTGTAGCCCAGGCTGTATTGATTGCGGAGTTCTTCCTGAATGCTGTCGTAGATCTGCTCCAGGGGCTCCTTCTTGGACGCTTGAAACAGGCGGCCGCCCGTGGCCTTGGAAATCTGCTCGAGAATCTTCCTGCCGTCAGGACGCCACTCCTGCGGGTATCGGCCGTGGCCGCCGTGCCGCCCCATCCCGCCCATACCTCCCATGCCACCGTAGCCGCGATTGCCGTAATCTTCGTCGTCGGTAAACAGGATGGAGTAGACCAGCGTGTCCGCGCGCTCGGCCGCTTCCACGGCGCTCGCCAGGGTTTCTTTGCTGCCGCGGTCGACTCCGTCGGAGAGTACGATCAGGGCCTTCCGTCCTTGCTGGTGCAGCATGATCTCGTTTGAGGCAAGGTATACGGCGTCGTAAAGCAGCGTTCCGCCGCCTCCATAGCCGCCCCGCCGCGTACCCTGTCCGCCGCCTTGCGATTCCGGATCATCGGGGTCGCGATCGGCCATCTGCGGCGCTCCAATCTGCCCGATCGCCGCCTGCAGCTTTTCGCGCGAAGAAGTGAGGTCCTGCAGAAGCTCCACTTCCCTGTCGAAGTGAATCAAGAAGGCCTGGTCTTTGTTGACGCGCAACACCTGGTCGAGAAAGGTTGAACTGACGCTGCGTTCCTGGTCGAGCACCCGTCGCTGGCTTCCGCTGGTATCAACCAGCAGGCCGAGCGCGAGCGGCAGGTCGCTTTCCCGCGAAAAGTAGCTGATGGTCTGCGGACGGCCGTCCTCGGCCAGCGTGAAGTCGTCCTTGGTGAGATCGCGAACGATCTCGCCTTTCTTCTGGCGCACCGTGGCGTAGACGCTCACCACCTTGACTTCAACCTTGACCGTCGATTGCTGCGGGCCGGGCTTTTGCAGAACGGGTTGCGACGAACTTGATGGCTGAGCGGCGGGTTGCTGGGTATTGGGTTGTTGGGGGGCCGGCTGTTGCGAACCAGGTTGCTGCTGAACCGGCTGCTGCAGCGCCGGCAAAGGCAAACCTCCCGGCAACGAGAGAAGGGCCGCCAGCAGAACGCCCGGCATGCGGCGCATAGTCCTCGAGCGATACGGTCGCCTGCTGGAACGCCGGAACCTGCATCCAGCCCACTTTTCGCGCATTAGCAGCAACAAGGCCCCTCCGGCCCCCGCTTGCAGTATGAAGCATTCGATGGATGAATCCCGTTGCGAGTTGGCTTAGGCGCGGGCGTGGCGCCGCCGGCATCAGCCGCGCTCGCGGCGTCAACGCGTGGTCCTGACGCGGCGGTTGCGCCGAACGTTCACGCTGCGGCATGCTGGTGGAGTCATGTCCGCCTCGCGCCTGCCTGCGATCGTGCTTCTGGCCGCCACGGTGGCCTGGCCGGCATTGCAGCCCGGCCTCGGTCAGCGGGGATCGAGCGATCGGGAGGAGGCGATGACGGCTTATTACTGGGCGCAACCTCTGGCCGGCTTGCCTTTGGACCAGCTGCAAGCGCGGATTCCGGCGCTGAACGGTCTGGCCCCCGATTCCGACCAGTCGTCGCTGCCCCAGCTCCTGACCCGCGTCGCCGAGAACGTCCGCGCTTTTTCCGCCAACTTCGGCAACACGGCTTCACTCGAAACCGTGGAGGAAGAGCGGCTGAAACCGAACGGCTCGCCCCGGGGTCACGTGGTCCGGCAGCAGTTCCGGTATCTTATCGTGACGAGCCCCGGAAACAACGCCACGCTCAAAGAATACCGCACGGACCTGCAGGGCCGGGAGGAAGCCTTCAAGGACCCGAAACCGGGCTTTGTGAAGACTTCAGGCTTTGCTTCAATGCCCATGGAATTGGGCCCCGATCGCCAGCCGCAATACGATTTCAAGTATCTGGGCTCACAAACCATCGACGGGCGGCGCACCGAGGTGATCGCCTTTACCGGCCACGCCGCAGAAGAGGCTGTCGCAGGACAATACGTGCTCTCCGGAAAAGTGATCCCTCTCATCCTGCAGGGTATTGCCTGGATCGACGCCGCCAGCTTCCAGGTGGCGCGCATGCAGACCGAACTGCTCGCGCCTTTGAGCTTTGCCGGCCTGTCGCGGCTGAGCACCTCGGCCGTTTTCCAGGAGGTCCGTTTCCACAAGAGCCCGGCGGTTTTCTGGCTTCCTCAAGTGGTCGATGTCACTTCAGATTTCTTCGGGCAGACGTATCACAACCGCCACACCTATTCCGATTATCAACTGTTCTCGGTCGGAACGAACCAGAAGACTCAGGCTGGGGACACGAAGTCGCGGATGTGAAAACGGCTGCGCAGCTTGCGATCGCCTCTGCTTGAGACCGAAACGCCATAACCGGCCGGCAACTGCCGGCTGTGAACTGTCGGCAGTAAACTGTAGACTTAATCCATGGACTTCAAAGTTCATTCCGATTATCAGCCGCGCGGCGATCAGGTGACCGCGATCGAGGAACTGCTGGAAGGCGTCCGCGCCGGGCAGAAGCACCAGGTGTTGCTCGGTGTGACCGGCTCCGGCAAGACTTTCACCATGGCCAAGGTGCTTGAGGCCGTGAACCGTCCCACGCTGGTCCTGGCGCACAACAAGACGCTGGCCGCCCAGCTCTATCACGAATTCAAGGGCTTCTTTCCGGAAAACGCCGTCGAGTATTTCGTGAGCTACTACGACTATTACCAGCCGGAAGCGTACGTTCCCGCGAGCGACGTCTATATCGAGAAAGAAGCGACGACCAACGACGAGATCGACAAGCTACGGCTTTCGGCCACGCGGTCCCTGTTCGAGCGGCGCGATTGCCTGATCGTGGCAAGCGTGAGCTGCATTTACGGCCTCGGGTCGCCCGAAGCCTATTACGGCATGCTGCTGGTGGTGGAGAAGGGCCAGAAGATTTCCCGCAACGACATTCTGCGGCGGCTGGTCGAGATCCAGTACGAGCGCAACGATTACGATTTCCGGCGGGGCGCTTTCCGCGTGCGCGGCGACGTGATTGAGATCTACCCCACGTACCAGGACGCGGCCTTTCGCATCGAGATGTTCGGCGATGAGATCGAATCGATCGCGGAGATCGATCCCTTGCTCGGCCAGGTGAAGCGGACTTTTCCGCGCCTCCCCATTTACCCCCGCACCCACTACGTGATGCCGGCGGACCGCCGCGAGTCAGCCATCGACAAGATCCTGGAGGAGCTCGACTGGTGGCACGGCGAGCTCGAAAAGCAGGGAAAACTCGTGGAGGCGCAGCGCCTGGAGCAGCGCACGCGCTTCGACGTGGAAATGATGAAGGAGATGGGCTACTGCCACGGCATCGAGAATTACTCGCGGCACCTTTCCGGGAGGCTACCTGGAGAGCCCCCACCCACGCTGCTCGACTATCTGCCGCAGGACGCCCTGCTCTTCATCGACGAGAGCCATCAGACCGTGCCGCAACTCCACGGCATGTACTTTGGCGACCGCTCGCGCAAGCAAATCCTGGTGGACTACGGATTCCGGCTGCCCTCGGCGCTCGACAACCGGCCGCTGAACTTCGAGGAGTTTGAGCACCGCGTGGACCAGGTGGTCTACGTCTCGGCCACGCCCGGCCCGTACGAGCTGACGCGTTCCGGCGGCGTGGTGGTGGAGCAGATCATCCGGCCCACCGGTCTGATCGATCCCGAAATCGAGGTGAGGCCAACGCGCAACCAGGTGGACGATCTGCTGGGCGAGATCCGGGCGCGCGCCGAACGGAGCGAGCGCGTCCTCGTGACCACGCTGACCAAGCGCATGGCGGAGGACCTGACCGGCTACTATTCCGAGCTCAACGTGCGCTGCCGTTACCTGCACTCCGAAGTGGAGACGCTCGAACGCGTGAAGATCCTGCGCGACCTTCGCCGCGGCGAATTCGACGTGCTGGTCGGTATCAACCTGCTTCGCGAGGGACTGGACCTGCCGGAAGTGTCGCTGGTGGCGATTTTGGACGCGGATAAAGAAGGGTTTCTGCGCTCGGGCGGTTCGCTCGTACAGACCGTGGGCCGCGCCGCGCGCCATATCCGCGGCCGCGCCATCCTTTACGCCGACAATATGACCGACTCGATGCGCTACGCCATCGGCGAGACCAACCGGCGGCGGGCCCGGCAGACGGAATACAACCGCGAGCACGACATCACGCCGGAGTCGATTGTGAAGCCGGTGGACATGGCGCTGGCGGCGATTGTGGAGGCGGACTACGTCACGGTACCGCTCGAAGAGCCGGCGAACGAACCGGCGACACCGGATGAGTTGCAGGCGCTGGTGACGAATCTGGAAAAGCAGATGCGCGAAGCCGCCAAGCGCTTCGAGTTCGAGCGTGCGGCGGAGCTGCGCGATCGCGTCAAGGCGCTCAAGGAGAAGGGCGTGGGACTGGCGCCGGCGGGTTAAGAGCCTCGATCTGGTTTGAGCCTCTCGTAAGCTCTCCAACCTGTCATATCCAAGAGCCAAGAGCGGGGGAGATCTCGTAAGATTTCATGAGGAGATTCCTCGCTACGCTCGGAATGACGTGGCTCGAGAGTTCTAATTCCGGCTCGGTGCCGGCGGCGAGGGGTTTGCAGCGAGGGCCTTCATGATGGCCAGCGGCACGCGGGCAAACGCCACTTGGTCCTTCGCAGGATCGAGCACATTGACTTGCATCCAGTAGCGGCCGGTGGGAAATTTTGCGAGCGGAACCTTCACGAGATAATGCACGGTCCCTTGAGACGACACTTCAAGCCGGCCGGCAAAGGGTCCCGCCTCGGACGTCTTGGCTCCGCCGCGGAAGAAGACGAGAGCAACCGACGCCGGAGCCGGCGCGGCCTGGTTGCTGTCCGGTTTTTTCCCATTCTGGGTCTCGTAAGACTCAACGTACACGTAGAGGTTCTGGTCCGTGCGGAACACCCGCGTGACGCTGGGCAGTACCTTTTGGCCGTTTGCGTCCAGAGGACTAGGGGCTGACTTGCTTCTGCCGCGCGGAGCTGCCTCAGGCTGCTGCACCTGGTTCGAGACCACCACCGAGCTCACGGCGAGTCCGCTGCCGCTGAACGGCGGAAGCACCAGAGGCTCTTCGAAGGTGCCCATTCGGCCGCTCTCGTTCTCGCGCACCACGGCCTTGAGCTTGTAATTTCCCGGCGGCAGCACGATTCCGCCTTCATAGAGGAAGTTGCTCGCGAGGACCTGCTGATAATTCTCGGGATCGAGCTTCACCGGCAGCGTGTCGCGGAGTGCGGCGGCTACGTGGCCGGCGCTGTCCGCGGCGCGCCAGGCGAAGTCAAACTCCGTGCGGTGGCTGCTGGATTTGTTGAGGAACGAAATGGACGATCCCGGAATCTTCGCAGCCAGCACCACGTAATACTGCTGGTTCGAACTGCGGAAACTCGCGGTCTCGACAGCCAGCGGAAGATCCACGAAAGGCTCATCGAGATTCATGGCCTGCTCGAGCTGCACTTCCTTGTCTTCGGACGTGAACTGCCGGAAGTTCTTGGGAGCATAATACCCCGGGCGCGCCTGGACCTTGACGCCAGGCCGCTTCACTTCAACGTGAATGCGCCGGAAGCGTCCGTCTGACTTGGCGTTTGAGGGCGAATAACCGAGCAGATAGTAGGTCGAGTTGTCCTGCTGCACATCCTTGAATGCCTGGCCGAAATCGTTGATGTCATAGAATGTCCGGCCGCCCGTGTCCGAGGCGAGCGAGGCCAGAGTCTCACGCCCGCCCTCGAGCGACGACAGTTGCGAGGAGAAGGCCGAAGCGGTGTAGGCGGCCGTACCGCTGGGACTGGCGCTGGTGGCGTCGCCTCCGGGAGGCAGCCCCACCAGGCCGCGCGCGTCCACCGTGTAGAACGACACGTTAGCGCGATTGGCGGCGTCGGTGGTGGCGCGCAACTGGGCCTGGTTCTCGATTCCCGTTCGTTCCACGCCGCTTGAGAAATGGACCACCGACTTTCGCCCCGGCACGCCGCGCAGCAGATCGGCCAGTGACTCGAGTGCCGCGAGCTTTTCGTCGGTGTTGAAAATGTTGAACTCGGTTTCGTCCGGCGTGAACGCCTCCGAGGTGTCCTGGGTTACGACCTCCTCGCCGGTGGCGCTCGTGCCGCCGGCGGCGCCGACCTCGCCCTGGTCCGCGAGCGACGAAGACTCGCCAATGCGGATGGCTTCGAGGGCCTTCCGAAGCCCGGCGCGGTCGTTGGTGAAATTCTGCGCCACGCGAAGATCGGAACTGTAAGTCGCGACGGCCACCAGGTCCGCCGGCGTCAGTTGGTTCTGCACGAAGTTCTCAGCCGACTTCACCGCGCGCAGCAGAGCGTCCACCTGCATGGAACTGAGGTCGAAGAAGAGCACCACCATGCGATGGTCCTGCACCAGCTTGTTCACTTCGTTGGCAGTGACTGTAGCGGGCAGCTTGCCGAGATCGATGGTTGGGGGAGCGCCGTTGGTTTCGCCCGCTCTTGCAAGCTGTTCTACATTCTCGAGGCTGAAGGAGCCGATCTTCTGCTCGACACCATCCTCGAAGACGCGGAAATCGTCCTGGTGCAGGTCGGTAACGGGCTGGCCACGCTTGTCCGTCACCCGCACATCCACCAGCACGAGGTTTGTCTGGACGCGAATCGTGAAGCCGTTGGCCTGCCGGGTGACCGGTCCGCCGGCGGTGGCTCCGGTGGCGGTGGCGGGCGGCGTCGTGGTCTGAGCCGTCTGGGCGGGACCGGGGGAAGGCGCCAGGCAAACGGCAATCGGGGTCAGAAAGCAAAGGCCGAGGATCAGAAGGCCGCGCGCGCGAAGGATTCGTCGGATCTTCACTTTTTAGAACCTCAACCGGAACGACACCGTTGCCGTGCGCATGCTCCCGACGCTCGTCACGCGTCCGAAGTTTGACCCATTCACCACGGTGCCGAGTCCGGTAAAGTCGGGGGTATTGAACAGGTTGTTCGCCGCGATTCGGAAATCACCGCTGATGCCGCGTTCGCGCGAAAACGTCATCAGGCGATCGAGCGACATATTGAAGTTGTACATCGGCGCCCCGATGATCGTGTCGCGTCCGGAGTTGCCGAGCTCGCCCGCCGGCGGCAGCGCGAAGGCCGCGGTGTTGAAGTAATCAAGAGTCGAGCGCTCGTAAGATGGCAAGCCGACGGGCTCACCCGTGGCGTCAGGTCGCAAAGAAAAGTAGGCACCCGTACGACTGCTGGAGCCGAGGTTCCCCTGCACGTAGGCGGTGAGGGGGGTCCCGGATTCGAGCGTGGTTACTCCGCTCAGTTGCCAGTTCCCAAAGACGTGCTCGAGCGCCCCGCCGCGGTTCAGATAACGGTGACGATCGCCGAAAGGAAGCTCCCAGGTGTAGTTCAGCAGGAACTGGTGTCGCCGGTCGAACGTCGAAAGGCCGTACTCCGCGGCCAGGTCTAGGTAGTTCTGGGCCACGATGCTGGTCGATCCGCCGATGCTGCCGGCGTCGTCGAGCGCCTTGGAGTAAGTGTAGCGTCCCCAGATTGACATGCCTCGATGAAATTGGCGCCGCAGACTGATCTGCAAGGCGTTGTAGTTGGACGAGGCACCCGCGGTTTCGTAGGTGTACTCGAGCGCGTTGGGCGTGTTGTTGGACCCGGCGGGATTCGGACCGAGCAGCAGATCAAGAGCCGTGCCCTTGGTGCCGACGTAACCCACGTCGAGGATCAGGCTGCGCGCGATTTCGTCCTGTACGAGCAGGTTCCAGGTCTGGGCGTAAGGCGTCCGGTAACCGGGATCGACCGCATAATTGTTCGTCAGCTCGTTCGGGCCGACCGACGGAAATCCGTCCTGCAGGGTGAGCACTTGCGCCGGTGAGGTCAGCAGCGTGGAGGCTTCCGCGAAGGGCGGCTCGCTCTCCAGCTTGGGCGCGAGCCGCTGATAAATCGACTCGTCGTAAAAGATCGCGTAGCCGCTGCGGATCACTAAATTGCGCTGCGTCCAGGGCCGGTAGGCGATGGCGATTCGCGGAGCGAAATTGTCCTTGTGACCCCGGAGGAGCGAGGACGGCAGGGATCCGGAATCAAGTCCGGTCACGACGCCGGCCGACGAGAAATCCGGGCCCAGATCAAGATCAGAAAGGTGGCCGTATTTCTCGGTGAAGGGCTCGAAATACTCGTAGCGCAGGCCGTAATTGAAAGTAAATTTCGAGGTCACGCGCCAGTCGTCCTGAACGAACCCTGCGTAGTACCAGGAGCGAAGGTAATTGGCGGCGGTTCCAAACTGCACCGAGGTGGCTTGCGGCAAACCGAGCAGGAAGTCCGCGAAATCGAACCCGGTATTGGCCACCGGCTGGCCGGCGGCGGTGAAATCGCTGGTGCCATAGCCGCTGAACGTGAACGTGCCGCGCGCATTGGGGTCGGTCAGGGTGTTCACCTGCACGCGCCGTAATTCACCGCCGAAGCGCAGGTTGTGTTTGCCGCGATTGAACAGCAGAGTGTCCACGGCGCGCGTGGTCTGGTTGCGGGTCAGACTGGGAATGCTGAGATTGAGAGCGCCGAAGTTGGTGAAGTCGATGGCCGGCACGCCCCAGTTCAACGGGTCTTCGGAAATACCCGTGATGCCGAGAGCCCCCGCAACATTGTCCGTATTGGCGAACGGATTCAGCAGGGAGGCGCGCTGGCGGTTGAAATTGAAGAGAAGCGTGTTGACGATCTGCGGTTTGAACGTGTGCGAATCAGTCAGACTCACGTTCTGACCCCGCGTTGAACTATTGCTGGTGAACGCCGGGAAGCTGGAGACGCTGTCCGAGCGCGCCGAATTGAAGTAATAAAAGGCACTCAGGTTGTCTTTCCTGGAAATCTGCTGGCCGATGCGCACCATCAGCCGGTCGTTATTGCTCGGCAAGGACTCCTGCAAGTGATAGTTCTGCACCGTGCCCGTCAGGTTCGGAACGGGTATGTATTGCAGCAGACCGAGGGCGGCCGGATTCTGCATTGGCGCGGGAATAGTGTTGTCCGGGAATGGTGTGCGTGTCCCGAGCGCCCCGGCCTGAGGCTCGTAGATCACCGGCGTCTGGCCGGCAAGGGGCCCCGTGGAGATGACCGTTTGCGAGAAGTCGCCCATGCGCTCAAGGAGAGTGGGGACGCTGGCGTAGCTGTCGAACGGGCTCTTGGCGCGCTGCATATTGTAGTTCACGAAGAAGCTGGTTTTGTCCTTGCTGGTCAGGATATGCGGGATGTATAGCGGACCACCAATGGACACGCCCAACTGTTCGGTGTAGGAAGCAATCCGGGGGGACTCCGTCACGTTCAACGGATAGGGTCGCGCGTCGAAGTCGGCATTGGTGTAGCTCTCCGAAATGTTGCCTCGAACGCGGTTCACTCGCGGGCGGCGCCCGCCGAGACCCGTGAAGAACCCGAGTCCGCCGCCTCCTCCACCACCGCCCCCACCGAAACCACCACCACCGAAACCTCCCCGCCCGCCACCGCCTCCACCGCCCCCACCTCCGCCTCCACCGCCACCGCCACCGAAACCAGGAGGGGCCTGGCCCTGTTGCCCTTCGCCTCCGGGTCCAAATCCGCCCCTGCCGTTCGGCCCATTTCCGCTGGGAGTCGCCGCCTCTACCGTGCTCCCGGTGAGCAGGAACGAGTTCGCTGAGCTGGTTGAGTCCGGCCCGGCGGCTTGGGCCTCTTCGCCTGAAGGATTTTCGCCCAGGCCGGCATTTTCCGAGAATCGGACGGTGTCTTCGCCGCCTTCCATTCCCGTCTGGCCGCCACGCGCGCCGCCCTGGTTTGCCATAGCCTGCTGCATCTGCTGGCGAGCTGCCGGCGAGAGCGCGCTCCAATTCGGCCTTCCGTTTGCGTCGCGTGGGATCTGCCGCCTGCCGCCGGCCGCGGCGCCTGAGTTGGCGGCCGCACGCTGGGTGCTCGCGGCTATTCCGAGTTCAAGATTCACCGTCGCAGGCTGCCCGGCAGCCACGGGCACGCCCTCGCGAATCGCGGAGGTGAAGCCGACCAGGGAGACCTCGATCCGATAGGCGGCCGGTGGCACATCGCGCAGCAGATAATTGCCGGCCTCATCACTCCAGGTCACCTTTCGGCTTCCGGTCTTCGGATCGATCAGCAACACCGTGGCCCCGGGCACGGGTACCCCGCCTGGTCCGCGCAGATGACCGGAGAGGTCGACGCCTGCCGACGGCGTTGCAGAACCCGCCGATGGTGGTGCAGAACCCGCCGACGGCGCTGCAGAAGGAGTCTGCGGGGCTGCGGCAGACTGCCACTGCGGCGCCACTTGCGGACGGGCGCCGAGGACGGCGGCAAACAGCAAGAACGCAACCCAGGTCTCGACCGCGACCGCAGCGGGGCGTCGCAATCTGCGGGATACTGACTGGACGCTCTTGCTCAAGCTGATGATCCTCGGCATCGCCAAACCGTCAGTCACTTTGACGAAGCGCCCACGGGCTGGGTTTCCGTATGGAGATGACAAGAGCCCTGTTAGTGAGCGCGGATCCCAAGCAGCGAGCTCGCGCCATTCCACAAGATCTGGACTCCAATGCAGAGCAATAGAAAGGAAGATAGGCGGACGGCAACGTTCATGCCGGTCCGGCCGATCTTTTGGGACAGCCACTCGGCGTACCAGTCGCATAGAAACACCAGGAACGCGACGATCGCCGATGCGAGCAAAGCATCCACAATGAGCAGCGCACGATTGAATTGCCCTCCATGCAGATTTGCTCCGAGCGTAATCGCGACCGAGATCGACCCCGGACCAACGGTGACGGGCAGGGTAAGCGGATAGAAGGCCTGTTCCGAAACGAACTCGGGATCAACAGTGCAGTCGGCCCGCCGGACGTCACTCTTTGTTTCGGCTTCCTTCTGGTTCAGCATCGACCAGGCTGTCGCCAGCACCACCAGGCCGCCCCCAATCTGCACCACCGGGATCGAGATCCCGAAGAATTCCAAAACATACGTACCGACCAGCACTGACCCCGCCAACAGGAAGAAGCTGTTGATCGCGATTTTTCGCGCCAAGGTCTGCCGCACAGGGTTGGGCTGTTCTTGGGTCAGGGCGAGGAACAGCGCTGCGCTACCGATCGGATTCACGATCGGCAGCAAGGCCGCCAGGGCAAGAAAGGTCGCGTGGGCGAGCTGCCGGAAATAGGGGATAACTTCATGCATTGGCAGTCCTGAGTCGCGCCACCTTTTTTCAGCCCCCGAGGTTATGATCCTGCTAATTCGACCCCCGGCGCGGTCGTGCGCGAGTCCCTTATCGTAACCCCAGTACGGGATCTAAGAAACAGGATCCTCCAGTTCGATGGCGCCGTTGCTCAGATACACGCGATCGGTGTCCGCGAAATCGATCTTGTCTCTACCTGACAAGTGCCATCCCACAGCAGATCCCAGGCTGGCACAAGGTTATGCTCGTAGCAGAGCGCACTCAGGCTTGCCGCGCTCCAGGCGGTCGAACTCACTCGGCGTTGGATGTGAGGCCGATGCGTTGCAGGACCGATCTTAGTTTTGCGAGGAGCCTCCCTTGCCGGGAGGTTGAATCGGCGTAGATGACGGCACCGGGGACGATCAGTTTAATCTCAGTTCCCGACGTAGAGCTTACCAACGTGAGCTTGCTCGCGATGCGGGCGGCGCGCTCGCGCATTCCCTCGAGGCCGAAGTGGCCGAGTTTGCCCCGGCCGGCAACTTCAGGGTCAATGCCAACGCCATTGTCACTCACGCGCAGGGCGAGGTCATGACCATAGGTGAGTTCAACCTGCAATTGGGTTCCTTGCGAGTGCACGCATGCGTTGCGGATCGCTTCGTACCCGATGCGGTAGACCTCATCGCGGACGATGGGGTGCATTTCGCTAGGGTTGCCAACAACAGAAAACGAGGGTGCGATGGGACTCTGGAGTCGACATTCTTCCATTGCCCTCCGGAACGCATCGGCAAGATCGTTCCTCTGCGTTGTCGAGGTGCGCAACGAATTCAGAGCCGCCCGGCCCTCGTCTGTTGCCCGTCCCAACCAGACCGATAGCTGCTCCATGGCTCGACGCATGCGGACCGGATCGGTCGAGGGATCCAGCGCATCGTCGGCAACGAGCTTACTGCCCTGAATCGTTTGCAGAAAGGTATCGTGAAGGTCGCGCGCGATCCGGGTGCGTTCGGCCAGCCGTTCGTCGAACCGAGCGCCAATTGCCTTGGCCACTTGCCGCAGCCGCAGGCGGTAGAGGAGCCATAGAGTTACAAATCCCGCTGCAAGGCACAGAGCCAGGAACAAATCGGTCTGGTACCACGCCGGCGCCACAGCAAGGCCGAGCGTTGCGCCTTCCTCATTCCAGACGCCATCGTTGTTGCATGCCGTCACCCGGAAGGAATAGTGTCCCGGACCCACATGTGTGAACACAGCCTCTCGCCGAGTTCCGGCTTCGTGCCAATCCTTGTCCCACCCTTCGAGGCGGTAGCGAAATCGCACGCGCTCCGGTATCGAGAGGCTCAAGCCCGCGTATTCGATCTCAAGGGTCTTTGTCAAAGGAGGAAGGGCCGCGCTTGAAAATGCGGAATAGACCTTGTTGTCGGCAATGACGGACCGAATCGAAACCGGGGGCGCAAGTGGATTCCGGTAAATATGGTCGGGGTCAAGTTTGACCGCCCCGTTGCGGGTGGCAAACCAAATCGTGCCATCATCGGCTTGAACGGCTGCGGGCGCGTACACGTCGTCTTTTCGCTGAATCGGTTCGGGCAAGTCGCTCACTAGATCGAAGAGTTCGAAAGCTATCTTATGTTCAGGATTCCGGAGGACGCTTTCAACCTCGCTGCCGGTAATATGGACAATCCCAGAACCGGTGCTCAGCCAAAGGCCAGCATCTCGCGTTACAACGAGTCCGGTAACCGAAATAAAGCCGCCAGGCTCCGCGCTGTGTACAGTGTGGAAGCGCTCTCCCTGGAGAAACGTCAATCCAGATTCGCCGCCTACCCAAATCTCCTGGTCGCGCTCAGCGATGATGTTAGGAGGACCGACGTCGAGGCCGTCTTTGGCGTCAAAGACCCGCACGTTGCCGTGATCATATCGAGCGATTCTGTCGCCCCAATAAAGCCAAATGCGGTCTGCGCTGTCCGTGAAAGCGAAGCCAGCCGACCAATCCGGATGATCCGGCAGAATTTGGACGAAGGTCCATATGCCGTCCCTGAGACGGAATTCTCCGCTGCCGCCGAAGGCAACCCAGAGATTCTTCGAGCGGTCCTTGGTAATTGCTGACGCAACAATCCGGCCTGCCGGTGTCGATGACAGGCTCAGTCTTTCAACTTGCTCGGGTACAGCCATCTTCACAAATCTGCCATTCTGCCAATGCAGCAGAGTGTGATTCCCGCTAAACCAGGTGGTGCCGTCCGGATCGCGATAAGCCGTGAACACATCGGTTGGTCCCTCAACCACCGGTTTGCGGTCCTTCACTCGGACCAGAGGAAACGACTCTCCTCTTGATCCGGCCCAAACGTCACCATCCGGACCTGCCACCAAGCTGAAAGGGCCACCTTGCAGGGGAAACCACGTAACGTTGCGATGACGAAACCGGTCCAGGCCGCCATCTGTCCCGGTCCAGATGTTGCCTTCGCGATCTTCCAGAATCACTTCGACGTTCTGGTTGGATAGTCCTTGCGCCTCAGTGAATCTTTCCGCTGCGGGCTTGAATCCGGGATCGAACACTCGATCTTGAAAGGTTATTCGACTTACTCCGCCGCCGGAGCCTAGCCACAGCGCACCGTCGCGATCAAACAGGGCCGAATTCGGAGGACTATCGGTGTCAGGGAAGATCTCGGTTGTTTCGCCACCGTCATGACGAAAGGCACGGAACTTTTTAATCTGGCGGTCGTAGCACCAGATTGCGCCGTCCGGGGCTTCGGTCAAAGTAGACACTTCGCCGACTTGGATCCCGGTGCTTCGGAACCGTTTTTCTCCTTCAGGCAAGAACACGATCTCGCGTCCGGTATCCACCCAGAGCGTCCCGTCCCGGTCCACCACGAGCGCCCAGGCGGCATCGCGCGGATAATTCCAATCAGCCTCGATCTTTCGCCACCGGCGGCCTTCCAGACGGGCAAAGCCGCCAACGACCGCCGCCCAAACGGCTCCCGTTCGGTCACGCGCGAAGCATCGGACCGTGCTCACCGGAAAACCGTCCAAGTCGGAATAGTTTGTCACGCGTCCGTCCCTGATGAAACTGGCGCCTCCCCTGTCAAAACCTACCCAGAGGCCATCGCCCGGAACGGCCATCAGCGCTGAGACCGATGCGGCCATCAACGAGCCGGTCTCAGGCTGGTACTGCTGAAAAGAGATCCCGTCGAATCGCAGCAGGCCATCCGTCGTCCCCACCCACAAATACCCGTCTGTGGTCTGAGCGAGAGCGGTTACGTTTCCGCTGACCCCTTGTCTTGCACTCCAGGAAGTGTGATAGAGATGTTCAAGAGGCTGGTGAGGATCAAGGGCGAAGGAAAAGCACGAGGACGCCAACAGGAAAGCAGCCCCGACCGCGGAGATGAATCTCGCTTTCGGTCGCGATACGCGGCGGCGAGGAGGGGCAAGAAATAGAGGCCCGATCAACGACGGATGGGCCGACGGGATACTCATTTTTTCTTTTATGGAACTCCGTCCCGGGTCGACGCGCTGCCGGCTGCGACATTCGTGCCTGGGAAACGAAAGCGGCTCCAGGGCGCCTGATCACGACAGGACGGACCCATCGCGCCGACATCCCTCCCGAATCTACCAGGATCGGGGCTCCTCCCAAAACATCCGTTTCCTCAGCAGCCGACCAGTAGATTTCTACAGGTCACAAAGCCAGGTCAAATCTCAAGCAGGCCTCGCCGCAGCGCGATGGTGACCGCATGGGTCCGATCGTTGGCTCCCAGTTTGCCTACAAGGTTTTTGATATGGAAGTTGACGGTAGTCTCCGCAATTGCCAGATGATCCGCGATTTGCTTGTTGCGAAAACCGTCTCGAATGAGCCGAAGCACTTCCAGTTCCCGCGCTGTAAGATCTTCGTCGCCGAGCTGCTCCGCCAGGCGGGCAGCCACCTGCGGTGGCAAGTGCCGCTTGCCGGCGTGCACCGAGCGGACGATGGCCAACAATTCATCCTTCGGCATGCTTTTCAGCATGTAGGCCCAGGCGCCCGCCCGCATCGCGCGCAGGATCTCGACATCGCTGTCTGACGTTGTCAGCATGATGATGCGAGCCTGCGGAAATTCGCCACGAATCGCGATCAGAATGTCGGTACCGTTCGTTCCCGGAAGGCGGAGATCCATCAGAGTAATGTCCGGGCGGTGCAGGCGAAACGCCGCTATGGCCTCGACAGCGTTTCCTGCGTGCGCCACCAGCAGCATATCCTGCTGCGACCCAATGATCATGCCCAGTCCTTCGCGAAAAACCGGATGATCCTCCACGCAGAGAATCCGAATTGGATTGGCGGAAACCACCGAGCGTATCTCCCCTGAGCAATTGTAGTTGGTGTGTTAGTGCATTCCAAGTGCCACTCTGACGCGCCTGGTGGCCGGAGACCCACGCCCTTGGAATTGCTCCGTCTGCCGCGCGCTTTGAGACCCCCAAATCCCATCGCGAAACTCAACCGTGTCTGGGCACATGGCTCCGTCCGCTGCGCATCGCGGCTACGCTCCAGTACCTGTAGAAGAATGCAGTACGAGTACTGTCGCGTTTGGGGTAGGCACGAATCCGAAGCGCGCCCATTGTTGGGGCATGAATCACGGTTCAGCAATCCTAAACTCGCAGCCGGACAACGGGTGTCGAGGAATATCGCGACCCGCCCTCCGGAGCGGTACGGAAAGGAGCACGACGATGGCTATCGTAGATCTGATCGGTTCCAGTGCGAAGTTCCGGGCTGTGCTTGACGAGATCAAAATGGTGGGGCCGGTGGACTCTGCGGTGCTGGTCCAAGGCGAAACCGGTACCGGCAAGGAGCTGATCGCACGAGCGATCCATGAGGCCAGCCCCCGGCGCCAGAAGCGCTTCGTGGCCATCAACTGCGCCGCGATTCCGGCCGCCTTGCTCGAGAGCGCGCTCTTCGGCCACGAACGGGGCGCCTTCACGGGTGCGGTGGCTCAGAGCATCGGACATTTCGAAACGGCTGACGGCGGGACCCTGTTTCTCGATGAGATCGGAGACCTTCCTCTGGAGTTGCAACCCAAACTTCTCCGGGTTCTTCAAGAGAAAGAGTTCGAGCGCTTGGGGAGCGGCCGCACCGTTCAAGTCGACGTGAGGATTATCGCGGCCACCAACCAGGACCTGTGGCAGATGGTCGAGGAGGGGAAGTTCCGCGCCGATCTCTACTACAGGCTGAACGTATTTCCGATTGTAGTGCCGCCGCTGCGGGAACGGCTGGGCGATATCCCGCTGCTGACAAAACACTTCGTTCAACACTACGCTCAACGGCTAGGCAAGTCGATCGTTTCCATACCCGATGACGTGATGAAGGCTTTGGATCGCCACCACTGGCCGGGGAATATCCGCGAACTGCAAAACGTCATTGAACGGGCCGTGATCATGACACGAGGCCCTGTGCTCAACTGCCAAACAGCGGAGCGCCCCCGGTGGGTGGGCGGGCCCGCCCCGGATGGGACTCGCGGCGGCGCCGAACCGAGGCGCCTTAGGACGCTCGCCGATGCCAAGCGGGCGCACATCACGGCGACACTTCGCGAGACCCGCTGGGTGGTCGGCGGACCGCGTGGCGCCGCAGCCCGACTCGGGTTGGCGAGGACGACCCTCGCTGCCATGATGCAGCGGCTGGAAATTTACCCCGAAGCACTCGGAGCGCCGGAACGACGGCAGGATCGACCATCGGCGCCCAGTGTCCACTGGTATGCGGCGCGGGCAATCCAGCAGGGCCACGTCGACGACCGGCCATGTCCCGCTTAGGCTCTCTGGCTGGAGAAGCCAACCCAGGCGAAGTCACGGTTCCTGCTGATCGCGCCCGGCCCGTTCGAGCATCCGCAGAACCACAGGACGCCATCGCGCTGGAAGGCCGTTGGCGGACTAATACCGCTTTGTAAAGCGCCTGTCATCCCCGTCGTCCCTTGCAAGCACGAGTTTCGCTTCGATTCGCTAAAACAAAGCCACCGCCAAAAATGATTTATTGATTCCACAGGGCTTATGCCGATCCCGCGCTTGGCTTTTCTGGCTTCGTTTGGCTTCGTTTTGGCCTGTTTTTCACACTGATTTATTGATTCTATTGGACTTGGTGGCTTCGTTTTGCAAAATTTTAGATTCTTTTTTTTTGGTTTTTTTAGGTTGTGTGGAGTGAACGCGTCGCAACGCAGGTTTCAAGCCTATCCGCCACGCCTGGGAGCGCGCGGACATGGTCTGACCGTGACTCTGACCGGGCTTGAGCCGCTGAATCATTGCGCGCCAGAATCATTGAGTGATTGAGTGATCGGCTCACCGAGCCACATCCTCCGCCCTGAAACCTGGGATCCTGCGCCTGAAAACCGGCCCTAAGAGTATCGCAGATTTGCGCAGGTACTTGGGTACAACCGCGACCGGTGAGAAAGTTTATTTCTCGCAATGTTTTCAATAGTTTATCATGTGGAAAAGTGCGACCGCCCAGCCCGCTCCCTGTCTACCGATCACGAAATCTCTTTTTCGGCAGGACGGAGAATTCACCACGGGGGCCCAAAACCTCTCACCACGGAGGCCATAGAGGCTCACAGAGTTCTTTTCTCCATGTTCTCCGTGCACTCCGTGGTGAAATCTTTCTTCAAGCGCCCCCCCCGCCTAGAAATCATCCATTCCAGCCCAACGAGTCCGTCCCGCCAGACGTGAGAGCCTTGCGCGCGCTGTTTCTGCGGTAGAGCCGCCCGATCGCATCTGTGACGACGTTCAAGACTATACAAAACTCTAGTGCCAAGATTTCGATCAGGTGTCAAGCAGCCGTCGCGGGGTTTGGCACATCGACCTGATGGACTAAGCTCAAAACTCTCACCCGGTTTCAAGTTGTGACCCTCGTCACTGCGATTAATGGTTTGTTTTCAACCAGCCGCACGTCCTGGCAGGCTGCGGCCAACCACTTTCTGTGCGGCGTTGCTATGGAATCGAACTTGCACATTCCGGCGGCGTGACCTGCGACGGTTGAAGTTGCACATGGTTACGGGCCATGAGGAAGGCACCAGGCAGTTGCAAGACCGAGGAGAGCGCTATGTACATCTTTGTGGAGTATACGACGGTAGTTGCCTTAATCGCACTGACCACGAGCCTGCTCTTCGCGGCCATGACCGTGATCGTGACGATCGAGCAAGGGATTCATACCCTCTTGCGCACCTCGCAGAGGGCGGGGAGCACCGGCACCCTTGCCAGAGCCTTGGAGCGCGCACGCTAACGGCACTTATATTTGAGACAAACGAAATTCAATGAGAATGAGGAGGATGCTTTGCAAACCAATATCGATCATGCAGTAGGTCAGCAGCCGGTTCTCCCACCCCGGGTAGCAGCAAAGAGCGACCGGGAAGCTTTGAACCACGTCGCCGGGTCACAGCGGCAACGCCTCTTTCACACAGCCTTCCGGCTGCTGGGCAACGCCGAGGACGCCGAGGATGCGGTGCAGGACGGGTTGCTTGCGGCCTTCCGGAACCTACATCGGTTCCAAGGCCGGTCCCAACTGACCACGTGGCTGGTTCGTATCGTAGTGAACGCAGCATTGATGCGGCTGCGCAGTCTGCGCACTCACGAATCGCAACCGATCGACGACCTGATGACCGAGCAAGGCAGCGGCCGGTTCTCAGACGTTCTTGTCGACGAGCGTCCCAATCCGGAGCAAGTGTGTGCGCAAGCGGAGCAGCGCCGCATTCTGAATCAGGGGCTGCGAGGCTTGAGCGGTCCTCAGCGGCGTGCCCTGTCTTTGCGCTGTCTCGAGGGTATGACCACCAAGGAAGCGGCCGACGCACTGGGCTTATCGGAAGGCACCGTGAAATCACAAATTCATCGCGGTCGACGGAAGCTCTTGCAACACGTTAGAAGGATGCAGACGACTCGTGCTTTAGCAATGCCCGCTCAAGCGTAATCTTAGCCCTTGTTCCCGACCGTAAGAAGGGGAGGCTTCGACCGCTACTCGCAAGGCAGCGAAGCAAGGAAGCAAGAGATGCGTAACAGGCCGAAATCACGAGTATCGAATGGCACAATCGATTCCCCTGGCGGCCCGCTGAGCGCGTTCGCTCTGTCGCGTACCTGCGGCCGCCGGCTCGATGTTGTGGCCCAAGCTCTGGCCGGGGCGCTGGCGTCTATAGCATTGGTTTTCGCTGGCGTGGCGCCGGCATTTTCGCAAGGTGTGTCCACAGATGGCGCGGCTGTTGTTTCGATCGAGGGCTCGGTTACGACTACCGGCGCGCAGGGATCGGAGGCCATTCCAGCGGTCACGGTAAAGCTAACCAACACCCTCCCGGGAAGCGAGCCGCTTTCAACCTCGACCAGCGCTGACGGTCGTTATCAATTTTCGAACCTTGCGCCAGGGGATTACCGCCTGGAAACCACTCCCGATGGCTTCAAGCCGTTCAGCAAGACCGTCTCGTTGAACTCCGGCGAGCACAGAATGGAAAGCGTCACGCTGGAGCTGGCGAGTGTCGTTCAGAAGGTTGAGGTGCATGACAAAGCGGAGTCAGTGTCGACGCAGGGTCCGGACCCAACCGCGACCATCAGCGCCCGCCAGTTCACAACGCTTCCGCTGGCCGAGCAGAAGTTCA
>DASZIG010000045.1:0-6542 GCA_035949375.1 Terriglobia bacterium | reverse complement strand
TGGGTCGGCGGGCCCATTGTTCCAATTTCACACGCTCCTCATCAGTCAAAACCAGGGGCTTCTTGGGGCGTCCTGTGGGCATGCGAAGAGCATAGCAGGATGCCCACACTTATTCAACATATTTATGAGACATGACACTAGAGCTTCTGCTACTTCGAGCCGTAGTCCGCGCTCGTGATAAAAGCCGCCACGCGATCGTGGAGCTGCTTCCGGCACTCGTCCCGCACGTAGGCCATGTGGCCCGCCTCGTACCAGTCGTATTCGATGTTCTTGGTCAGGGACGGCGGTATCGGCAGATGTTTCTCCTCATATTCGGCGGCGAAGAACGGCGTAGCCAGATCGTAGTAGCCGTTGTTGAGCATCACCTTGAGGTGCGGATTGGTTTTCATCGCCTCGGCCAGGTCGGTGCTCACGTTGAGGCCCAGCGAGCCGCCGCCGCCAAACCCGCCGCGCCCTTGCCGAGCCATATCCCAGCGTTCGGCGCCAAACAGCGCGCTGGGCAGATACGTCTCGCCGGCGCCGTACTTCAGCTGGTTGCGCAGATAGGAGTTGAGCAGCGCCACGTAGGCCGATGAAATGGCCGCGCTCTGCGGATCGTATTGCGCCGATTCGCCCAGCGGGTCGATCGTGGGGCCGAGGAAGCGCGCGTCGTAACGGCCGGTGGTCATACCCTGGTCGAGTGCGAAAGTCTGCTCAAACTCACCGCCGCTCACCCGCAGATTGGCTTTGATTAAATACTCGACCGGGAGTCCGGTGTAGCCGTGAATCTTCTCCGCCACCGATTGCTTCTCGGCCTCGCTCAAATCCGTCCCGCGGGCCAGCGCGTGCATGTAATCGCCGAGGGCGAAATCTTCAACTTCCTTCAGAAATGGCTCCAGGGCCGGAGGCTGCGGAGACAGCTTCTTGTGATACCAGGCGGTGGCCGCGAAGCTCGGCAGGATGAGTTCGTAAGGCAGGTCCGAGCCCGGGCCGCTGCCCTTGAAATCGAGTATTTCGCCGAGCAGCATGACGCCGTTCAGGTCGATGTGCTTTTCGTTTTCGAGGTCATTGGCCAGCACCGCGGACCGGGTGGTTCCATAGCTCTCGCCAAAGAGGAACTTGGGCGAGTTCCAGCGGTTGTACTTGGTGAGAAAGCGCGCAATGAAGCGGGCAAAAGCCTCGGCGTCCTGGTCCACGCCCCAAAAGGCCTTGCCTGCGTCCTTACCGGTCATTTTTCCAAAGCCCGTGCCGGGCATGTCGATAAAGACCAAGTCGCTGACATCGAGCAGGCAGTAAGGATTATCGACCAGCCTGTAGGGAGCGCCGGGCAAGTGATCCGCGCTGCCGGTCTCCACGTACCTCGGCCCCAGTGAGCCAAGGTGCAGCCACATGGTTGAACTGCCCGGTCCGCCATTGTAAAAGAACGTGACGGGCCGATCTTCGGCCTTCGCGTCCCTCTTGAAATACCCCACGTAAAACATTTGCGCCACCGGAGGAGCATCCGCGGGTTCCTTGGGCGCGGAGAGTGCGAGTTGGCTTCCCGGCTGCGGCTTTCCGTCCAGGCCGAGCTGGGCGTCCTGCGCATCGGTTGCGCCCACGGTGATGGTCCCGGCAATCGCGGTGTAGACAATGTGCTGCCCGCCCGCGTCAATCGCGCCCTGCGTCGTCACATCGGCAGGCGGAGCCGGCTGTGGGGCTTTCTCCTGAGTTGCGGGTTTTGCAGCTGCCTTTTCGTCTTGTGCGCGGACGGCGACAGGCAAAGCCAAGATTGGCGCCGCAAGGACCGCGGCCAAAAAAGCGCGGGCTGAATTCATTTTGAGGATCTCCGAAATGGGAATCAAACGACGGGCTAGTATACAGCGAGATGCCGATCGAAGATTTCCAATTCCTTTCCTTGTTCCGAGGCTGGTGAAAATCGACGATCTCTTTCCGGCCGCGAGACGATGCTCTCCTCTATTCCGCCGGCTTCTCAAATGCTCATAAGCATGCTGCGCCACGGCCTCCTTCGTGTTTTGAGCGAGCAGCCCAGGCTTTATTGGTTGTAGACCTTCTCGAGAAACACACCGATGCCGGCGCACGCTTCGCAGGGTTCGTTCATCGGCAACGGGAAGGGTTTAGACCCCGCCGGAACGCATCCAGCTTGCCTGGTAACGGTCGGCGCCCAACGCCAAGATTCTCAGGATCAGGTACTTAATCACGGGAAGCTTGGCAATATGCTCTACGGTGGTCAGCATGCCACTCGGGGTGGTTCTGAACACCGTGCCGCAACCAACGTAGCCGCTACCGGCGCAGCCAATGCTGGTGCCGCCATCGACTGTCGTTCCGTATAGGTTTCCATCGCTTGCCTGGCCCCTTTTTTAGCCTGCTAATGTTCCACCCCAAAACTCACGTTGCTTGACAGCGTGCCGCCGGGCGTAACGACCTGGACTGTGCCGGTGGTGGCGCCCGCCGGCACCGTTGTCGTGATAAACGAACTCGACATCACGTTGAACACAGCCGGCGTGCCGTTGAACGTGACACTGGTGGCGCCGGTCAGGTTGGTGCCAAGGATCTTCACGACGGCGCCTACCTTGCCGGAAGTGGGCAGAGTCTTCACGAACGGGCCCAGGCCCACAGCCAGGCTGAAGACCGTGCCACACCCAAGGTTGCTGCCGCAGGAGTCGTTCGCGCCGCCACTGAAGGTTGTCCCATAGAGGGTCCCGTTCGTGGCCTGAACCAGCCCGCCGAAGGGAACGGCGCCGTCACTGAGGCCGAAGCTGTGCAGCGTAGTCCGGATGCCCCCTGCCGTGATGCTAAAGACCGTCCCACAGCCAGAGCCAGGTCGGTCGTTGCACGAGGTGTTGGGCCCACCGTAGTAGGTTGTCCCGTAGAATTTCCCATTGGTGGCCTGAACCAGCGCGGCGGTGGGGTATTCGCCGTCATTGCAGTTGGTTTGCGCACAGAAGCTGTAAAGCGTGGTTAGTGTGCTCCCTGAGGTGATGCTGAAGACTGTGCCGAAGCCGTGGGCCCCGCCAAGCTCAGTTGTCCCGTAGAAGGTCCCATTCGTCGCCTGGATCAGCGCGCCGAAGGGCTCGTTGCCGTCAGTTCCGTCGAAGGTGTGCAGCGTGGTCAGCGCGCCCCCGGAGGTGATGCTGAAGACTGTGCCCTCTTCGTTGGCCCCGCCAGAGGCCGTCGTCCCGTAGAAGTTGCCGCCGGTGGCCTGAACGAGTGCGCCGATGGGATCGCCGCCGTCAGTTCCGTCGAAGCTGTGGAGCGTGGTCAGCGCGCCCCCGGAGGTGATGCTGAAGACTGTGCCCTCGTCGTTGGCCCCGCCAACCTCGCTTGTCCCGTAGAAGCTCCCGTTGGTGGCTTGAATGAGCGCGGCCCAGGGGTAGTAGCCATCCGTGCAGTTCGCTCGGGCACAAAAGTTATAAATCGTGGTCAGCTTGCCCGAGGGGGCGATTTTGAAGACCGTACCGCAGCCATTGTCGTCATAGCACAGGCTGCTGTTATTGGCCCCGCCCTGGTTGGTTGTGCCGTAGAACTGCCCGTCTGTGCCCAGCACAAGCCCGGGATAGGGATACGCGCCGTCGGCGCAGTTGGCTTGAACGCAAAAGCTGTAAAGCGTGGTTAGCGTTCCGGTGGGAGTCACCTTGAACACTGTGCCGTAACCGTTTGCGCCCCCGTACTCCGTGGTTCCGTATAGATTACCGTCCGTGCCCTGGACGAGAGACATGTATGCGGGGCCGTCGCCGTTGGTCCCGTCAAAATTTACTAGCGTGGTGAAGGTCTGCGCCTGCAAGGCAATCGCCATCGTTGCGCACAACACACATACTGCACAGGCGGTTTTCCACCAGCTTGATTTGCCCACCCGAACAGCCTTCTTGATTTGTTGCATGGCGGATGCCTCCTGAGTTTTCGGCTTAGATTTGGCGCCTGCAGTATACACCCAAGTCGGGTTCGCGGGTTCGGTGCGGCGAGCCTCGTGTAAGACCCTCCGGCATCCTGGAGATTTGTCGTAATATACCGATTCGCGCTGCGCGAGGCACAAACCGAGGAGGCCGGCGTGCAACGAATCAGCTTTGAAATCGTTCCGCATCCCTATTACGGCGGCGAATGGCTGCTAAAGCCCGCCCGTGGCGCGCCCTTCGGTCTGTGGCATCGTGACCGCGGCTACGCCGAGTGGGTTCGGCGTGAAGTGGATTCGGGCTGAAATACGGGTCTTCAACCACGACGGCACCCTGGCGGAATCTCGCGTCGTCGGTCGCGAGATCATGAAGATCGTATCGATGTCGCCGGGCCGAGTCCGGCGCCCGTGAGCGCCTTGCACAACGGACGTATCAGGGAGAATCACTTGTGGCTAAGCCGGGCCGGAGAGTTAAGGCCGCTGAGGGAGCGCGCTCCTTGATTGTGGTGAAAGGCCGAATGCACAAGCGGCCGGTGATTTTCTATCAGTAGAGGACGGGTCCACTCGCGGCCATCTCGTGCGTTGACCCCAGCCCGCGCTAAGTCTGGAATGACAAACTAATTGAGTCTTTCAACACTGTAGAGCGCAGAGCCATAGGGCAGGATGAAAGCGATGTTCAAACGGCCGTCCCTGGGGGCGATACTGCCCGCCCTGATTCCTTTTGTCGCCATGTGCCTCTCGGTGCCGCTCTGGGACCGTGTGGAGCCCATGCTCTTCGGTATCCCGTTCAACCTGTTCTGGCTCATCTCCTGGATCGTTCTGAGCTCGCTGTGTTTGTTTGGATCCTACCACCTCGAAGCTGGGCGTCACAAAAAGGACGGGGACACGCGATGAGCTCCAGCGGGATCGCCCTGACAATCATCTTCGCCATCATTGCGGCGGGCGCGGGCATCGGCTTGCTCGCCGGAGCCCATCGCAAAATGGATCTGGAGCAGTGGACAGTGGGCGGGCGCGGCTTCGGCGCGGTGCTCACCTACTTGCTGATGGCCGGCGAGGTCTACACCACTTTTTCGTTCCTCGGAGCCAGCGGCTGGGCGTACTCGCGCGGCGGCCCCGCGCTCTACATCATGGCGTACCTCACCCTGGCCTACGTGGTGTCGTTCTTCATCCTGCCGCAGATCTGGGAAATGGGGCGGAAATACGGCCTGCAAACAGAAGCCGACTTCTTTGGCCGGCGCTACGGCAGCAAGCACCTGGCGGCGTTCGTTTGCGTGGTTGGGATGGCGTTCCTAGTTCCCTACGTGCAGCTCCAGCTCACGGGACTGGGGATTATCATGGAGGTGGCAAGCTCCGAAGGCATCCGCCGCACCCCGGCCATGGTGATCGCGGTGGTGTTGGTGGCATCATTCGTTCTGGTTAGCGGCGTGCGTGCCGTCGCCTGGGTGAGTGTGCTCAAAGATGCGCTGATGGTGCTTGCCGCAATCGCCATCGGCATCGGCGTGCCCTATGTCCACTTCGGTGGCGTCGGCAAAATGTTCGCCGCGCTGGCGCATGCCCGGCCCGCGCATCTCACCATGCCCGGCGCCACCTCGAATCTGGGCCACACGTGGTACATCTCCACGGTTCTGCTCACTTCTCTGGGCTTCTTCTACATGTGGCCTCACGCATTCGCGGCCAGCTTCACTGCGAAAAGCGGCGACACCCTGCGTCGCAACGCCGTAGTGATGCCGCTCTACACCCTCACGCTTGCCTTCGTCTTCTTCACGGGATTCACCGCCGTTCTGGCGGTCCCCGGTTTGCGCAATGGCGACATGGCTCTGCTGACCGTCGTCCGCAGCACGTTCCCGGCCTGGTTTCTGGGCGTGATTGGCGGCGCCGGCGCTCTCACCGCGATGGCGCCCGCCGCCATCTTCACCCTCACTGCCGCCACGCTCTTTGCCAAGAACCTCTATCGCCCGCTATTCGCGCGACCGACGATCAGGTGGAAGCACTCGCTCGCGTAATGGTGGTGGTGCTCAGCCTTATCAGCCTGTCCTTCGCCATTTACAGCTCCACCAGTCTAGTCTCCCTCCTGTTGCTCGGATACGCCGGCATTGCGCAGTTCTTCCCCGGCGTGGTGCTGGGACTGTACTGGAAACGTGCCAATCTGCCTGGTGTCTTCGCCGGAATGATCGCCGGGGTGGCCACGGTCGCCTTTCTGGCCCTCACCAAACGAGATCCCTTATTCGGATTCAACGCCGGCTTCGTCGCTCTCAACCTCAACTTTCTGGTGACGGTAATCCTCACTCAAGTGTGGCGTCCTTCCGCCTTGTCCATGGGCGCCACGTAGCCGATGTATGAAGAAGCAGGGAGGCGTGGAATCCCCATGCACCTCAAGGGGCTTTTCCGATCGGCATGCGGAGGCTGCCCACAATCAGGTGGTTGTGGGCGAAGCGATCTGTGGAAACGGGCATCGCAACATCAAGCACTTACAACAAGTTGAAGCGCTGGTTTTTTGGGCGGCCCCCTCATTTTGCAGACGGCCGGCGTACTCAATGCCTCCCACAGGATCGATTTCCAGGGTTCGCGCGTCACTTCCGATGGCGGCCTGATCCTGGTGCGCGAACTCGACGAGCGCCTCGGGTTCGGAGAATTGATCGAAGAACATCTGAAGGACTCGCGCCGGGGGAACAACACC
>DASZIG010000044.1:0-47058 GCA_035949375.1 Terriglobia bacterium | reverse complement strand
CTCGAAGCGCCTCAGAACCTTCTGCATCTTGGGGGGAATGTCGGGCGACTCTCTGGCCATTGTCGATCCTCCTGGGAGAAAGACCGACGTTATCAACTCCGGCTACGCCGAGTCACGCACCCTCACCGAAAGGACACGGAGATCTGCACAATGGCCGGATTGCCCGGATCCCGAACGCAGCTGTCCTCAAGGGGCCGGTCTTCAATTACTCGCAGGAATTTCGATTCGTGTGGGATGAGATCAAGGTCACGCTCACAGCCGGGAGCGATCACACCATCGCCAGGGCCATGCTGCTGGAGGTCGCCCACGAGGCGGTCGCTGACTTCATGCAGGAAGCGCGACATAGTTGGAAGGGCGTTACAGACAATTACCGGATCGAGAATCCCGACCTCGAGCCCATTGTGGCCCTTGCCGTGACCGGCGGGTGCCTGGAGTTCACGGTGAGCTACATCGTGGACTACGCCCAGCGGACCGTCATGAAGGACCGGCTGTTCACGAAAATCGCGGACCAAATCGCGAACGGCCAGGGGCGGCTTGAATGGGCTTCTTCGTCGAGCCCTTCCTCTTCTCAGGCCGACCTGCGGACCAGTCTGGCCATGGCCAGTCACGCCTCGAAACCCGATCGAACCATCGGAGTCGTCTCGCAGTCTTGAAGGGAGCCACAGCGTTACCCGCCTGCGGTGAGTTTCCCATCTCCACAGGTGGCTACACAAGCATGGCCGCTCGGGTGGCCGATCTTATGTTAAGCAACCGGGGGCGGTCTGCCTCCTAGAGTCGTCTCTTCAGGTCCGATGCGAGATCTGACCCCGGTGGCTTTGAATTGGTAGAACGAAGCCACCGCTTAGACCGGCTGGCTGATTCCAAAAGACTTATTCCGATCCACACTTTGACTTTTCTGGCTTCGTTTGGCTTCGTTTTGGCCTGTTTTTTAGGCTGATTTGCTGATCCTATTGGACTTAGTGGCTTCGTTTTGCAAAATTTTAGATTCTTTTTTTTTGGGTTTTTCGCATGTGGCGCAGTGATCACCGTGGCAGTGCAGGTTTCAAGCCTCGCAGCGCAGGTTTCAAGCCTGCTTGCCCCTCGGAGTGCGCGGACCTGGCGTGACTCTGACTGGGATTGAGGCGTTGAATCATTGCGCGCCTGAGTCATTGCGCGATTGACTGATCGGGTCATCGAGCCATATATCCTCCGCCAATGGAACCTGGCCATGAGAGGGTCGCAGGCTTGCGCGGGACTGTGGGTACAGCCGAGACCTGCGAGAAAGCTTATTTGGCGCAACGCTTTCAATGTGTTTGCCTGTGGAAAACTGCCAGCGGGATCGACGGCCCTTATCCCTCCGTCGCCTCGATTTTCTGGGTCAGCGCCTGATCCTCGGAATTCGTGTTGAGGAATTCTGACGAAGTCGGCAAGCTGTGCATTGTCCACATCCACTAAGAAAAGCGACAGGGAGTCGTTCGTTAATGCACTTTTGTACCTCCGGCGTCATTTACGAGGGAAACACAATCTCACCCTACCGTTGAATTCTTGCCGCACCAGGGGCCTTATTCCAGATAAAGCACTACTGACCCGCCCCCGCCTGAGCGAGTTCATGGATCTCGGCAATATAGCCGCCGGGGAACTGAACCATGGCCTCGCTCCGCCCGTCGGATGTGTAAGGCCCGACCATGACCGCGACCCCAGCCGCTTTGGCTTTGGCAAGGGTGTCGGAGAGATTCGTAACCTCATACCCGGTCAATTCCCGGCCGTAGGGATAGGGGAGATGCCCATCAGTGACGAGCACCACCAGCTTGCCGAAGGTCGATTCGATACGGAGCCGACGATAGGTGTCGGTCGCCCGTCCGATTTCGATGCCGGGCGCATGCGAATCGTCAGAGATGACCTTGCAGTGAGAAAAGGCCAGGAAGCTCTGAATGAACGCGTCCACCCTGTCGGCAGACACATATGCGCGGTTTTCGGGGATCGTCTGAAGCGACTTGTAGGACGGCGCGCTTGTATGCCAGTAGAGCTGTGTATCCAGGCCGCCGGGCCATTGGATAATGGCATCTCGTCCGATGGCATCATTGAAGGGAGTGACCAGGACATCAGCGCCGGTGGCGCGAGCAGTTCGGATCGCCGCATCCATGTCAGTCACCAGGTAGCCTGTGCGCTCCGAACCAAAGGGATACGGGACCGGTGTCTTGAAGCCGAACACAGACAACGTTCCGACGGGAGTAAACACCACTTGCGACATCGTCTGGCTTGGAGTCGGCGTCACACTGAAGACACCCTCCTTGGAAGTGGTGCCGCCGAAAGTGGCGACCAGACTCGCGACGAAACGCTCGAAGTCTTCCGGAGCGACGTAAACGTGGGTCGCATCGTATTGCGGTCCTACTGCCAAGTCAGGCACCGCCCCGCCAGCGTGGCCCGATGGACTAAGAGCGAGATTCGTTTCGGTCACACCCGGAAGGCACAGCGTCAGTGCCAACAACGCGAGCAACCGAACCGTCCAATTCTCTTTCATCAGACATCCTCGGTTTGTTTGGCGCTCAACATCGGAACTTCCCAAAGGTGGAAGCTCCTTCGGTTGGCTAAGAAATCGTCGTCCCTCAGGAGACGCCCCGGCATCCTTCAGACTACCGTCCGGCCTTCAAAGCAGCGGCCACCTGCGTCAGGCGTGCGCCTTGATGTTTTGCAACTTCAAGGTCTTCCGCGGTTGGCGGGGCACTGTTCAGGCCGGAGACCGACGAGGCTCCGTATGGAGTTCCGTGGCCCTGAACAATCCTTTCGTGAGTGTAGCCGGTGGGCACAATGATAAATCCCAGGTGCGCCATCGGGATGAATAGAGAGAGGACCGTCGTCTCGTTCCCACCGTGCGGTCCCGCTGTGGAAGTAAAGGCGCCACCCGCCTTCCCGTTCAGCTTACCTTGGAACCAGAGACTACCCAGGCTATCGATAAAAGCCTTCAACTCCGCTGACGAGTTACCAAAACGCGTCGGCGTGCCAAAAATGATTCCATCGGCCCATTCTGCGTCGTCTAGTGTCGGGGCTCCATACTCGGCAAGCATTCTCTTGCTGCGCTCTTCCCAGCCGGGAACTTTCGCCATCATGGCCGGAGGAACGATGTCAGGGACCCGCCGGAGCCGGACGTCTGCCCCACCTTCACGGGCTCCTTCACTGACGGCCTTAGCAAGGGCTTCTACGGAGCCGTCACGAGAGTAAAACACAACCAGGATGTTTGCTTTAGTTTCTGGCATTAACTTCCTCCTGTCACGTTGGTTTGGTTTGCGAGCCTTAAAGTCAGCGAAGCATTGCCTTGACCCGTCTGGCCGCGCACATCGAAGGGCGCCCGATGCATGGCCTTGCGTGTCCGTTTCGATGACTCGTCCTGATTTCACCAGCTAGCTGGAGGCGAATTCAGAAACCGGCGACGCGTACGATCGCTTTCATTGTGTGCGGCCCGCCCGGCTCGAGATTTACGGCGAAATCGGCGACGTTGCTGGTTTCGACACAGATCATTCGCTGCCATTCATCGTCCGCCAGATCTGACATCGAATGTGCTTTCTCGACCCACGGGTTCCACACAACAGTCGTGCGTGAGTTGTCCTTCGCAACCGCGGTGCGACGATGGAGGACTGGATCCTCCAGTTCGACTGCACTGCTCGTGTTGAGGTATACGCGATCGGTCTCCGAGGTAATCAGGATGTCACCCTGCTGGTTCTTTTCCCGATTTCCGTCGGTCTTATCGATATAGTGAACGCCGTCCAGGCCTCGCACTCGCGCCTTTTCGATCTGGCCCACTCTGTAATACGCGTGCAGAGCTTCTTCGAACCGCAGTGATGTTGTCCCCGTATTGGTCAACACGAGCTCGAGGCTGAGCTCCGAACCAAACGTAGCGCGATAGACCAGGCGAAAGTCAGCCGGCCACCAGTTGTTAGTGTTCGCGTCGCTTTCCGTGAACATGCTGACCGTGACAGCCTCCCCAGCTTGAGTGATCGACTCAAGTTGCCAGGCCTTCGTTCGTACGAAGCCGTGCGCCGGGGCCTTGGGATCGCCTTCGTTGTTTCCGAACCATGGGAAACAGACAGGCACGCCTCCACGAATTGCGTGCCCGTCTTCCCATCGAGACTGTGTACTTACAAAAAGCACTTCGTCTGCGCCAGTAGGCTTCCAGGAGGTGACGTGCGCTCCATGCAGGTACATCTCCCCGGTGGCCTGCGGAGATGTTATGCGCACTTTGGGGAGCCCGCCGTTGCCTTCAACAACGCTGGCAATGCCTGGTATTCCGAACCGGCGATCCAAGTCGGCAATTGCGCCTGCAGTTTCCATACCATGACCTCGCCGTGAAGCAGACAGGACGCTCCCGCGATTGCTCAAGCGCGCCTATTGACTCTGATTAAGAACCGGGACTCGCTCCTTCGTTCGGAGCAGCAAAAAGTACTACTACCGAGCGCGGTCCAGCCTGATAGGTGCGGTCCGAAACGCGTGGTGCGCTCTGCCATTCAAGGATGTCGTTCGGCGAGTCGAGGCTGGTGTCGATCCATCGGCGCCACAGATCGTAACTTCCGTTACCGACGGGCGGCAGCTCGAATTCGAGCGGTTCCCAATACGCATTCAAGATCTGATAGAACACCAGCTTCTGATTTGGGATTGCCGCGCTGAATGCCAGGCTGTGCGAAGAATCGCTCCAGTCCGGTTGTCCGAGCTTGACGCCGTGCCAGATCCTCTTCGCCTTCCGAAGGAGTTGGTTGAGACTAAGCTGCTGTTCTTCGCGCTCCGCGTCACGCACCAGCCGGTGCGTGTTCAGCAGCGTCACGAAGCGGTGTACATCCGCGTGCTTCTGAACGAGCGTCCAGTCAAACCAGCTTGTCTCGTTGTCCTGACAGTATGCGTTGTTGTTGCCGTCCTGGGTGCGACGCACCTCGTCGCCCATGAGGATCATCGGCAGACCCAGCGAGAGCACTGTCGTGGTGAGAAGGTTTTTCACCTGCCGGTTTCGCAGTTTTTCGACCGCAGGGTCGTCGCTTGGGCCCTCGACACCGCAGTTCCAGCTTCGGTTGTCGTTCGCGCCGTCGCGGTTGTCTTCACCGTTAGCCTCGTTGTGTTTTTGGTTGTAGGAGACCAGGTCATTGAGAGTGAACCCGTCATGGCAGGTCACGAAATTCACGCTCGCCTCAGCCTCGCGTTCTTTATGGCCGTAAATGTCCGGACTGCCGAGTAGTCGTTCGGCTATAGACATTACCGAGCCCCGGTCGCCCCGGTGGAAGCTGCGGACATCATCGCGGAAGCGGCCGTTCCACTCCTTCCAGGCATCACCGATGAAGCTCCCCACCTGGTACAAGCCGGCCGCATCCCAGGCCTCGGCGATGAGCTTGGTGCCTGCCAGCGGCGGGTCTGATTCGATATCCCACAACACCGGCGGGTTCGGCATCAAATTGCCGGACTCATCGCGGTCGAGGATCGACGCCAGATCGAAGCGGAAGCCGTCCACGTGCATCTCCTCCACCCAGTAGCGGAGGCTGTCCCCGATTAATCGGCGGACGATGGGTTGATTGGCATTCAGCGTATTTCCAGTGCCGCTGTAATTGGCGTAGCGGGAGCGGTCTTGCTCCAGGATGTAGTAAGTGCTGTTGTCGATCCCTCGAAAACTGAGCGTCGGACCGCGGTGGTCGCCTTCGGCAGTGTGATTGAATACGACGTCGAGAATGACCTCAATGCCGGCCCGGTGCAGCGCCTTCACCATGTCGCGAAATTCGTCGATCGGGCCCGTCGGATCCCCGCGTGAGCTATACCCTGAATGTGGCGCAAAAAAGGAGACCGGAGAATATCCCCAGTAGTTTACCCCCCCGGACGGGGCATCCTGGGCGTCGAACTGGAACACCGGCATGAGTTCGACGGCGTTGATACCAAGGTGTTGCAGATATGGAATCTTCTCGATCAAGCCGGCGTAAGTACCACGCGCGCTTTCGGAGACTCCTGAGGTCGGATGACGGGTAAAACCCCTCACGTGCATCTCATAGATGATCGTCCGGGATGACGGGCGGCGTAGCGGGCAGTCGCCCTCCCAATCGTAGGGGCGCGGATCCACCACCACGCTCTTCATTGCCGTAGCCGAGTTGTCACCCTCCAGGCACGCCGCCGTGCGGCTATAACTCTTCGGAACAACCACGGCGCGTCCGTAGGGGTCGAGGAGAATCTTCGCAGCGTCAAACCACGAGCCTATCGTCGAGTCGACGGGCCCCTGCACCCGATAGCCGTAAAGTTGTCCCGGGAGGACGCCCGGCACAAAGATGTACCAGTAATGGTAGGCGCGGTTGGTCGTGGGATCGATCGGAACGACGCGCGCCGGCCGCCAATCGTCCTCCCGGTCAAAGAACACCAATTCCACGCTGCAAGCGTTCCGCGAGTAGACGCTGAAATTGACCCCGCCCGGAACGACCGTCGCGCCGAGAGGGGAAGCCTGTCCCCGCCTCTCCGCCTGGTGCGTTGCAGTTCGCGGCCCTTCGACACCACGTTTCTCGAACAGGACACTCATGCGCCTACGCTCTGCCCAAAAGCTCTTTCGCCACCGCCATCACGCGCTCCGGTTCGAAGCCGAATTTTCTCTGAAGCTCCTTAAGCGGCGCCGAGGCCCCGAAAGTCTTCATGCCGATCACCCGGCCGGAGTCGCCAACGTACTGCGCCCAGCCGAATGTGGAGGCTTGCTCGATGGCGACGCGCGCTTTCACACTCGGTGGCAGCACGCTGTCGCGATACTCCTGCGTCTGGTGCTCGAAAATGTCCCACGACGGCATCGAAACCACCCGCGAGCGGATACCTTCGGCGAGCAGCGTTTCGTGCGCATTCACGGCGAGAATCACTTCACTACCCGTGGCGATGAGGATGATTTCGGGGCTGGCCCCGGGGGCGTCGGCGAGCACGTAGGCCCCGCGCGCCACCCCGGAGGCCGGCGCGTACTTGCTCCGGTCGAGGGTGGGCAGAGCCTGGCGCGACAAAGCCAGCACCGCCGGCTGGTGGCGGAGTTGAATGATGTAGCGATAGGCCTCGACGACTTCATTGGCGTCAGCGGGCCTGATCGTAACCAGCCCCGGAACGGCGCGCAGCGAGGCCAATTGCTCCACCGGCTGGTGAGTGGGACCGTCTTCGCCGTCGCCCATGGCGTCATGGGTGAAGACGAAAATCGTGGGCAGTTCCATGATTGCCGAAAGCCGAATGGCGGGACGGGCATAGTCGCTGAAGATAAAGAAGGTGGCGCCGAACGGCCGAAGCTTGGAAAGGGCAAGGCCGTTCACGATCGCTGCCATCGAATGCTCGCGGATGCCGAAGTGCAGGTTCCTCCCGCCCGGAGTGTCAGCCTGGAAATCTCCGGCGCCCGTCATGTTCGTCCTGTTCGACGGCGCCAGATCGGCCGAGCCCCCCAGGAACCAGGGGATGTTTTGCGCGAAGACGTTCAGCACCTTGCCCGAAGCATCCCGCCCGGCAATACCCTTAGGGTCGGCCAGGAAGACAGGCAAGTTGCGGTCCCACCCGGCCGGAAGTTCCCGCCGCTCCATTTGATCGATCTCAGTGGCGAGTTCGGGGAAGGCGCCCTTGTAAGAATCAAACAGCGCTGTCCACTCCTGGCGGGCTTTTGCGCCGCGTGCACCGATCCCCTCGGCGAAGTGCTCATAAACGCCGTCAGGGACGAGGAACTTTGCATTCTCGGGCCATCCGTAAAAGCGCTTGCAGAGGCGAACCTCCTCCTCGCCCAGCGGCTCGCCGTGAGCGGCAGCGGTGTCGTGCTTGTGCGGCGAGCCATAACCGATATGGCTGTCGAGAACGATGAAAGTGGGACGGCCCTTCGTTTTCCGGAACACCTCAAGGGCGTCCTCGATACGACCGATGTCATTGGCGTCACCCACCCGCAGAACGTTCCACCCGTAACCCAGGAACCGACTCTCAATATCCTCCGTGAAGGTGATGCGGGTGTTGCCCTCGATAGTGATGTGGTTGTTATCGTAGATCCAGCAGAGGTTGTCCAGGCCCAGGTGCCCCGCTAAAGACGCGGCTTCCGAGGAAACGCCCTCCATCATGCACCCGTCGCCACAAACGGCATAGATGTTGTAATCGAAGATGTCAAAGTTCGGCCGGTTGTAACGGTTGGCAAGCCATTTCTGGGCGATGCCCATACCCACGCTCGTTGCCACACCCTGCCCGAGTGGACCGGTGGTGCTCTCGACGCCCGAGGTCCAGTGGTACTCGGGGTGACCCGGCGCCTTGCTGTCGAGCTGACGGAAGCGGCGGATGTCATCGAGCGTCACCGAGGGTTGTCCCAGCGTCTCGTAATCGGGATTCACCGCCTGCGTCTTCGTAAGGTGGAGCGCCGACCAGAGCAGCATGGAGGCGTGACCGTTCGACAGCACGAACCTGTCACGGTTCGGCCAGATCGGGTCCTGCGGATCGAACCGCATGACGCGGTTCCAGATGGTGTACACGAGGGGCGCTAGCGCCATCGGCGTGCCGGGGTGACCGGAATCAGCCGCCTGCACGGCGTCGATGGAAAGCGTGCGGATCGTATTGATACAGAGTTGATCCAGCTGCACGCCTGTCATGGGTTGAGCGAGTTGGGTGGTACTCATGGATTTCTCCTCGTCAAATGCTCTGATTTCTGGTTCACAGCCGCAGCTCCTGCCCGGCGCCTCGTCGCGACGACTGCCTTCACGACCGGGAGCGCCGCCTGGCGCGGTTCGTACAGAATCTATGTGTGGAGCGACGCGCTTGCCGCCCCACGACAATCGCCGATCATTTCCGATTCCAGAGAAGCCACCTTACCCAGGCGACGCAAATGGCGCGGAGCCTGGCTGAACTCAGCCCGTAGAAATGTGTCAATCAGGTCCCATGCTACGGCCGGTCCCACGGTCCGGCCGCCCATGCAAATGATGTTCATGTGATCGTCCTCGACTCCTTGCCGGGCGGAGAAATGGTCGTGCACCAGCCCAGCGCGGACGCCCGGAATCTTGTTGGCGCAAACCGAGGCGCCGACGCCACTACCGCAGACCGCAACGCCACGATCCACCTTACCCTCAGCCACCGCCCGCGCGAGCGGGGTGACAAAATCAGGGTAATCGTCTCCCGGGTTCAGAGTGTACGCGCCGAAATCGGTTATCTGATGTCCGGCTGCGCGCAGTTGCCCAACCAGTTCTTCCTTCAGCCCAAAGCCAGCGTGATCAGTGGCAATTCCCACGCGCATACTATCCTCCTTGTCCGTGTCCAGCGGCCAATTGTCCCGCAGCCTCTCGGTCTGCCAGCAACAGAGCCTCTTCTCGCTGCACCCGCCCGGCGGGAATCGAACGATCACCGTCGCGCAGGCGACGAAGCGCTCCCGTTTTGTCTTTCCCAGTCACAACCCAAAGCACTTGCCGGGCTCGATTGAGCATGGGATAAGTCAACGTCATTCGACGTCTGCCCTGGTACACTCCGGTCAGTGCCACATCTCGGTCGGTAACAGCAAGAACCGGATCGCCCGGAACCAGCGAGGCAGTGTGGCCATCCGGGCCAAGACCGAGGTGGACAAGATCGAGCACCGGCGGCGATCCGGCGATCTCCTGGAGAGCGCGGGCGTACTGCGTGGCTGCAGCTTGTAGGTCAGCCGCTTCCACGGGCATGGCATGGATCTGCTCCGGCGGCAAAGGAGCATGCTGAAGCAGACTTTCTCGCAAGTGGGTAAGGTTTCGATCCGGGTCTCCCTCGGGAGCCACTCGCTCGTCGACCTGGAAAACGTGCACAGCGTTCCAAGAGACCTCTCGGTCTGCGAGCGCCCGCAGCATCACCCATGGTGTATGACCGCCGCTGACGGCCAAAATAAATTTCCCACGGGCAGCAACGGCCCTGCGAGCACTCAGCGCGATGGCCTCTGCGGCCGCTTGCGCAACGGAATCGACATCATCAAACAATTCGATCTTCATATACTTCTCCAGACGGGCCGATCAGCCACACTTCGAAATCGAGAACGGCCACGGCCGTCCGACGCTGAACCTGCCTTCGTTAGCCGGCCTGGGCTGCGACGCGGAAATCTTCCTTGTCCTCGGCGGCTGGGCTATGCCAACCCCCAGGTGGCGACACTTTCTGATCGACCTCACTGGGCCCCCAGGCGCCTTTATCGTATCCGTAGACTGGGGTGGCCGTGTTCAGCACCGGATCGACGATTCGCCAAGCCTCTTCTACGTAATCCTCGCGGGCAAACAGCGTGGCGTCACCTGCCATTGCGTCGCCCAACACGCGCTCATACGCCTCCATCTCTTCCGGCCGGGGACGGCGACTCGCAACCATTTCTACATTCTCGCCCTTCATCAGCCCGGACGGTGCCAGCACGGTTGCGCCCATGGCTATCGTCATCTCGGGGCTGATCCGGAACCGTAGATGGTTCGGAGATAAGGCAGAGTCGGGGATGACGGTGGGAGGCTTTCGAAACCGCGCAAGGGCCTCCGTCGAGGTCACCGGCAAGTTCTTTCCGGCGCGGATGTAGAATGGCACTCCTTTCCAACGCCATGAATCGATCTCGAGCTGCAAGGCGGCGAATGTTTCCACTTCCGAATCGGGTGCTACTCCCTTTTCCTGGAGATAACCCCTGAACTGCCCTCGGACCAGATCAGCTGGGCCCAACGCTCGAATCGCTTTCAGCACCTTGACCTTCTCATCACGAATTGATTCACTGTCGGTGCGGACCGGCGGCTCCATGGCGAGATTGCACAGGATTTGGAAAAGATGGTTCTGGATCACATCGCGAATCGTACCGGTTTGATCGTAGAAAGCGCCTCGTCCTTGGACACCGAAGTCCTCCGACATCGTGATCTGGACGCTTTCGATGTAGTTTCGATTCCAGAACGGCTCCATGAACGCATTGGCGAACCGGAAAACCACCACGTTGTTGACCGGCTGCTTGCCCAAGTAGTGATCGATGCGGAAGATTGCGGACTCCGGGAACACCGAGTGCAAGATCCGGTTGAGTTCCTGCGCTGAAGCGAGGTCGTGGCCGAAGGGCTTTTCGACAATCACGCGGGCTTGGCCGCACCCCGATCCCACGCCGCAGCCCGACTTTGCCAACTGCTCGACGACGGTTTCGAAGAGCGCGGGTGGAATGGCGAGGTAATGCGCCGGCCGCTCGGCAGATCCAAGCTCCTTGCGGATCGCCTGAAAGGTGGCGGCGTCCTGGTAGTCGCCGTCGACATAGCGCAGCAAGCCGCTGAGCTTCGTGAAAGCCGCAGCATCAACCCCACCGTGCTTCTCCAGGCTATCGTGGGCCCGGGCCCGGAGCTGTTCGAGATTCCAGCCCGCCTTGGCCACACCCACCACCGGCACATTCAAGTGACCGCGTTTGATCATCGCTTGCAGAGCCGGAAATATTTTCTTGTATGCCAGATCCCCGGTGGCGCCAAAGAAGACCAGGGCGTCGGAATGTGAGTCGCTCATTGCACTCTCCTTTTTCAGCACCTGCAGATATTTATTTCCCGGCGGCTTTTTCCAGGTGCCCACCGAAGCCGTAGCGCATTGCCGAGAGCAGCTTGTCCTGATAATCCGCCTCGCCGCGCGAGGTGAAACGCTGGTAAAGGGCTGCTGAGAGAACCGGCACCGGCACGGCCTCGTCAATGGCGGCCTTAATCGTCCACCGGCCCTCGCCGGAGTCCGAGACACGCCCGGCGAATTCCGAGAGCGCGGGGTCCTTAACCAAGGCGCCCGCAGTCAGGTCTAGCAGCCACGACGCAATCACGCTGCCGCGCCGCCACACCTCGGTGATATCACGCAGATTGAGGTCGTACTGGTAATGCTCGGGGTCTCGCAGCGGCGTGGTTTCGGCGTCAGTGGCGTTCTGTTTCTTTCCCACGTTGGCGTCGCGCAAGACGCCCAGGCCTTCAGCATATGCAGCCATCAGGCCATACTCGATACCGTTGTGGACCATCTTGACGAAATGGCCGGCGCCGTTGGGGCCGCAGTGGAGGTAACCTTGTTCGGCGGTGCCGTCGAGCTTCTCCCGGCCCGCCGTGCGCGGCACGTCGCCCGCGCCAGGCGCCAGCGTCGAGAAGATCGGATCAAGGTGCTTGACCACGTCCTTTTCGCCTCCAATCATCATGCAGTAGCCGCGTTCCAAACCCCACACCCCACCGCTCGTCCCCACGTCCACGTAGTGGATGCTCTTCGTGGCCAGCTCCTTGGCGCGCCGGATGTCGTCCACGTAGTAGGAATTTCCGCCGTCGATGAGGATATCCCCGGCCTCAAGGTAGGGCAGCAAGTCAGCGATCGACTTATCGACCACCGCCGCCGGCACCATCAACCAGACTGCACGCGGCTTCTCAAGCTTCTTCACGAGGTCCTGAAGCGAGGAGCTGCCCTCCGCCTTTTCCCGGACTAACTCGTTCACCGATTGGGGCGACCTGTCGAAAACTACGCACTGGTGGCCTCCCTTGAGGAGTCGCCGCACCATGTTTGCCCCCATCCTTCCAAGGCCGATCATTCCAAGTTGCATAGCACCCTTCCTCCTTTGCCAACTCGTCACGCGACTCGTTGAGGTTCTTTCCACAATTGCCGGCTAACCGCTCCCAGCCGTTCCATCGCGGCAGCCACTCCTTCGCTCTCATCAAAAATCGCCGTTCCAGCCACCAGAATGTTCGCTCCCGCGCTCACGGCAAGGGGAGCAGTATCTGGATCAATGCCGCCGTCGACCTCTACATCGCACGCCAACTTCCCCTGCTCGATCATCTGCCGGACTCGCCGGATCTTGGGCAGAGTCGTATGAAGGAAATGCTGATGACCGAAGCCGGGGTTGACCGTCATCACCAACACCTGGTCGACGTCCTGGAGAATCTCCTCCAGCACCGCCGCGGGGGTGGCCGGGTTGATCGCCACGCCGACGCGTTTGCCCAACGCCTTGATCCGCTGCACCGTGCGATGCAAATTAGCGTTGGCTTCCCAGTGGACGATAAACGAATCAGAGCCCGCCTCGACAAACTCCCCCAGAAAGAGATCCGGATGTGAGATCATCAGATGGATCTCCAGAGGCAAACGCGTCACCCGCCGCAGCGACTTGACGATCGGCGCCCCCATCGAGATATTCGGCACAAAGTGGCCGTCCATCACGTCAACGTGGATGCGATCGGCCCCGGCCCCCTCCGCCTCGGCCACCTGCTCACCCAATCGAGCAAAGTCCGCCGCCAGAATCGACGGGGCCAGCTTCGCAGTGTCGCCGTCCATAGGCGGCTTCTCCCCTTTTTCTTCATGCGGCACGAGCGTGTGCTTGTTCAAAGGTTGATCCCTTACCCTTTTCAGCCGTGGCTAACCATCCCCGGCCTTCCGCTGAATATCAGTAATCTCGCGTTTACGACCTGCTTCATAGCGTCAACCGCTGCTGGCAAGAGCTTATAGGGAACAACCTGATCCCGGTCCGCCGCGAAAGCTTTTTCCAACCCGCGGCGCCAGGCGAGGCGCAATTCCGTGTTGATGTGTATCTCCGTGATGCCTGCCTGGATAGCCTGGCTGAGATCCCCATCGTTAGTTCCCGAGGCTCCATGCAGCGTCAGGAAGAGCCCCGTCGCTTCACTGATTTCCGCAACCCGGCCGATGTTGAGGCGCTTCTGGGCCTCGCCCAGGACCATGCTCCGCGATAAACCGTGCGTGTTGCCGACTGCGGGCGCGAGGATGTCGATCCCGGTTGCGGCGACAAACTCCTTGGCCTCGTCGGGCGTAGTCAGCCTCAAGTTTTGCGGGGCTTCCGCATGGATCTCAGACCCAGTGCCAATTTGTCCGATTTCTCCCTCGACGAGGATGGCGGGATTGATCTCCTTCAATACCTCGACCGCTCTTTTCGTTTCCGCAACGTTCTGAGCGAACGGCAACTCTGAACGGTCAAAGACAATGGAGTCAAAGCCCGCCCGGGCGGCCTCCTCGGCGCCCGGCAGTGAGTGAGTGTGGTCAGCATTGAGGAAAATCGGGTAATCGTACTCATCACGAAGAGCCCGCACAGCCGCTGAGGCCAAGCGCACCCCCATAAAAGCGCGCTCGCCCTCCGAAAGCCCCACGATCACGGGGAGCCGCAGCTGCTGGGCCGATTCGAAGACCGCCTTCAAACCTGTCAGATCTGAGACATTGAAATGGCCGACCGCGACTTTGTTATCCCTCGCGTCGGCCAGGACATCCCGGAGTTTTTTCATGGTACGCTCCTTCCGTCTCAAGACCCGCCGTGTCAGCCGGCCTGGATCGCAACGCGGCGCACAGAGCGAGCTGACGATCCGCGCCCTGCTTTTCCCCTTTTCCTTCATGCCGCACGAGCGCGCGCGTGTTCAAAGGTGTCTACAAACTCCCGATAGCGGCGCGCCATCTCCGCCACTGCCGCCTCACGCGTGGTCTTCTTCGCTCGCCAGTTGATCAGTGGCTCCCAGAAGTCTGTCCGGCCGACCGCGAAACCGATGAAGCCCGGCACTCCGGCCGCCGTCGTCAGCCATTCGCGCACTTTCTCATCGCTCGCGCCTCGCCCGAGGACGATGCAACTGACTTTGTCGCGACCGCCCCTCCGCGCGGCCGCCACCATCTTCTGGCAATCCTCGCGTCGATCGAGTCCTTCGATTTTCCAGACGTCGGGCTCGACACCCGCGTCCTGCAGCTCGTCGATCGCCTCGACCATCAACCCAGGACGCACCTCGACGTCATAGGCATTCTTGTCGCCTTTGAGCTTGTCGAATTGCGCCTTTTCCGGCGGCACCAGAAGCTCGAAAAGAAACAGGCTGCGACGCTCAGCGGCTAGGTAATCGGAGAGTTGCTTGAGGCGGGTCGCCTGCCGGCGATTCAGAGCCTGATCGCCCTCCGGGTTGTAGCGGACCAGCACCTTGCAGAAGGTCGGGTGGAAGGCCTCAATGTGTTTGGCGAAGTCTTCGCCGTACTCGAACTCGAATTCCTCCTGCCCGCTTTTTTCGGCGGCGCATGCGATCGTGTAGCCCTGCGCGGCGGCATCCCGAAGGATGGCGGCACCGAACTGCTCGTCCACGAGGATGGCGGCTTTCTGCTTTGGCACGCCAGCCGCAATGGCAGCCTTGAAGCCGTCATAGATCACCTGCTTGGCGGCAGCGATCTCGGCCGTCTGTTCCGAATCGAGCGCGCCCTTCCAACCGAACATTCCTGTCTCGAACGAGCCACGATGGTCGAATGGTTCGATGTATAAAGGTCTGTCAAAGCCTCGGGGAATCAAGATGACTCCTTAAACTTTCGGTAGCGCCGGATGAGATTGTTGGTTGAGCTATCATGGCTGAGCGCCGGCTCTTCTTTGGTCTCGAGCTCGGGGATGATGCGCTGAGCCAGCACCTTGCCCAGTTCCACGCCCCACTGGTCGAACGAGTTGATGTTCCAGATCGTGCCTTGGGTGAACACGCTGTGCTCGTAGAGGGCGACCAGCTTGCCGAGAGTCTCCGGCGTCAGTTGGTTGGCGAGGATGGTGTTCGACGGCCGGTTGCCCTCGAAGACGCGGTGCGGTACAAGCCAATCCGGCGTGCCCTCGGCCTTCACTTGATCAGGCGTCTTCCCGAAGGCCAGCGCCTCAGTCTGGGCGAAAACGTTCGCGAGCAGCATGTCGTGATGGCGGCCGAGCGGATTGAGCGGTTGTCCAAACGCGATAAAGTCACAAGGAATCAGGCGGGTACCCTGGTGGATCAACTGGTAGAACGAATGTTGTCCGTTGGTTCCCGGTTCACCCCAGTAAATGGGTCCCGTCGCGTAATTGACTTCGGTTCCGTCGAGCGTGACGTGTTTGCCGTTGCTCTCCATGGTCAACTGCTGCAGGTATGCTGGAAATCGCTTCAGATACTGTTCGTACGGAAGCACGGCGACCGTTTGGGCACCGAAGAAGTCGTTGTACCAGACGGCCAGAAGCCCCATGAGGGCTGGCAGGTTGCTCTCGAACGGAGTGGTGCGGAAATGCTCGTCCATCTGGTGGAAGCCGTTCAACATCGCTCGGAAATTATCCGGGCCGATGGCCAACATGGTCGACAGACCGATCGCCGAGTCCATGGAGTACCGGCCGCCGACCCAGTCCCAGAAACCGAACATGTTGGCGGTGTCGATACCGAACTTCGCTACTTCCGCCGCATTCGTGGACACAGCGACAAAGTGTTTGGCTACAGACTTTTGGTCACCTTCGAAACCGGCCAGCGCCCAGTCGCGCGCCGAATGAGCGTTCGTCATGGTCTCCAGGGTCGTGAACGTCTTTGAAGAAACAATAAAGAGCGTCTCCGAAGCATCGAGATCTCGGACCGCCTCCGCGAAGTCCGTGCCGTCGACGTTGGAAACGAACCGAAACGTCATGGCACGGTCGCTGTAATGCTTCAGTGCCTCGTAAGCCATGACCGGGCCCAGGTCAGAACCGCCAATGCCGATGTTGATGACGTTGCGAATTTGTTTGCCCGTGTGACCCTTCCACTCGCCGCTCCGGACGCGATTACAGAACTCAGCCATCTTGTCGAGCACGGCGTGGACCTGCGGCACGACGTCTTCGCCGTCCACGGTTATGGATTCACCTTTCGGCGCGCGCAGGGCCACGTGCAGCACAGCGCGGTTTTCCGTGATGTTGATCTTGTCGCCCCGAAACATCGCGTCGATTCGCGCTCGGAGCCCTGATTCCTCGGCGAGTTCGACCAGAAGCTTAACGGTCTCGTCGGTAACACGATTCTTCGAGTAGTCCAGGAAGAGGCCCGCGCCCTCGGCCGTCATGCGCTCGCCGCGCCCGGGATCGTCCGCGAATAGATTCCGGAGATGGAAGTCCTGCAGCGTCTTGTAGTGAGCTTGGAGAGCCTTCCAGGCCTTGCGCCTGGTCAGCGGTACGGTCCCCTGGCCTTTAGTGCGTGTTCTTACCGGTGCTCCCATGCTTGTGCTCCTTTCGTTTCCTTACAGCAGAGCCACCGCTTGTGGCCCAGATGACCCACGCGCCGAGAGTAACGATGTGCGGACAGCGGCAAGCGCCCGTCTGCCCCCGGCACTATTGACCGGCTGCTTTCTTCAAGACGGCGCTTTTCGAAGTAATTACCGTCATCAGCTCGTTCCAGGACTGGACGAACGACTTCGCCCCGTCGTCCTGAAGCTTGGCGGCCAGTTCGTCGATATCGATACCGGCCTTGGCAAACTGCGCTAACACTTCCTCGCAGTCGCCGCCATCCGCCGGCAGAATCGTCCCCAGTTCGCCGTGATCAGCGAGAGCCTTTAAGGTCGCCTCCGGCATGGTATTCACCGTGAAAGGCGCCGCCAGGCTCTTGATGTAGAGAACGTCCGACGCCTTCGGATCCTTCGTCCCGGTGCTCGCCCACAGCAGCCGTTGCGGACGCGTGCCAACATTGAAGGCCCGCTGCCAGCGGGGCGAGGCAAGCAATTCGCGATATGCCTTGTAGGTGCGCTTAGCGATAGCGATGCCGAGCCGATCGCGCAGCGTGTCCGGCACCTTGTCCATCACGGCAGAGTCCCAACGGCTGATAAATACCGAGGCGACCGAGCCGACCACCGGCTTGAGCCCCGCCTTGATGCGCCGCTCGATTCCGCGCAGGAACGCCTCCGCCGCCGCCACGTACTGCTCACGAGAGAACAGCAGGGTGACATTGATCGGCACACCGGCAAAGATCGCCTCCTCGATCGCGGGCAGACCCTCCTTTGTGCCTGGAATTTTGATGAATAGGTTGGCGCGCCCCGCCCGCGCGTGCAGGTCCTTGGCCGCGGCGAGGGTACTGGCCGTGTCGTGGGCCAGCAGGGGCGACACTTCGAGCGACACCCAGCCGTCGACGCCGTCGCTCTGGTCGTAGGTGGGACGGAACAGGTCGGCGGCGCGGGTGATGTCCTCCAGTGCGAGCTCGAAGAAGAGGTTCTCGCCGGATTTGCCTTGGCTCAGCTTCTCGCGGATCGCAGCATCGTAAGTAGTGCTGTTCTTGATGGCGTGGTCGAATATCGTCGGATTGGAGGTAAGGCCGGTTACCGACAGCTCGTCGATGTACCTCTTGAGCGTGCCCGTGTTCAGTAGATCGCGCGTGATGTTGTCGAGCCAGAGACTCTGGCCGAGATTGTGGAGTAGTTCGGTCGCCTTCACTTGTATCACCTCACGTCAAATGGGTTCGTATTCCTTCTTCTCGATCCTGGATCTGCCGTCGCTCCAAGACTCAACGCTCATCTCCGGTTGAAGTGCCGCACCACACCCGGGCCGGGGCGCTTCGAGACTATCCATCAGCCGCGAGAGCCAACCTGGGTACAAAGCGTCGGCTAATTCCAGATTGCGTGTGGCTCGTTCGCGGTGAACGTCGTCATCGTCGTCATGACGAAATGTACCTTGTTGCTTCACGTCTAAACCCCTTGTGGGGTTGGCTGTCCAGATCTCCGCTATGCCGTTGCCAAGGGTCAGGTCAATCAAGGCCCCGGTTTCTGATAGTCCTCGCGTGAGGTCCGGTACGGGTGCAGACTCAGCTGAGGTCACAATAATCACGTCGAAGAGACCAAACCGCTCCTTCATGCCGTCCGTACTCATTTGACTTGCGCAAACGTAGCTTGCGCCGACGTCCTGCACCAGCGGTATCGTGGCCAGCGCGGGATCCAACCAGACATGCTTCCAACCCGGAATTCCCTTCACGCGGTTCGGACTCAACAAGGGCTCGGAAAAAGGGCCGACAGTTACGACTTCTGTCCCGCGCAGGCGAAGAGCAAGAGTTGCCAGTAACCCTGGTAGGTTTGTGCCAATGGCTGCCGTATTCCGCGGTTGCCGCATTCCGCGCTGGATCCGGTCAACTGCTGTCAGGGCCCTTTCAATAAAGGCCGCGGGTTCGCTCAAAACCTTCAGTAGGTTCAGCCACTCGGGCGTCTCTGATCGACGGGGACGCTCGAACCACTCGAACCGGCGCGACTCTTGCACATCGACTGGGAGGCTAGCAGAGTCGTAGATCATGACCCGGCCCTCATCACGCTGCGCGCGAACGCCTCTTCCAGGGGCGCCGTCCGTTTCGAAGTTTCGGTCAGATTGTTCAGGCGTTCGAATGCTGGGTCCGATAGCATCTCCTCGGTCGCACGCCAACGCCAGTTGCCGTCGGTGCGGCCCGGCACGTTCATCCGAGCGTCTTTCCCCAGGTTCAGCAGATCCTGCAGTGGAGCCATCGCAAGCCCAGCCACGGAGGACCACGCCAAACCCATTAACGCCGGCGCAGCCTCGCTCTCACCGATCGGCTGCTTCAGGTAATTCCGCACATTCCCACGTTGGTCTTCAGGCAAATCCTCAAACCAGCCGCGAGTCGTGGGATTGTCATGGGTGCCCGTGTACACCACCGTGTTGGTGATGTAGTTCTGAGGCAGGTACGGATTATCAGAGCTGCCGTCAAACGCGAACTGCAGAACCCGCGTCCCGGGCACATGAAACTGATCGCGGAGTGCGCGTACGTCGGGCGTGATCAGGCCCAGGTCTTCGGCGATAAACGGAAGGCTAGCCAACTCGCTCTGCACCGCGCTGAAGAACTCCGCTCCTGGACCTGGCACCCATTGGCCGGACCGGGCGGTTGATGCCCCCGCCGGAACGTGCCAGGCGGCCGCGAACCCGCGGAAATGGTCGAGGCGAATCACGTCCACGTGAGCGAGCAGGGCGCGCAAGCGGTCGATGCACCAGCGATAACCAGTCCGTCGCAGAGCCTCCCAGTCATAAACGGGGTTGCCCCAGAGTTGCCCCAGTGCGCTGAAGTAGTCAGGAGGCACACCCGCGACGAACCTGGGGTGGTGCCGCTCGTCTAGCAGGAACAACTCCGGGTCGGCCCACACGTCGCTCGAGTCGGGGGAAACAAAAAAGGGCAAGTCGCCAATCAATCGCACGCCCTTGCTGTGCGCATGTTCCTTGAGACGCTCCCCCTGGCGAAACAGCAGGAATTGGGCAAAGCGCACTTGTTGGGTCTGGCTCGCCAGTTCTCCACTGGCTTGGGCCATGGCAGCGGGTTTGCGCTCCACTAAGTCTTGCGGCCAATCGAGGTAATATGCGCCGCCGTACTTGGCTTTCAATGCCCAAAACAGGGCGTAGTCTTCCAGCCAGTGAGCTTCGTGTTCGCAGAATTGCCCAAAGGCGGGCCGCAGGTCCGGGCGCGCTCCGGCACGGAAGTTGCTCCAAGCCCGTTCAAGCAACCCGTGTTTGAAGGGGATAGCCGAGTCGTAATCGACTGCGCTCGGATTCGTCGTGTGGTACTCACAATCACTCGCCTGCAACAGTTCATCTTCAATCAGCCAGTCCGGACTGATGAGCAGTGCGTTCCCGGCGAACGACGACGATTCCTGATACGGCGAATTGCCGTAGCCGGTAGGACCGAGCGGCAGCGATTGCCACCAGCTTTGACCTGCTTCGTGGAGCCGATCCACCCACGCGAACGCGGCCGGCCCCACGTCGCCGATGCCATAAGGCGAGGGCAGCGACGTGACGTGCAGCAGCAAACCCGAGGCACGGTATTCCGGGGGAAACGGTGGCATGGTGACACTGTCGCCGCTCATGCGCGTCCTTTGGAAGAATTCAAGGCGTTGTTCACAATTTCCTCGGCCTCGTTGATAATGGCGTTCAGGTGGCCCTCGTCCTTGAAGCTCTCCGCGTACACCTTGTAGATGTTCTCTGTGCCCGAGGGCCGGGCCGCAAACCAGCCATTCGCGGCCACAACTTTCAAGCCGCCGATGGGGGCGTTATTGCCGGGGGCGCGCGTCAGCTTGGCCGTGATCGGCTCGCCAGCCAAGGTCGACTCGCTGACGGCCTCAGGCGATAATTCCGCCAGTCTCGCCTTCTGCTCGGGCGTCGCCGCAGCATCGATCCGTGTGTAATATGGCGTGCCGAACTCGGCCGTCAGCTCGCGATAATGCTCGCCCGGGTCCTTGCCGGTACGAGCGGTGATTTCCGCCGCGAGCAGGTCCATGATGGGTCCATCTTTATCGGTGGTCCACACCGTGCCGTCGCGCCGGAGAAAACTGGCCCCGGCGCTCTCTTCACCGCCGAAGCAGCACGAGCCGTCAACAAGACCCGGCACGAACCACTTGAATCCCACTGGAACCTCGGATAGTCTCCGTCCTAAACCTTGCACCACCCTGTCGATCATGCTGCTGCTCACCAACGTCTTGCCGACCGCGACGTGCGCGGGCCACTGCGGGCGGTGCGTCAGCAGGTATTGGATCGCCACCGCCAGGTAGTGATTGGGGTTCATCAAGCCCGCTGAGGGGGTGACGATCCCGTGCCGGTCCGAGTCCGGGTCGTTGGCGAAGGCCACGCGATACTTATCCTTTAGACCGACGAGCCGGGCCATGGCGTAAGGGCTGGAGCAATCCATGCGAATCTTACCGTCGTGATCCACCGTCATGAACGAGAAGGTCGGGTCAATGACCGGATTTACCACGACAACGTCCAAGTGGTAGAGAGCGTTGATGGGCTCCCAGTAGGGCCGCGCAGCGCCACCGAGCGGGTCTACGCCCAGGTTAAGACCAGCGGCACGGATGGCGTCCATGTCCACCACGTTTCCCAAGTCGCGGACGTAAGGTACGACGAAGTCCTCCTGGTGAGTGCTAGCAGCCTTGATCGCCGCCTCAAAGGGGACGCGCTTTACACCCGCGTTGCCCCCTCGCAGCAGATCGTTAGCCCGGTCCTCAACCCACCGCGTCACGTCGGTGTCGGCCGGGCCGCCATTCGTTGGGTTGTACTTGAATCCGCCATCCTCCGGCGGGTTGTGCGACGGCGTGATGACGATTCCGTCCGCCAGGTGCTCTTTGCGATCGCGGTTGTAGACGAGAATGGCTCGCGAGATAACCGGCGTCGGCGTCACGCCGTTGCCTTGTTGAATGATCGTGTCGACGTTGTTGGCGGCCAGCACCTCGAGCGCAGTGCGCTGGGCCGGCTCCGACACGCCGTGCGTATCCTTGCCCATGTACAGTGGGCCGTCGGTTCCGGCGCCGCGGCGATAATCACAGATCGCCTGCGTGATTGCGAGGATGTGCGCTTCGGTGAAGGTGCCATGGAACGGCGAGCCCCGATGTCCGCTGGTCCCGAAACTGACCATCTGGTTCGGGTCGCCGAGATCAGGCCGGCGCTCATAATAATCGCGCTCGAGCTGGGCCACGTCGATGAGCATCTCCTTGGGGGCGGGTCGGCCGGCGAGCGGAGAGATCTTCTCGTAGTTCTTCTGTTCACCCGGCGTCGACGGAGTTCTTATAGCACTGGACATGGGCTCACCTCCCAAATGCCGGCGGCGTACTCGGCAATGGTGCGGTCGCTTGAGAACTTTCCCGAGCCCGCCACATTCAAGGCAGCCTTGCGCCCCCAAGCGTCCGGCTCGGCGTATAGGTCGCGCAGCCGCTGGTCCGCCTCGAGATAAGACCTCAAGTCCGCGAGGTGCATGTAATGGTCGCCGTCAGTCAATAACGTGTCGCGCAGCGGGCTGAAGATTCCCGGCTCGTGGCGGCTGAAGTAGTCGGAGAAAATCAAGTCCAGGGCTGCCCGGGTCTCCGGCTCGTGTTCGTAGTGCCAATAGGGGCTGTACCAGCCGCGACTGTCCGCCACTTGCTGTGCGGTGAGCCCGAAGAGGAAGAAATTCTCCTCGCCCGCCTCCTGGGCCATTTCGATGGTCGCGCCGTCGCGCGTACCGATCGTCAGCGCGCCATTCATCATGAATTTCATGTTGCTTGTGCCGCTCGCTTCGTAGCCCGCGGTTGAGATCTGGTTCGATACATCACTGGCAGGGATCAGGCGCTCCGCGAGCGAAACGTTGTATTCAGGGAGGAACAGGACCTTCAGCCGACCTCGCATCGCGGGATCGCCGTCAATGGTGCCGGCGAGATTCTCGATGAACTTGATGATGAGTTTGGCGAGTTGATAGGCCGGGGCCGCTTTTCCCGCAAAAAAGAACGTTCGCGGAGTCACCTCTTCGTTAGGATTCTGCCGCAGCCGGTTATAAAGCACCACGATGCGCAGCGCGTTCAGCAGTTGCCGCTTGTACTCGTGAATGCGCTTGATGTGGCAGTCGAAGATGGAATCGGGATCCACGGTCTCGCCGGAAGTCGATTTGAGCCAGGCGCAGAACTCGGATTTCGCCTCGCGCTTAGCCTTCATGAATCCCTCGCGAAACGCTCTGTCGCCGGCAAGGGGCTTCAGTTTGCGCAGCTCGGCGAGATCGGTGATCCACCCATCGCCAATGGCTTCGCTGATCAGGCGCGACTGTGCCGGGTTCGCCAGCAGCAGCCAGCGCCGGGGAGTGACTCCATTGGTCTTGTTGTTGAAGCGCTCGGGAAACATCTCGGCGAGATCCTTCACCGTCGTCGTGCGCAGCAGCTCCGAGTGAAGGGCGGCCACGCCATTGGTGCTGTGCGAGCCGACGATGGCGAGATTGGCCATGCGGACGTGCTTGGCTGGGCCCTCCTCAATCAAGCTCGTGCGCTGTATGCGTCCATCGTCTCCGGGAAATCGGGCTCGAACGGAATCCAGCAGACGACGGTTAATCTCATAGATGATCTCGAGCTGACGCGGCAGCACTTTTTCGAACCACTGCACCGGCCATTTTTCCAGCGCCTCGGGCAGCAGCGTGTGATTTGTGTATCCCAAACTCCTTTGCGTCAGATCCCAAGCCTCATCCCAGCCCAGGTGTGCTTCGTCGAGCAGAATCCGCATCAGCTCGGGAACGGCCATACTGGGGTGCGTATCGTTGAGTTGGATGGCGACCTTATGAGGAAGCGCAGCCCAATCGGTGTTACTGTGCCGGAAGCGCCGCACCAGATCGGCCAGCGAGCAGGCCACGAGAAAATACTCCTGCACGAAGCGCAGCGCCTGCCCCATGCTCGTGGAATCGTCAGGGTAAAGTACCCGAGTAAGGGATTCGGCCTCGAGAGTCTCAGCCACCGCGCCGACGAAGTCACCGTGGCTGAATGCCTGAAAGTCGAAGTAGTCGGGCGCGCGCGCAGCCCAGAGGCGAAGCGTGTTGATCGTCTTTCCGCCGTAACCCACCACCGGCCGGTCAAAAGGGAGGCCGATTAAGGTGGATGTACTGCCCACGACTGCTTTCAAGGCCCCAGCGCGGACCTGGAAGGAGCAGCTCAGTTTGATTTCAACCTTCTCCTGCGGGCGAGGAACCTCCCAGGGGTCCGGACGGCGAAGCCAGTTGTCGGGCCGCTCCTGCTGCCAGCCATCCTGGATCACCTGCTTGAAAATGCCGTATTCGTACCGCAGGCCGTAGCCCATTGCCGGGAGTTGCATGGTCGCCATGGAGTCGATAAAGCAAGCGGCCAGGCGTCCCAGCCCACCGTTGCCGAGACCGGCGTCAGGCTCCTGATCGAGCAGCCCGAGCCAATCAAGATTTTTCTCTTTGACAGCTTCCTTCGCGATGGGATCGAGCATCAGATTCGTGACGTTATTTGCGAGCGACCGGCCAATGAGAAACTCCATTGACAGGTAGTAGACGTGTTTGGGGTTTGCGCGCGCGTTTGAGCTCTCGGTTCGCATCCAGCGCTGCGAAAGAATATCGCGCGTTGAAGAGGCAAAAGCCTCAAAGCGATCGCGCAGGCTGGCCGAAGCCAGATCGACGATGTTGTCAAAGGCCAGGTGTCGATCGTACAAAGCATCGGGAGCGCCCGCGAGTTTCACGGGGCCAAACGCGGACTGATCGAGCAGCTTCGCAATCCCGTCAGATTCGGTTGCCGTCGGAGCCTGCATCACGACTTTTGTACCCATGCGAGAGATTCCTTTCGTGGAAGTCACTGCTCTCGAATCTTAGATTCAAATGAGGTCACTTCAGGTGCCCACGTGACGAGTGTCGTCCCACAGGCGAATGACCGGCTCCGACGGGTCATGTTCATAACCCAATGCACTTAGGCTTGCCGTGCTCAGCATGAAAAATCTGCCAGCCGCTGGCTCCAGTCCCAACCACCGTCCGGCGAGCACTCGCAGGAAATGGCCGCTCGAAAAGAGCAACACGTTTCCGTGGGTGGCGCGCACCCGTTGGATGACGCGGTCCGCTCGTGCGCCCACATCTTCCGGTGATTCGCCGCCGGGACAGCCGTCGCGGAAGAGTTGCCAGTCCGGGCGCTCGGCACGGATCTCGGCCGTGCGGCGACCCTCATATTGGCCGTAATTCCATTCGAGCAGGTCGCGATCGATTTCGGCGGCGGCGCCGAAGCCAGCTAGCTCACACGTCCGCCGGGCGCGCTGCAGGGGACTGGTAAGCACCTTCGAGAAACTCAGCCCCTTCAGCCGATCCCCGAGCGCCCGGGCGTTCTGCTCGCCCCTCTCCGTCAGCGGCAGATCGGTAAGCCCCGTGTGTTGCCCCGTGATGCTCCACGCAGTTTCGCCGTGCCGCGCCAGATAAGTGACGGAAAGTTCAGCGCTCATGAGGTTAGCCTGGACCGCCCACGCCGGACTGTACTGCTCTCCGGAGAGCGACGCTGCCCATGAAACTCGACTGTCTCAGCCCGAAATGCCAGAGCTCACTACGCTTGACGTCAGCGACGGATATCTTCAGTCCACCGGCCACGCCCCCGAGACTGCAAACCATCTTCCAAAGCTTGTGAATCCCGGCGCCGGTTACAAGTTATTGAGTGCGAGTCAAGGTCGGGAGTCAAGCGCGCCGGTTCCCGTGGAGCGTCTTGCCAGCAGGCTAGCATTTGCCAGAGGATTGGCAGGTCGGCGACGTTCATTGTGGCTGAATCCATGTCACTGAGCGACTTGGGCACACGTCCACCGGTGATGGCTGTGGAAGGCTAAGTGCCCGGATCACCAGCGAGGAAGATAATGTGATCCCCCACACAAACCACCCGCCAAAGTACAAACCCCACCCCAACCTTCACCCTCAAAACGCCAGCGCGGATCCTGTTTTGTCAGATCCGCGCTAGCTCCTCCCCTCTTCGCAGTTCTCTCTTCACCTATTCTGGGTTCGCTCCGGAGGCCCTTCCTGAGTCCGCGCTCTCGGACGAGATGCTGCACAAATCGAGAGCCTTCGACTTGTCACCAGCCCATGGAACGCCGCTACCTGCCAATCAGCTGGCAACTGCCAGCATACGATCAACAGGCTCCCGGCTGTCCGGATCGGTTGACGATTCACGCGGCCGATTTCGGCTTCACGCTCAATGACTTGAAGGCGGAGTTCGTTCCCACGCCCTCTGGAACCTCGCTTGCGCCTCGGCGGGCGTGGTCGCGCGGTGGACCGCGGTGGACATAGATCACTGCATCATCTACGGCACTTAAGAGAATAGAGGCGCGCATGGCTCAACCACGGATCGTCATCGTCGGCGGAGGATTTGGCGGGTTGGCGGCCGCCAGGGCTCTCAGGAAGGCGCCCGCGGACGTCGTCCTGATCGACCGCACAAACCACCACTTGTTTCAACCCTTACTCTACCAGGTGGCGACCTCGGTGCTTGCCTCCGGTCAGATTGGCAATCCAATCCGAGGTATTTTGCAGAAGCAGAAGAACACTCTCGTGTTCATGAGCGAAGTCACTAGGGTGGATAAGGACAAGAAGTGCCTCTACGTGAGCGACGCCGACCGGCTCGACGTGCCTGTGACCTACGACTACCTGATCCTGGCCACCGGCGCCAGTCACAGCTACTTCGGCCGGAACGAATTTGAGAAGTTTGCGCCGGGAGTGAAAAGCCTGGCGGACGCCCTGGCAACGCGCAACAAGCTTCTGGAAGCATTCGAGCTCGCCGAGGCCGAAGAAGACCCGAGGCGCCATCGGGACCTGCTGACCTTTGTCCTGGTGGGCGCCGGTCCTACCGGCGTCGAGCTGGCTGGTGCGCTGGCAGTGCTCGTCCGGACCACGCTCAAGTCAAATTTCCGGCGGATCGACCCTACCTCGGCCCGAATTATCCTGATCGATCGTGGGCCGCGAGTTCTGGGGACGTTCCCGGAGCACCTTTCCCAAGCTGCCAACAAAAGGCTCGAAAAACTGGGCGTCGAGGTCCGGCTCGGGCAGGGCGTAGACCAGATCGACGAACACGGTGTCATCGTGGCGGGTGAGCGAATTCTGAGCAAAACTGTCATCTGGACCGCGGGCGTTGCGCCTTCGCCGGCCGGCACCTGGCTGAACGTGGAGACAGACCGTGCCGGGCGGGTGCGCGTCCAGAATGATCTTAGCGTGCCCGGACATCCCGAGATATTTGTGATCGGTGACACAGCCTCGCTCGATCAGGATGGCAAGCCGCTGCCCGGAGTCGCTCAGGTGGCGATACAGGGAGGCCGGTACGCCGCGCATGTCATTCGCAGCCGTATCTGTGGCAATCCCCCGCCCAAGCCATTCCGCTATTTCGACAAGGGCAACCTGGCCGTGGTGGGCAAGGGTTTTGCCGTGCTGCAAAGCGGTAAGCTGCAAATGAGCGGCATCATTGCGTACCTGATCTGGGCCTTCGTACACCTCCAGTTCCTGGCGACGCCAGGTCTCCGCCTAAGCGTTTTCCTGCAGTGGGTTTGGACTTTCTTCACCGGCCAGAGGGGCTCCCGGCTCATTGTGAATTACCACGCTTCAGAGCCACTGAAGAGGACGGCGAGCACAGTGATCAGAGGGGCCGCTTAGCACTTCGGATTGAGGATCAAGTTCCGCCTGGGCAAGGTAGCCGAAACCTAAGCCGAGCTGATCTTCGTCAACAACCTGACCAACTGCAATCGCGACCCCGACGGGGCGTGGTGCGTTCTGGATATGAGTGGCGGCGGCGCCGGAGTCGAGGACCCCCAACGTGAAATTGGGAAAGCTGGCGGTGGCTTTCCTGGCAGGGCCGCGGCCGGCGCGGCAAGTAACGTCAGCACTTCGCCCGAAGACCCGACCCATATCTCAAGCACACTGTCACCTACGGAGTGCAGACCGAAACGTGGTGGCAGCCATCTGTCTTAGTGGAGCGAAGTGACCAATGGATAATCGGGTGGAAGCGGTGCGGAACTCGGCCACTAAGCAGGCGCCCGGCAGGGGCTTCGTGCTCGTTGCCACGGTGTTTGCGGCGTTGGGCGGGCTCCTGTTTGGTTACGACACGGGCGTGATTTCGGGCGCCTTGATCTTCATCAAGTCGCAGTTCAGCCTGTCCGTTTTTCATCAGGAGCTGGTGGTCAGTGTGGTGTTGATCGGGGCTGCAGTCGCCGCGCTTGGCGGGGGAAGACTCGCGGACGCATTTGGCCGCAGGCTCATGCTGCTGGTGACATCTCTGATCTTCGTGGCCGGAGCGATCGTTTGCGCCGCTGCGCCGTCCCTCAACGTGCTCATTGCGGGGCGCATCATCGTGGGCTTGGGGATCGGCCTCTCAACCAGCACGGTTCCGGTGTATATCTCGGAGGTTTCACCGGCCGAGGCACGCGGTTGGCAGGTTTCTCTGTTCCAGCTCGCTATCACCGTGGGAATTCTAATCGCTTACGTAGTCGATTATGCGTTCGCGTCGGACGGGCAATGGCGATGGATGCTCGGGCTGGCCGTGGTGCCCGGCGCGATTCTGGGGCTGGGAATGTTGGGAATGCCGGAGACGCCGCGCTGGCTCGCCAAGCATGGTCAGGCCGACGCCGCCCGGAGGGTGCTGCAACGGATTCGAGGAACGCAGGATGTCAGCTCGGAATTCCAGGAGATCCATGACACTCTTTCCCGGGTAGACGAGCACGGGCGGTTCTCTGATCTTCTGGCAGCATCCGTTCGGCCCGCCTTAATCATCGGCATAGGTCTCGCGATTGCGCAGCAGATCACGGGAATCAACACGGTGATCTACTACGCGCCCACCGTCATTCAGTCTGCCGGCATTCCTTCGGCGTCCGGAGCGATCCTGGCCACCGCCGGCATTGGTGTGGTTGACGTTCTGATGACGATCCTCGCCATGCGGCTGATCGACCGCGTGGGGAGGCGGCCGCTGCTGTTGACCGGCATTGCAGGAATGGCCGTCAGTTTGGGCGTCCTGGGCTTCGTCTTCCGCACTCATGAGCCGAGCACCAGCCTGGGCTGGCTGGCGATGGTTATTTTGATGGTCTATGTCGCCTCGTTCGCAATCAGCTTGGGACCGATCTTCTGGCTGCTCATCGCGGAGATCTATCCATTGAAGATCCGCGGCATCGCAGAGGGGACGGCGGCTGGAACAAACTGGGCGGCGAACCTTCTGGTCTCGGTCACTTTCCTGTCGTTGATCCACGCGCTCGGGCCTGCCTTGACGTTCTGGCTGTATGGATTGCTGGCCATTGCGTCTTTCGCGTTCGCCTACGCTTTAGTGCCCGAGACAAAGGGCCGTACGCTCGAAGAGATTGAGAAGTCGTGGCGGTTCTAGCAGGTTCGGAAAAACCGTCGATTGTCATTCCGAGGAGCCGAAGTCGACGAGGAATCTCGGAGTGCCCCGTGTTTTCAGAGCGGGATTCCCCGCTTCGCTCGGAATGACACGTTCTGGAACGGCTATCAACAACCTGCCAAGGGACGAGCCCTCGCGCGGTAGTGACGGTGGCCGGGCGGCTCGTCTGTCGCGCAGCCGGAATCTCAGGCGGGGTGATAATCCCCGGGGTGATAATCCGATGCTACTTGCAGGAGACATTGGCGGCACCAAGACAGACCTGGCAATCTACTCGGCCGAAGCTGGGCCCCACTCGCCGCTGGCTGGCGCGGAATTTCATAGCGCCGACTACCCAAGCCTGCAGGCCATTGTGACCGAGTTTCTCTCGAAAGAGAAGATTTCCGCCGACCGGGCCTGTTTTGATGTCGCCGGACCCGTCATCGCGGGGCGCGTGAAGACCACCAATTTACCCTGGGTGATGGATGAGACTTCGCTTGCCAGCGAGCTCAACCTCAAATCCGTTCATCTGTTGAATGATCTGGAGGCCATGGCCTGGTCAGTCCCCGTTCTGCGGCCAAGCGACGTGCGCAGCTTGAACGCCGGAACACCCGACCCGAGAGGCTCGATCGCGATCGTCGCGCCGGGTACCGGCCTGGGCGAGTCATTTCTCACTTGGGATGGATCACGCTACATCCCTCATAGCTCCGAGGGCGGTCACGCAGACTTCGCCCCCACGGACGAGCGCCAGATCCGCCTGCTCGAATACATGCTCAAGCGATTCGAGCACGTCAGCGTTGAACACGTGTGTTCCGGGATTGGCATTCCCAACATTTATAAATTTCTTCGGGATGTCGAGCACATACCTGAGAAGCCCGACGTCGCCGAGTCGGTCGCTTCCGCCAAGGATCCCTCGGTGGTCATCATCGAGGCCGGTGTTGAACCAGACACTCCGAGTGAACTGTGCCGGGCCGCAATCGACATGTTTGCTTCGATTCTGGCGAGTGAGGCGGGGAATCTCGCAATCAAGCTGCTTGCCACGGGCGGCGTCTACCTGGCAGGCGGAGTCATTGTGCACACCTTGGGAGTGCTGCTGGACCTGGGCTTTATGGAATCCTTCAAGCGGAAGGGTCGCTTCGCTGGGTTGATGGAGCGTATCCCGATCCACGTCATCACTGCTCGCGCGGCGCTGGTCGGAGCTGCGACCTATGGGTTACAAAGCTTGAAGACAGGATCATTCTAGCCCACTAAGAAAACTACACACTTTGCTCCCTGCCTTGGCGGCAAGTCGCCACGGCGGGCCAGCGGTGTAGGGGGGGGTACCGCCACCTGCGGCGACGTGAAGCCGGGCCGGTTCCTCTATTGCATGGATGTCCGAGTCCACCCCCTCAGGGGGCAAGCGCGGCGGCGCTAGAGCCCGGCAGGCTGACTACCATCAAAATGAGTTTCTCCGGCGAGAAAGGCGGGACGCGAAGCGAGCAAGGCCAACGGAATCAACAAATCGGCGCAAGGGAGACAGCTGGCGGCGAGAAAATGGGGCACCCCCCCTCCCCCCCTCGAAAATAAGGGAAGCGAACCCAAGAAGTCCTTTGTAATCAACAAAACTACTGGAGAATGTGAAAAAGCGAAGCCAACCCGAACTCAACCGAAGCCAACCGGGGAGTGGCAATAAGTTCAGGTTGTCAGTTCGTTAGTTCAGAAGAGACTGCGGACCACAAACTGAGAGACTGGCAGCCATTTGCGAACACCGCAGTCCGTCTTAGAGCCAGGTCTTATCAAGCGCGATCATTAGAAACAGCATTGGAAGGTAAAGGATCGATGCAAAGAGGAGCCGGCGCGCCACGGCATTTGACCTCTGGACGGCCAACCGCGCTGCGTAGTAGAAGAAGCACGAGCCAAGCACGAAAGCTCCCACGATATACACGGGGCTTGCGCCGCCCAGAAGCGCTGGAGCGAGACTCAGCGGGCACCAAAGCGAGGCACGGCGCCAGAGTCTGCCAAGCCATGAACGATGGTCTTCGTTCCCCAAAAGGGAGAACCAGGTACCTTGCCCGAGCATAGTCCTCCCGGTACATCCAGGCGATCGCCATGAAATGAGGGAACTGCCACAGAAAGACAATGCCATAGAGCACCCATGCCTCGAGGCTCAATTTGCCCGAGGCTGCCGCCCATCCGATGAGCGGAGGCATGGCGCCCGGGATCGCGCCTGCCAGCGTGCAGAGAGGCGTCTTTCGTTTCAACGGCGTATAGAGAAAGAGGTAGCTGACCAGGGTGAATGCCGCGAGCAGGGCGGCGAGCACGTTCACGGTCAGTGCGAGGTAGATCACCCCTGCGGACGAGAGCAGTATCCCAAACCGCAGAGCCGCAGAAGGCTGCATTTTGCCGGCGGCAAGGGGGCGCCGCGCCGTTCGCCGCATCTGGGCGTCGAAGTGGCGCTCGACGTATTGATTCAAAGTTCCGGTACCGCCGGCAACCAGCAGCGTGCCGACCAGAGTTGATGCCAGGCGGAACGCCGGCAGCGAGCCCGTCGCACTGGGCAGCCCCAGCCAGAAGCCGGCAAAAGTCGTGATGAGGATCAGGAAGTTTACTTCCGGCTTCGTCAGCGCCCAATAGTCAGCAGCCTGTGACCGAAGCTCGGAGTGCGGCCTGACACTTGGCGGCCGCAGCGCGACAACGGCGGGCTCCATCGTTGTCATCGAGCAACCTCCGCCTCAGTCCGGTCCGAAACTCCCCTCCTCCCCTGAGGAGGGGTGGCCGGAGGCCGGGGTGGTGTCGAGCAGACTTCCGGATGAGGACACCACCCCCTGGCCCCCTCCTCAATTGAGGAGGGGAATCGCTCGATGAATGCGGCTTGCTGAACCCCGTTCGTGTTGGCGGGCGAGAGGAGCTGGGTAGTGATGACTACAGCCGGGATCAGATAAATAAACGTCGCGCAGAGCCACATCAAGGCGCCCGCGCACTCCTGATCCTGCAGAGGAGATAGGCTAAACCTCTGCGGCATAGTCAGGTACGACGGGTAGACCACTCGCTCGCAGAAAGCCAGGAAGGCCGAAAGCGCATCGCAAGGCAGCGTGGCCATGAACAGGTAGAGAGGGATCCGCCATCGGGGCCATCGCGCTACGCTCGGCCAGGGTTGCACCACCGGCCACCAGAACAGGAGCCCGGTCGCAAAGAAGCTGGCGTGCTCAAGCCTATGTAAGGATTCCGAGCGCAGGCCGAGCTCAAATAGCGCCGGAACGTGCCACGCAATGAGCGCTCCCATGGCGGCAAGCCAGCAGATCGCGGGGTTGGTCAGCGTGTGTGCGGCCTTTTGAAGCGGCGGCCAGCGCAGAACGGTGCCCAAAACGCCGCGGACGAATCGCTGCGGAAGGCCGTGAAGAAACGGCAGGGTCGGTGCGCCGAGCAGAATCAATGGAGGCGCCACTGCCATCAGGAGAACATGCTGAATCATGTGCACCGTGAGCAGTTCGTCGTCCAAGGCGACCAGCGGGGATGCGACCGCAACCCAAGTCGCGGCGAGTCCAGCCATAAACACGCCCTGCCGCCAAGCGGGAATTGCATCGGGTGAGGCGTCGCGGATCCGGACCCACCCCAACGCGTAGACGACACCCGTCGCCGCCAAGAACATCGTGACCGGCAAAGGCAGAGACCAGGGTTCGACACCGCTTTGGAGGGGAAGAGTCATAGTTACCTACGGGTGGGAGGACGACGCCGTGTCCGTGGCAGGCGGGACGACGCCCGCGACCGAAGCATCGCGCGCCGGGCGCTGTCCAGCCGGATGCAGGGTATCCAGAAACGCCACCAGCGCAGTCACTTCCGCCGGGCTAAGATTGTTTCCGTAAGCCGGCATGTTGCCTCGGCCCTGCAGCACTTGGCGAATGAGCTGATCTTCCGTGAGGCGTGTCGCGACCGCATCCAGGGCCGGACCTCTCTCCCCGCCTGCGCCGCCGAGCGCATGACAATTGCGGCACTGCTTCTCCTGAAACACCACAGCGCCCTGCCGTTCGAGTGGAGATCTGCGCTTCAGATATTGCTCGGGTACGGGCAATCCGCTCCAGGCATTCATCTTGGGCGACCAGGGCGTATAGCTCGCAAGCTTGGTAAAGGTTCCGAGTGTAACCGCGGCAAGCAGGACCGTGAGAACGGCGATCGGCCGCCGCTTCCAGCTTTTCTCGCCCTCGCCCGACAGAAACGGCAGCAGCAGAAGCAGGCCAATGCCGATGACCGGCGCGATCAACAAGACCGGCGTCTCAAGCTGGGGCGGCAGCAGCGACAACAGGGCATAGAGCCACAAGAAGAAGAAGTCCGGTTTAGGAACTGTCTGGATGATCGTGGGGTCCGGCTGACCACTGGGCCCGAAGGGGCCAAAAACGATGGCACAAAGGGCGACCGCCGCCAGGATACAACCAGCGAAGACCAGGTCCTTCCAGATCGCGTCGGGGACGAAGGGCACCCCATCCTTGTGCGTAAGCTCCTCGTACTCTTTCAGATAAGTCGCGCGCCGCACCAGCCGTCCGGGCATGGGCCACTCATTGATCCCGAGCGTGAACACCATGAGCACGTGCAGAGACACGAGGCCTATCAGCAGCCCTGGTATCACGAATACATGCAAGGCAAAGAACCGTGAGAGCGTGTTGCCGCCGATGATGGCACCGCCCAGCATCAGGTTGACGAGCCAGCCGCCGAGAAGCGGCACCCGGCCCATGATCGAGGCGCCGATGCCCAGGCCCCAGTAAGCATCCTGATCAAAACGCAGGACTTGTCCTGTAAACGCCATGCCCAGCGTCATCAGCAGCAGGCTCACTCCCAGCACCCAGGAGAGCTCGCGCGGGTACTTGTGCGCTCCAAAGAGGAAGACCTGCACCATGTGAATGAGCACCAGGGCGACCATGAAATTTGAGCCCCAGCCATGCAAGGCGCGGACGAACCAACCGAGGGTGACGGTATGATTAAGCGTTTGCAGGCTGTTCCAGGCCTCCGCGGCCGAGGGCACGTAAAGCAAGGCCAGTAGAATGCCCGTAATCACCTGCAGAATGAATACGGTAAGGGCCGCACTGCCGAAGACGTACCACCAGCTTGCGCTCGACCTCGGTACGCGATGAAAGACTGCGTCCCGGATGACGCCGCTGAGCTTCAGCCGCTGGTCCAGCCATTGGCCGATGGACTCTAGCCAACGCATGGCTTCCTCCCTCCGGCGTCTGCGGCGAGAGTCGGCAATTCGCCGGCGTGAATCACGAGCTGATCGCCGTCGATCCTGTACGGGTACTCAAACAAGCCGCGCTCGGGTGGCCCCGAGGCGCGCGACCCGTCGGCGTAATAGACCCCTCCGTGGCACGGGCACATGAAGAGCCCCGACTGTGCGAACCAGCGGACCGGGCAGCCCAGGTGTGCACAGTTGATCGCAAACACTTGAAACGTCTGGCCCGTTACCCGCCGAACCCAGCACGGAATTTCGGCCGTTTGGCCATCCGAGGGGCTGACTGCAGGATTCTGGAACTTGGCCAGCCGCGTTTGACCCTCCGGGAATTGGGTGAGTGGCCCGAGCGGCACCCAGGCGTCGTAACTCTGGCCCGCCTTTCCTCGCAGAGGCGACAAAAGATAGCCGACAATGGGCACGGCGAGCAGGGCAGCGATGCCCCCATTGATCAGTATGCCCAGCTTCATCAAAGCATTGCGGCGCGAAAGCGATTCGCTCATTGAGATCCTCCATTCGCCGGTCCGAATCCTGATGCGGCGTAGGGTTGGCCGGGGAATTGTGGCCGCTGCGCTCCAAGCCAAGCCACCACGTCGGAGATGTCTTGCGATGACAGGGGCCCGGGGACGTGGCTTCTCCAATCCGGCATCGCCGTACCAGGCACCCCTACGATGATCATCGTGCGCAGTTCCTGATCGGGAACCAGTCCCAGGAACGAACCGTCCACAATCGAACCTGCCACGGGTCCGCCCCGACCGCTCGGCCCGTGGCACATGGCGCAGGAGGCTTGGTAAACGCCGGCGCCGTGCGCGGCATCGCCTGGAGCAGAGGCGGTGTAAGGCGGCGGAACATTGCCGCCCAGCGCGCTAGGATTCGCCCAGCGAGTGCGCATCCCGTGCACCAGGGCGTCAACCTGATGATCGGTTAGCATGCCCCCGGCGCTTTGTCCGAAAGCTGGCATCAATGTGCCGGTCCGGCCGTTGGTGATGACCTGCCTGAGCGTGTCATCGTCAACCAGCGCCTGGTACACAGGATCGCCGAGAGAAACTGCGGCCCCACCCTTGCCCGCGGCGCCGTGGCAGGCGGAGCAGTTCTCGCTATACAGGGTCTTGAAGTCGAGGACCTCGTCCGGCCGCGGCACGGGATCTTCGCCGGGACGTCCAGGTAAGTTATTGCAGCCGCTGAGGATCATGGCGAATCCTGCGGCAAGGGCCAGGATCACACCTGAGCGTGGACCGCTTCGCTTCATAACTCCTCGCTCTTCGTGCCCTTTTCCAACACGATCCCCGGAGTCTCGATACCTGCCAGCGCCGCGAGCGGTATATGCTGGCGGGTGCGTACCTGTTCCTGACGGGCGACCACCAGCCCGGCCACGACTCCGAAACCGATTTGCGAGGCCACAAACCACGTCCAGTCAATGCGTTGGTTGAGCAGTGGATTGACGACGCCAAGGGTTGAATGAAGCAGACCCGACCAGATTACAGGCGCGATCAAGCCGCCTAGCAGGATCGGCCGGCGCGGTACCATCGGCAGCAGAACGCCATACAGCAGCCCGACAAGGATCGAGGTCACGAGGTGAATGGCCGCCGCGACCAGCAACAACTGAACGTGGAACGAGGTCAGGTGCCTTTCAGAGAGCTGAAAAGGTTGTGCGTAGACGATTGAAGCCAATAGGTTTATGGGATACCAGATGCTGCCGTGGCTGATGAGGCCGTACGCCGAGGCGAGCACCGCCATCGCTACGCCTCCGGCCAGGCCTCCCTTGACGCCCGCCGACACGGGGTAAATTTCGATCGGGAGCCAGGCCCGCTGCATCTCCGGCGCCGCCTTAATTCGCATGACTTCAAGCCGATCTGTCACGGCGGGAGCAACCTCGGCCGTGGCTTGCACGATCTCGTGCCGCTCGAGGGGCAGAACCTGACAGAACCAGCCTACTGCGCCCGCCGTTGCCAGGATCACGCCCAAGGTGCTCACGGCGGCGCTCGTCAGCAGCCCGGCGAAGATCAAGCTGATGCCGAAAGCCAGGATGAAGGGCCAGGCGGTCGGCGCAGGCATTTTGACGGTCACAGGGCTGGCGTAAGCAGTCGCGGCCGCCGTATCCGAGGTGTGTAGACCGATGCCCGGCCGGGCGTCCGATTCGCGGTTGGGTTTAGATTGCGATGTCGACATAAACAATCACCTGCCGATGACGTAAACTACCGTAAATACCACGACCCAAACGGCGTCCACAAAGTGCCAGTACAGCGACAGCACGCCCGTCTGATAGGCGTGTTCCTGTTTGACTTTGCCGGCGAGCGCCAGGACTAGTGCCGTGCCAAGTCCGATCAAGCCTACCGTTACGTGGAAGGCGTGGAGGCCGACGAGCGAGTAGTAGGTCGTGCCGAACAGGTTCGTGGAGATGGTCAAACCCTCGTCATAGATCAAGTGATGCCATTCCCATCCGGTGCCGATAATGAAGATCGCCCCTAAGGCAAACGTCAGAAACCACAGCAGCTTGAAGCGGCCCATCTTTCCCGCTTCCAAGGCCCTGACGGCCAGGTGAATGGTCAGACTGCTCGAGAGCAGGCAGACCGTGTTGAAGATGGGCAGGTGCAGCACCTGTTGTGGCATCGGTCCGGTCAGGCTCTTGCCGATGTAGAAGATGTAGGCGACCACGAAAATCGTAAAGATCGCCGATTCGGCCCCGATGAGCGCGAACATCCCCACGCGCCCCTTGGAAGGAAGGGTCCAGGGCGTTTCAACTCCCGGTGCGGCGACGCTCATCGTGCTCATTCGACAGCCTCACAGGCCTGAAGGGCCGGGCGAACCAGCCCTGGGCAACGCCCAGGGTTAATCGGTCTGTCATTACCGGAGCGAAAGCCCTGAAAGCGCGTCCCAAGGATGGCTAGCCTAGGCAAATCGCCGGTCGATTTGAAATGTGATCCAGTCATACCCAATTGGCGCGCCCCTTCAGGGCTCGATCCGACGAACCAACTATTCATACTTCCAGTCCGGGTCCTCCGGATGCTTCAAATCCCACAGCGGCCGGCGGCTCCTGACCTCGGGAAGAACCGCGAAGTTGTACGCCGGGGGCGGCGACGGCGTGGCCCACTCCAGCGTCCACGCGTCCCACGGATCGTTTCCCGCCAGCGCGCCCCTGAAATACGACTTGATCAGGTTGAACACAAAGCACAGCACGCCCGCCCCCTGGAAGATCACCCCAATGGACACAATCAGGTTCCAGATCCCCCAACCCCGCCCCGGCTCGTAGGTATAGATCCAACGCGGCATTCCCAGAACCCCGGAAACGTGCATGAAGTCGAAGGTGAGGTGGAAACCGATCAGGAACAGCCAGAAGTGCAACTTGCCCAGCGTTTCGTTAAGCATCCTGCCGGTCATCTTCGGGTACCAATAGTAGAAGGCGCCGAACAGCGCGAACACGATTCCGCCGACGATCACATAGTGGAAATGAGCCACGACGAAATACGAGTTGTGAAGTTGCCAGTCAACGGGTGCTGCGGCTTGTATGATTCCGGTCAGGCCGGCGATGAGGAATTGGAACAGGAACCCCAGACAAAACATCATGGGCAGGGCATAGCGGATCTTCCCGCCCCACATGGTACCCACCCAGTTGAAGATCTTGATTCCTGTCGGCACTCCGACGGCCATCGTGGTCAGCACAAAGAAGGCGTTGCTGTATGAGGCCATGCCGATCGTAAACATGTGGTGAGCCCAGACGCTCATGCTTATAAACCCGATGCCTACTGTCGCCGCGACCATCACGGGGTACCCGAAGATAGCTTTGCGTGAAAATACGGGCACGATCTCAGAAACAAAGGCGAAGGCTGGAATAACCAGTATGTAGACTTCCGGATGCCCGAAAATCCAGAAAAAGTGCATCCAGATCGTGGCGGAGCCTCCCGCCTGGGTGTCGAAAAAATGTCCGCCCAGGTAGCGGTCGATCATCAGCATCACTTGCGCCGCCGTCAGGGGGCTGATTGCGAGCAGCACCATGCCCGACATCACCAGGTTTAGCCAGGCCAGCAGCGGCATTTTCCCCAAAGTCATTCCTTTGCACCGCATCGAGATGATCGTAGCCAGGATGTTGATCGCAGTACCGATGCTGCCAAATCCCGAAACCAGCAAAGCGATCGTCCAAAAGTCGGTACTGTGACCCTTGGAGAACGCCGGAGAAGTCAACGGCGCATAAGCCCACCAGCCGACGTCCGGCGCACTGCCGGCGCCGTACAGGCCATCGCCTCCGATGAAGCTGAAGTAGAGGAGCAGGCCGCCGAAAGCGGTCATCCAAAAACTCCAGGCATTCAGCCGGGGAAAAGCCATGTCCCGCGCCCCAATCATCAGGGGAACCAGGTAGTTGGCAAACCCGAAGACGATCGGCATGGCCATGAAGAAGATCATGGTGGTGCCGTGCATGGTGAAGATGCGGTTGAATACCTGGGGCGAGACAAAGTGCGCCTCCGGAGCCGCCAACTGGATGCGCATGATGGTGGCTTCGATCCCGCCGACGAGCAGCATCAGCAGGGCATAGCCGATGTACATCAGGCCCAGCCTCTTGTGATCGACGGTGGTCACCCAGCCGTGCAGCGTTTCGAGCCAGGTCCCCGAGGCTTCATCGGGCAACCTGATCGAGTTCGGAATTCCTATGGCCTCGGACGCCATCGTCTCCTCATAGGCCCAGGCGCAAGGGCGGCTCTTGTAGCCTGCCGCCTTGACCGGGGGGTGTCGGTCGTCGCCGGGCAGCCACAAACGCCGCCCTTACGCCTGGGACGGTTCAGTGAAGCGTCAGCAAGTAAGCGGTCAGACGGTCGAAGTCTTGATCGCTCAGGTTCATCGCCGGCATCAACGATCCCGGCTTGATTGCGTCTGGATTCTGAATCCACAACCGCAGATTCGCGGGCGTGTTGGGAGCGGCGCCTGAGGCTATCGTGTCGCGGCTCATCAGGTGCGTGAGATCGGGTCCAAATCGCCCGTTCGCAACCGTACCGCGCACGGCGTGGCAATTGATGCAAGCAGTAGTCTCAAAAACGCGTTCCCCGTCGGCGGCCGCCTGATCTGACTGCGCGCTCGCCGGAGACGATTGCTGCTGCTCGGCCTCGACCCAGCGATCGAAATCGGCCCGGGACTGAACATAGACTCGCAGCAGCATCTTGGCGTGCTGCGTGCCGCAGTATTGCGCGCACTGGCCAAGGTAAAGCCCCGTCTCATGCGGATCGATCCACATGCTGTTGGGATGGTTCGGGATCAGGTCCGTCTTGCCCGCCAGGCGCGGCACCCAGTAGCTGTGGTCCGTGTCGGCAGAAAGCAGCGTGAGAAAAGTCGGCGTGGGATCTTTCGGATCGCTGACCGGCACGTGCAGTTCATTGGCGGTCACGACGCCGAGTTGCGGATAGCGGTACTCCCACCAGAATTGGTGCCCGACCACCGTCACCTCGATGGCGTTCGCAGGCTTGCGCGCGTCCTGAATGACGTGAATAATGCGCGCCGCTGCCAGGAACAGGACCACCACGATCAACACCGGAATCACGGTCCAGGCCAGCTCCAGTTGGTTGCTGCCATAAATCTGCGGTGGCTCCCGGCCGTCGTCATTCCGCCTGCGCCGGAATTTCACCGCCGAATAAACCAACAAGCTGGCAACAATGACGAAGATCACGCCGGTAATCGCGAGGACGAAAAACGACAGCCCGCGGATCGAATCGGCTGGGGTCGAAACCGGCGACAAAATGCTTGTCGAGTCTGAAGGCTGACCTTGACCTACCGCGGAGGCGTTCAACGCTGCCAGCAGTGTGGCGGCGACTACTTTGATCGCAGGTTGCCAGTTCAATTTGGAGTGCAAGATTTCCATTTCGTCGTTCCCGTAAACGTCGCCCCAGCTCGTTGCCGACGTGCTCAAGCCATGCACCCTGCTTTCCAGTAGCTTCGAACAAGTCGGATAACCTGCAAGTGCTTGAACTGAGAAGGCCAAAGTGCAGTTAACATTCCCGCCGGGTCAATTGCGTGGATCGTCCGATGTCAGCCGGCTGGCACTTGCCAACGCTCTGGCAGCGGGGGTAGAAAAGTAACTCGCAGGAGAGCCGTCGCACCTCGGAGCCGAATACCCAGCCTGTACGCTAAGAGTGGAAGCCGTCCTTGCGCTTTGCAGCGTCCGCTCCTCGGAATCGCGCCGAGGGTGTTTCAACCAACGGAAGGGAGCTCCCCCTTCCGCTTGGCTGAGGCTTCCCGTGGCCAAGCGAGATGCCAATGCGTGCGCAATTGCTGAACCGTTAGCAGTCGACTCCTGTACCCTGGTGCAGGCTGCCGCGCTAAGCCTTTTCCTTTCATATAAATCAGCACATCGCCGTTTCGGATTGAGAAATGCCTTGAGTTTGCACCTCGTGGGCTTCGAATTGATCGGAAAGCGGAGCGACGGGTAATTCGCAAGCCCGTGGGAAGGAGAAACGCATGGCACCTACTGAGCCCGGCAACGTACCCGCGCCTGCAACTCGGGCGTCCTCTCCGGCCTCCCCGCCCGTACGAGCCCTTGAACCCGAGCACCCTCCGGCGCAACGCAGCCGGCCAAAATGGCAAACCTATGGCACGCCACTGCTGGTCGTTCTGCTCGCAATTGCCGTAGTGGCTACCATCACGCGGAACTGGAATGCGTGGGAGGGTGGCCGAATCGACCAGGTTACAGACGATGCCTACGTGCGAGGAGACATCACGCCGCTCGGCACGAAGGTCGCCGGCGTCGTTCGGAACGTCAAAGTCTCCGACTATCAACAGGTCCACCGAGGCGACATCCTCTTGGAGCTCGAAGATGACGATTACAAAGCGCAGGTAGCACAGGCAAATGCGGCGATCGAGGCTGCAAGGGCTGCCATCGACGACAACCGGCGGCAGCGCGACGTTGAGGACTCACGCATTCAGAAGGCACTCGCGGGGGTTGACGAGGCCAACGCCGAGATCGCAGCTGCGGAGGACGGCATCACGGCGGTACAAGCCGATGTTGTGCGCACCCAGAAAGAGCGCAAGCGGCAGGAGGCTCTCTTTCAGGTGCAGTCGAGTACCCAACAGACAGTCGAGCAGGCCGTTGCCAACGAGGAGCGATATGCTGCGCAACTTTCAGGTAGCGAGGCGAGTCTCTCACAGGCAAAAGCTCTGCTCGCCAGCAACAAGCTGGCAGTGGAGGCCGAGAAGCGCACGAAAGCCGTCCTCGAGTCCCAGGAGGCTCAATTGACAGCGGACCTCCACGCCAAAGAGGATGCGCTGACCGTCGCCAAAGTCAACCTCGGATACACGACGATTGCAGCCCCGGACGACGGTACCGTTGGCGAGCGGCAGGTGCGGCCGGGGCAATTCGTATCCCCCGGAACAGAGGTGATCCCGTTCGTGAGCAAGATCAAGTGGGTGGAGGCGAACTATCGCGAGACACAGCTTACGAACGTAAAGGTCGGCGACGAGGCCGAGCTTCGCATCGACGAGTATCCGGGACAAGCGGTTCGCGGCAAAGTCATCGAGATCGCGCCGGCCAGCGGTTCTCAATTCGCGCTGCTGCCGCCCGACAATGCCACCGGTAATTTCACCAAAGTCGTACAGAGAATCCCGGTCAAGATTGCCCTGAACGATTCGAACATGGCGACGGCGCTGCGTCCGGGTCTCTCGGTCATCGCTACGGTCTACGCACAACACTAACTGGAGTGCCAGATGGCTGCCTCAGCCGCGGTTCTACAACCCACGCCGACACAGATTGTTGGCGCCATGGCGGGCGCGGTCCCGGCACGACTCTCCAAGAGCCCGCTCCTCGGGATTTTGGGCGTCATCATGGGCGCGGGAATTGTCACGCTCATGGGCCGCATGCTGACGCTCGGCCTTGCCGATCTCAAGGGACATGTCGGAATCAGTTATGACGCGGGCGCCTGGATCGGCAGCGCCTTCAACGTCGCGCTCATGTTCATCGGACCTTTTACCGTGTACCTGGGCGGTTTGATGGGGCCGCGCAAGATTCTATTCGCGGCAGCGACGGCGTTCACGGTGGTCTGCGCATTCCTTCCGTTCGTTCACAACTACAGCCTTCTCATCGTGGCGCTGGTCGTGGCTGGGCTGACTTCGGGCACCTTCTACCCGCTGACGCTCACCTTCGCTCTGCGGAATATCCCTCTGCGGTTTCTTCCCTTCACCATAGCGCTCTATGCGACGTTCGTCGATGGAGCCGTGAACATCGCCCCAAGCCTTTACGGCTGGTATCGCGATCATCTCTTCTGGCACTGGATGTTCTGGAATTCGTCGGTGATCACACTCGTGATGATGGTGTGCGTCTATTACGGGATACCCGCGTTGCCCGCGACCAACAAATCGGGAACGGCGCCGAGCTTTGCGGGGTTCCTTTACGCCAGCGCAGGACTTGCGATGTTGTTTGCCGCGCTCGACCAGGGCGAGAGGCTCGACTGGTGGCGCTCTGGAGTGTTCACCGCGTTGTTTGTCGGCGGCTCGTTCTTTCTGTTGTGCTCGCTGGTGCGGCGCGTGCGTAGCCCTAATCCTCTCGTTGATCTTCCGTATCTACGCCAATGGAACACTCTGCTGCTCGGGGTCGGACTTATTTTCTTTCGCTTTAACCTGCTGGGGACGATCATCCTGATCCCGCAGTCGCTGGCCATTCACGGATTTGAGGCTGACCAAATCGGGCCCGCCGTGATCTGGAGCGCTCTCCCTCTGCTTTTTCTCGCGTTTATCGCCGGGTTGTTGCTGGTAGCGAAGCTGGATTCGCGATTGCTCATGGCTACAGGCTTCGCTTGCATGGCGCTCGCGGCCTGCCTGAACGCGGATCTTACGAGCGCATGGTCGGCTTCGAACTACTACCGCACCGAATTGCTGATGGGCGTCGGGCAATCGTTTGCCTTTATCGGCCTCGTCGGAGCTATCGTGCTTCAGGCTATTTTTTCGGGCGGATTATCGAAGCCGCAGTGGGCTCTCACGTTTTCTGCCTTCTTTCACGTGATACGGCTGTTCGGCGGACAGATCGGCGTGGCTTTCATGGGCCACTTTGTGGACCAGCGCGAGAAGCTGCACTCGAATCTTACCGGCCTGCATGTGCAGAGCGGGAATTGGATCACAGATCGCAATATTCGCGGGCTAACCTCCGGACTATTTTCCAAATCCTCCGGTTTGGTTTCAGCCACCGGCCGGGCGGTGGATGTCATCGGCAGCAGGATACGCCTTCAGGCCTATACGCTTAGCATTGTCGATGGGTTCTATTTGCTGGCATGGACATGCGTCATCGCTCTGGTCCTCGTGGCCCTGCTTCGCCGGGCGCCGCTCAACTACGGCGATCTCAGCATCGTTCAGCAAGACGGAGGGAAGGTTTGATTCGCTTGCTCACAGCCCTGACCGCTGGCCACTGACAGGTGATGGCTTGATTCGCTGATAGCTGATGGCTTTTAAGACTTGATGACGGGGTATTCATATGAAGAGAGCACTTTTGGCCGCAATCATGGCTGTCCTGACGGGAGCGCCTGTGCAGTCCGCCCAAGTCAAGAAACTTACGATGGCGGAGGCGGTGGAGCTCGCACTGAAGCAAAACCACAACCTGAAAGTCGCGCGTTTCAAAGTTCAAGAGGCTCAGCAAGAAAAGGCGGGTGCAAAGTCGCAATATTTCCCGACGCTGAGTAACGAAACGAACCTCCTGCACGTCACGGAACTGCAGGATATCGATATTCCGGCCGGCGCGTTTGGGAGGATACCGGAAGTCGGACCTTCTCCGCCGCACGACCTGTTCATCGATCAGGGCAAGACCACTGTGGTCGGAAGCGGTACGTCACTCACCCAGCCGATAACGCAACTGATCCGCGTCCATCGGCAAAACAAAGCCGCTGAAGCGGACGTCGCGTCCTCCCGGGACGAGGCCCGGTACGCCGAGGTTGAGGTGGCGCTGAAGGTCCACGAAATGTACTACAACCTTCTGGTGGCCCAACTCAACCGGCAGGCGGCGGAGCAACAGATGCAGTATGCGGATGAGGACCTGCGGGAGAGCGCCAACGAAGTTGAGAACGGTTCCGCGCTGAAAGTCACCGAGATCAGCAGCCAGGCTAGCGAGCTGGAGTCGAAGCAGACCCTGTTGACGGCAGATCTGCAAATCGACGACTTGAATGTGCAGTTCGACGACTTGCTCGGGCTCCCCGTGGGGACGAAGCTGGAATTGGACCCAGCTGTAAAGACCGAGTTTGCTCTTCCCCCCAAGGATCAATGCCTCCGAATGGCGTGGGCGCAGAATCCGGAGATCCGGTCGGCCGAAGACTCGGTGACCAAGGCCAGCGCCGGAGTGAGCGTGGCCCGTACGAAGTTCATTCCCGACGTTACAGCTTTTGCGCGCTACAGCTATCAGGACGGAATCCCATTTTTGGTCCACAACTTCGGAACATTCGGCGTCAGCATGAACTACGACATCTTCGACTTTGGCAGGCGGCGAGCCGACATCCGCCAAGAACAAGCCCAACTCCGTGAAGCCGAGGAAAACCTCGCGCGGCTCAAAGACGAAGTCGCGGTCCAGGTGGAACAGACCTATAACAAACTCCAGCGTACCAAGAGTATGGTTGAGGTTGCCCAGCGGGTGGTAGACCTGCGAACTGAAGGCGAGCGACTGGCTTCGAATCAGGTCCAGCAGGGGGTTGTGCTCGTTTCAGAGCAGCGGAAAGCCAGCGCCGAGGCATTCAAGGCTCAGGCCGACTTGCTGCAGGCGAGTCTGACATACGTCCTTGCGCGCGCTGAACTCGATCGAACCATGGGTGTCGTCTCGCAGTTTTGAGGTCCATAACCGGGGCACGAGCTTGGCAGATTTGAAAAGAAAGCCGAGCGATTCGGACCGGGGCCTGGCAGCCGACCCTGCTTTGGAGGGCTTCCACTTGCCGCAGTGCTTCACGCTTTTTCTCAGACTATGCGTTGTCTTCCGGACCGCCTCCGCTCGGCGGCCCGGGATCTCCCTCCGGAATCACGTGAGTTAGGGAGAGCGTCGCTCCGGCCGTTGCGCGCTTGCTGCTCGTTCAGTTTCCCCTCGGTCCTCTAAAGCTGAGAACTCAATAACATCCATGGCCATTCGTCACCGACACAGCTCGCCTTGCCACCTATCGAAGAAAGCGCCGGCGGCTCGCCGCGTGTCGTGCCAAGCTGTCGGCAACTGCCAGACCCTTGGCAGTCGTGCTCCGGCATGGACCGCCCCCACCGCGCGCCGGCATCTGTTGGCTCAATTGTTCACGCTGGCTCGCCCGACGGTCATAACCCTTGTGAATTGAGCAGCGAACCTCAAGCATCACCGGCGGCCCTATCTCACGGCAGCAGTCATCTTTAGCTCACATTCTCGGATGGAACGGCACTTGCGTTCTCTGGTGCGTACGCGACGTGACAACTCGAGATTACCGGTCGCTAAGGCACGAGAGGAAACCATGACGAGGCATAGTAGTGCGGCACCCGCCGTCGACTGGCACTCTGATTCCGCGGTTGCGAAGAGGAACTTTAAGCCGCGCCGAGTCCGGCCGATTTCACAGCCACCCAATGAAGGCGATCGAGGCCAAATCGTCCTGGATCCGACGATGCAATCGCCCGCGGCCGTGCAGTTCGAAAAAGACCTGCGCGGAGGCATCGTTGGTCAAGATCGCGCGATCCGACAATTGGCCCGTATCTACCAGGTCTAGTTGTCTGGTCTTGCGGCCGCGGAATGGGGAGGACGTCATGTATGTCTTTCTGGAAGGCCTGACTGTCTTGGCTCTGGTGGTAGTGGTTGCGATGCTGCTTTTTGCTGCCTTCGTAGGTTTGATGGCGCTCCGCCAGGGGATAACGGCAATGAGGCGGATCGCGCGCAAGGCTGCGGAGCCGGCGACAGCTCAGAAGACCGGGCTGTCAATGGCGCTGCAAGGGGCGATTCTGACTTCAACAGAACCTTCGGCGCGCTAGCTCAATGCGGGTCAGGCGATAGAAGAATTGAGGAGGGTACCTTGGAAAGCCGTTCGGATCAATGAAGCGCAAGCAGAGTCGCCTACCGTTGGCACGTAGGTTGAGGCAAACCGTGCGATCTGGCGCTGTAAGGAAAATCAAGATGTGTAATGTCACGAACCCGAGACCCCCAGGTAAAGCGACCCGCCGTCCCGCCGACATGTTGAGCAGATCCGCCGCCTGGCCTGCTTGTCGCGCTAGCCTTACAGTCACAGGGTGGCTGGGCACGACCCTGACCCTTGTGGCTTTGGTCGCCAGCGCCGGTGCGACACTGGCGCAAGACCCAGCCCCGAACGGCGCAGCTACGGCTTCGGTCGGAGGCGCGGTTACAATCGCTGGTCCCCAGGGGCCACAGGTCATGCCAGGCATCACCGTCGAGCTGAAAGACAGCGCCGGGGAACGCAAATTTTCGACATCAACCGATGCCGACGGACGCTACCAGTTTTCCGACGCTCCGTCGGGCGAGTATAGCCTTGCCGTCACCGCCGAAGGCTTCGACCCCTTCGCTGTAACTATCATCCTTAAGCCCGGAGAAAACAGGAGCCAAGGAATCACGCTGGAGCTGGCGAGTGTCGTTCAGAAGGTTGAGGTGCATGACAAAGCGGAGTCAGTGTCGACGCAGGGTCCGGACCCAACCGCGACCATCAGCGCCCGCCAGTTCACAACGCTTCCGCTGGCCGAGCAGAAGTTCA
>DASZIG010000043.1:0-9024 GCA_035949375.1 Terriglobia bacterium | reverse complement strand
TCAGTCCTTTTTAGCGCCCGCCGGTGACCTTGCGCCAGAGCCAGAGGATCGGGTCGTAGTGCCGGTCGACGACTCGCTCTTTGAGGGGGATGATGGCGTTGTCGGTGATCTTGATGTGCTCCGGACAGACCTCGGTGCAGCATTTGGTGATGTTGCAGAGGCCGATTCCGAGTTCCTCGCGGACGACCTCGAGCCGATCGTCGTCATCGAGCGGGTGCATCTCCAGTGAGGCGCAGCGGACGAAGAAGCGAGGGCCGCCGAATTTTTCCTTCTTCGAGTGGTCGCGGAGGACGTGGCAGACGTCCTGGCAGAGGAAGCACTCGATGCACTTGCGGAATTCCTGCACGCGCTCCACGTCCTGCTGCGCGATGGTCCACGTGCCGTCCGGACGATCCGGCTTGCGCGGCTGGAAGGGTTTGATCTTTTTCTTGGCGCGGTAGTTGAAGGAAACGTCGGTCACGAGGTCCTTGATGGACGGGAAGGTGTGCATGGGCTCGACGGTGACGGGCTTGTCGAGCGGCAGGGTGTTCAACCGCGCCATGCACATGAGCCGCGGCGAACCGTTGATTTCCGCCGAGCAGGAGCCGCACTTCCCGGCCTTGCAGTTCCAGCGCACCGCGAGGTCGTTGGCCTGCGTGGCCTGAATCTCGTGGACGGCGTCGAGCACCACCATGCCCTCGCTGACTTCGAGGGTGTAATCCTTGAAGGCTCCCGAACCCTTCTCGCCGCGCCAGATCCTGAAGGTCGCCTGGGCCATTTACTTCATCTCCTTGATGATCTCTTTCAGGTCCGCGGGCGTCTCGGGCACCGGCTCGCGCGTGAGACGCATTTCGCCGTCCGCGCCTTTGCGCACGATCAGGTTGACCTTGCCGAACTCGTCATCCTTGGCCGGATAATCCTCACGAAAATGACCGCCGCGGCTCTCCTTGCGCTCGAGCGCGGAGCGTACCACCGCCTCGGACACGGTCAGCAGGCTCCCGAGATCAATCGAGGTGTGCCAGCCCGGATTGTACTCACGATTGCCCTCCACCGCCACGCGCTCGGCGCGCGCGACCAGGCCCGGCAGCGCTGCGAGCGCCTTCTCGAGGTCCGCCTGCTTGCGCACGATTCCGACCTGGTCTTGCATGACCTGCTGCAAATCGCGCTGCACCCGGTATGGGCCTTCGCCGCCACTGCGCTCGAAGGGCTCAAGAGCGTGGCGGGCCGCGACCTCGACCTGATCCTTGTTCACGGCCGCCGCGCCATGTCCCTTGGCAAACGCCGCAGCGTACTCGCCCGCGCGTTTGCCGAACACCAGCAGGTCGGAGAGCGAGTTGCCGCCCAGGCGATTGGCGCCGTGCAGGCCCGCGGCCACTTCGCCGGCGGCAAACAGGCCCGCCACGTCCGTCATCTGGGTGTCCGCGTTCACCCGCACCCCGCCCATCACGTAGTGGATGGTGGGCCCGATCTCCATGGGCTCCTGGGTGATGTCGATATCCGCCAGTTGCTTGAACTGGTGGTACATGCTGGGCAGCTTTTTCTTGATGTGCTCGCCGCCGCCGGGAACGCGGTCCTTGATCCAGGCGATGTCGAGAAAAACGCCCCCATGTGGGCTGCCGCGTCCCTCCCGCACTTCACGAAGGATGCAGCGCGCCACGTGGTCGCGCGTCAGCAACTCGGGCGGCCGTTTGGCGTTCTTGTCGCCCTGCGTGTAACGCCAGCCTTCTTCCTCATTGTCGGCCGTCTGATCCCGGTAATTGGCCGGCACGTCGTCGAACATGAAGCGCCGCCCCTCCTTGTTCTTGAGAACCCCTCCCTCGCCGCGCACCGCCTCGGTCACCAGAATGCCGCGAACGCTCGGCGGCCAGATCATGCCGGTGGGATGAAACTGGACGAACTCCATGTCTTTGAGTGCGGCTCCCGCGTCGTAGGCCAGCGCCATGCCGTCTCCGGTGTATTCCCAACTGTTGCTGGTGATCTGGTAGGCGCGGCCCAAACCGCCGGTCGCGAGCACCACGGCCTTGGCCTGAAACAGCCGGAAACGGCCGCGCTCCCGGTCGTATCCGAAGGCGCCCGCGATGCGGCCGCCGTCGGTGAGCAGCTTCAGGATGGTGACCTCCATGTAGAAATCAATGCCCTGGTGGATGCCGTGATCCTGCAGCGTGCGGATCATCTCGAGACCGGTGCGATCTCCCACGTGCGCGAGGCGCGGATACCGGTGTCCTCCGAAGTTCCGCTGCAGAATCCGGCCGTCGGCAGTGCGATCGAAGAGCGCTCCCCAGGCCTCGAGCTCGCGGACGCGCGCGGGCGCTTCCTGGGCGTGCAATTGCGCCATCCGCGGGTCGTTCATGTACTGGCCGCCCCGCATGGTGTCCGTGAAGTGGACCTTCCAGTTGTCGCGGTCGTCCACGTTGGCGAGTGCGGCCGCAATGCCGCCCTCGGCCATCACGGTGTGGGCCTTGCCGAGGAGCGATTTTGACACCACGCCGACGGAGGCCCCTGCCGCGGAGGCCTCGATGGCGGCGCGCAGCCCCGCACCGCCCGCGCCGACCACGAGCACGTCATGCTGGTAGGTCTCGTATTCGGCCATCAGAAGATTCTCCAGTCCGTCCAGACGCCCATGGAGCACAAGCGGACGTACAAGTCCGTGAACGCCACCCAGCAGAGGCTGAACCAGGCCCAGCGCATATGATGTGAATTGAGACAACTGACGCAGTCGTAGGCCTTCTTGCGAACGGGAGAGCGCGACAGCCGGTCCATCACGCCGCCCACCAGATGACGCAGGGAGTGGCAACCCAGCGTGTAGCTCCCGAGCAGAAGCACGTTGACGAGCAGCACGAGGGATCCGACGTGGACCTCGAAATGGCCGTCAAACCAGAAGCCGTCCCAGGCGTCGTGGCCCAGGATCAGGATGAACAGGAGCGCCACGTACATGAAGTAGCGGTGGATGTTCTGAATGATCAGCGGGAAGGAACGCTCGCCACGGTACGTCTTGCGCGGTTCACCCACCGTGCACGAAGGAGGGTCAGCCCAAAAGGCCTTGTAATACGCTCCGCGGTAGTAGTAGCACGTTACCCGGAAGCCGCCCGGCGCCCATAGGATGAACATGGCGGGGGAAAAGATCAGCCAGCTCGGAAACCACGAGGGCTTGCCGCCGAACAAGGCGTGCGCGGGGTCACCCCACAATTCCGGGGAGTACAGGGGCGAGAGGTAGGGACCAAAACGGTAGTGGGTTCCCTGCAGTGCGGCCCAGGTGACGTAAACGACGAATCCGCCAAGCCCGAGAAAGACCACGAGCGGCTGCACCCACCAGGGATCCCGCCGCGCGGTTTGGCCGAACCCGCCCCCCTTGAGCGGCACATCGATGCTGCCCATGCTTTCGCCCTCCAGTGGCCCGATGAACAAATCGGGTGGGAAATGCTCAGAGAAAAATTATCGCAGATGGCGGCGGGAAGAAAAAGGAAGAATTTCGACTGCGGCGCACGGTGGGTCTCGGGGTGCCGCGCCGGCTGCAAGGCTGACCGCCTAACGCGCGAGCGCCTCCTCAGGAACGCGCTCGCCCTCGGGTGTCCAAGACGCGACGCTTTCGTCGTTGGCCATTTCGCGGACAAAAGTGTCGATGAGCTGGAACAACTCCGCGCTATCCACGGGCTTTGAAAGGTAACCGTCCATGCCGGCATTGAGGCAGCGTTCGCGATCGCCCTTGAGGGCGTGCGCCGTGAGCGCAACGACGGGGATGTGCTCGCCGGAATCCTTTTCCCGCTCCCGAATCGCCGCGGTGGCTTCCAGACCGTCCATGCCGGGCATTTGAATATCCATGAGCACAAGGTCGAAACGTTGCTCTGCGAGCGCTTCCAGCACCTCATGGCCGTTGACCGCCACGACCACGGCGTAGCCGTGCCTCTCGAGCAGCCGGATCATGAAGGCACGATTCACCGCGTTGTCCTCGGCCAGCAAAATGCGTGTCCGCCCCTGCGGTACAGAACTCCGGCCGGACCCGAGGGGTTCCGGTTGTGCGGCTGACAACTCGCGTCGGGCCTGGCCGCGGCCAATCGCGACGGCCCTGAATCGGGCACTGAAGTGGAATCGGCTTCCGCGCGCCTCTTCGCTTTCCACCCATATACGGCCGCCCATCAATTGCACCAGCCGGGAAGAGATCGTCAGCCCGAGGCCGGTGCCTCCGAAGCGGCGCGTTGTGGAGCCATCGGCCTGGGCGAAGGCCTCGAAGATTACGCTCTGCTTTGGCCTCGCAACTCCGATCCCCGTATCCCGTACCACAAAATGCAAGGTCAGGCCGTCTTCGTTCTCAGCCTCCTTGAAAACCTCGAGCGCCACCTCGCCGTGCTCGGTGAACTTCACAGCATTTCCGAACAGGTTGAGGACGACCTGCCGCAAGCGCGCGGGATCACCTTCGATGAGAAGGGGGATTTCCGGCGCTATGCTGCACCCGAGCCGCAGCCCCTTCAACTCCGCGGGCACGCGCATGAGTTTAACGATTTCCTGTAGATGCCGGCGCAGGTCAAACTCGACCGGACTCAGCTCCAGCTTGCCGGCGTCGATCTTCGAGAAGTCGAGAATGTCATTGATTACGCCCAGCAGCGAGTCTCCGGACGACTTGACCGCCTCCAGGTACTCGCGCTGCTCCGCATCGAGGACGGTACCCAGGGCCAGCTCGGTCATGCCCAGGATGCCGTTCAAAGGAGTGCGGATCTCGTGGCTCATGTTGGCCAGAAACTCGCCCTTGGCCCGGTTCGCAGCCTGGGCCGCGTCCCGCGCCTTCTCCATTTCCTTCTCCGCCTGTTTGCGGCTGGTGATGATCCGGCCCACGCCCATGAGCCCCATCACGTCGCCTTGCCCGTCGCGAAGCGGCACCTTTGTGGTCAAGACCCAATTCACGGCGCCGCGAGAGTCTACGTTGGTCTCTTCACGGTTGATCATCGCTTCGCCTGACTTCATCACAGCCCGGTCGTCCGCCCAGAACGCGCTCGCCAGCTCCTCGGGATAGCAATCGAAGTCGGTCTTCCCCAGTAGCGCGTCGGGAGAAGCCGCCCCCAACAGATCCGCGAGAGCGGTGTTCACCACCAGAAGCCGGCCCTTGCGATCCTTGACGTAGATGTAATCGGGGATCGTGTCGATCAAGGTGCGGAGCAGATTCCGTTCGTGCGCCAGTTGCTCTTTGGCCCGCTTCTGGGCCGTGATGTCGGTGCTCGAGCCGATCACCCTGCAGGGTGACCCGGAAAGATCGTACATCACGTAGGCGCGGTCAAGAACGTCAGCGTAGGTGTGGTCAGCGCGCCGGACGCGGTACTCGGCAGACCATTGCTCCCCGCCGACCGCCACGGTTTTCTGCAGGCTCTGCTGCACTCTCTCCGCGTCCTCGGGATGGATGCGCCCATACCACCACTTTGCATCCTCGCCCACCCGCTCGGGCGCATAGCCGAAGACGGTGCGAATGCCCTCGCTCCACCACACCCTCTGGGTCACGAGATTCCAGTCCCAGATCGTGTCCTGCGTGGCCCGCGCCACGTAGCGGAAACGCCTTTCCAACTCGGACTCGCTCTGCAACTGCCGCCGGATCACTTCCGTCTGCTGCCGCACGCGCCGCCTCAGCACCGCAACCCAGGCGAGCACGGCCAGCGTCAGCCCCAGGGACAAGGAGGCCAGCAGCAGCGTACGCTCGAGCGTCCACCAGGACGGCCGGCTGAGCACTTCGACGTCCTCCGGACCGCGCAACAGGAGATTGAATCCATTCGGCATGCGGTTTCGGTCCACGTCCACGGAGCAAACACCGGTCAGACGAAGCTTACTTCCCGGAGGCAGCGTCGACTCCCAGTTGCGGGGCGAGAGACCCTTTTCAAGCCGAGCCTCGAACACAACGCCGCCAGTCTGCAGCATCAGGGTGCGATCGGTGTCACTGTACCCTAGAGTGCGCAGAGTTGCTTCCATGCTGACCCGCAGAGTGTCAAACGCGCCGGTGAGCGCTTGCGCTCCGGTAACACTCACGGCGCCGGGCAATGCGTCCGAGCCAAGCCGGCGGTACCTGGCCTCGGTGAGAACAGGCGTGTAATCTCCGGGGTCGGCGAAGCCTACGATATCCAGACGGTCTCCAACCGACGCCAACGGGCCATCCGCACGACCCGGGATGTAGAGCCCCTGCGCGCCGTCCTGAATGAACAAGCCCCTGGGCCGTCGCAGTATGACCGTGCCCTGCACTCGTACCCGGTGTTCGGTGGCGCCCGCGGCCGTGAAAGCCAGCAGGCTACCGAGAGAGCGAGCGGTGACGCGGAAGGGGTCGGCCGGAGCCGGTTCCATGATCCTCAACTGCCGGGCGTCAGGAAGGCTGAGTCTTACGGCCGTAAGCTGGTTATTCTGATTAAAGTCGGCGCCACACACGCCCTCTGCCGCCACGCGGGCGTCAACCAAGTGACTTGGATCGAGGCCCCGCGCGTCCGCAATGTGGATGCCCACCCGGCCGCCACCGCCGCTCAGTTCCATCGTCAGGCTGTTTCCATCGACAGCGACGTTGCGCACCACTCCCTCGAAACGTACCCATTGGCTGTCTTCGCGCGTCGAGATGAGGGCATCGAAACCAACGTCGCGCGGCGCCGGCAGCGGAGACCGCCCGAGAACGTGAAACCGGGGATGCCCGATCTGGGGCGCAAAATCGGGATCTTCCGTCACGCCGTCGACCTCGACGAGATCGCCAACCGCAAGGCTCGAACGGAGCGCTTCGGTGCCGTTGACATAAATGCCCGCGGTCGCATCCTGAACAAAGAAGTCTTCCGATGCGGGATCGAAACGATCGAAGTAAGTGACCACGGCACGCAGCCGCACCGGATATCCGCGGTTGGCCTCGTCAGGCGTCAGGTCGCGTACCTGCTCCGCCGTGGTCAACAGCGGCAGCGCGTGAAAGGATTGCCCGGCGGCCGGAATGAGAGCACCGGACACTGCCGCGGCCAGAAGCACGGAGGCGCAGCGCCGGGACAGGCGCCGGAATACGAGCCGAATCGCGAATAGATGGCGGAAAGTGCAGCTTGGCAAGCCTCAACTCCCGAGACTCTTTTTACCACCAAGCTCTATCGGCAGCCTCTGTGGCCCCCATGAGCCCAAGGACATCACTCCGTCCTGGGCTCCCACGAGCGGGGTTCCGGCCAAAGAGGCAAAGTCAGGACTCGAAGATTGAGGCGACAAACTCGCGCGGGTTGAAGGGCAAAAGATCGTCGAGCGTCTCGCCCACGCCCACGAACTGGATCGGCAGGCCGAGCTCGCGCGCGATCGCCACCACCACGCCGCCTTTCGCGGTGCCATCGAGCTTGGTGAGGACGATGCCCGTCACGCCGGCCTTCTCCGTGAACAGGCGCGCCTGTTGCAGACCGTTCTGACCAGTGGTGGCGTCGATCACCAGCAGCACCTGGTGCGGGGCGCCCGGGACCTCACGCCCGGCAATGCGGCACATCTTCTCGAGCTCCGACATCAGGTTGTACTTGGTGTGCAAGCGCCCGGCCGTATCCACAATCACGGGGCTCTCGTGGCCTCTGCGAGCCTTCGCCAAAGCGTCGTAGATCACGGCCGCCGGATCGGAGCCGGGTTTCAGCCCGACAATTTCCACGCCCAGCCGGTCCGCCCAGACCTCGAGCTGTTCGCCCGCAGCCGCGCGGAACGTGTCTGCCGCCGCCAGCAGCGGACGCGCGTTCAGGCCCTGGTAGTATCGGGCGAGCTTAGCAATGGTCGTGGTCTTGCCGACCCCGTTTACGCCGACCATGAAGATCACTTCCGGCGATCCCGCCTGCACCGGGCTTCCCCGCGGCATGTCCCGGCCCGCGCCGTTCGGGTTTTCCAGAATCTTGAAAATCTCCTCCTCGATGGCCGGACGCAGGTCGGCCCCGGTCCGGATCTCGCGCTTCCGCAGCCGCGTGCGCAGCCGCTCCATAATGTCGGCCGTCGTCTTCACCCCCAGGTCGCCCTGGATCAGCGCCATCTCCAGCTCGTCGAGCGCCGCCTCATCGACGGTCTCGCGACTCTCCGTGATCGCCTCGATCTTTTCGACGAGTTGCGCCTTGGTGGACTGCACCGCCTGCTTGAGGCGGTCGAAGAAGCCGGTCTTCTTTTCACCCTTACCGAATAAGCTGAAAGCCATGACCTTATTGTACCCGAGGCCGCGCGGCGGGCCGTTCTAAGCAGGGGGGATCATCCCTGGGCTCGCGGCCGGCTTCGCACAGGCTGTGGCACGCTACCCAGACGACTAGCCTTTATATCTAGGCTATATATGATCTCGCACAAGCACATCAGCCGTGCGTGGGACGAGTTTCGCTTTGTTTCGATGAAACGAAGCCACGCCTTGGCCCGCCGGATTGATTCCAAAAGACTTAAGCCGAGACTGGTTTGGCTCTTTCTGGCTTCGTTTGGCTTCGTTTTGACCCATTTTTCAGGCACATTTGCTGATTCTATTGGACTTAGTGGCTTCGTTTTGTTAAATTTTAGATTCTTTTTTTTCGGCTTTTAAAGGGGATTGTGACAGGGCTAGCTTCAGGGCTACACCGTCCCAGTTTTCTCTGCCCGGATATGCTGTAGGGGTACGGCTTGCCGTACCCTCATGCGTCCCGGCCGCGATGCCTGATGTCGGGCGAGGGGCGGAGCAAGCCCCGCCCCTACATCGATTAGCGGATACGCGGCGCCGGACCGTCAACCACGGACCCGCGTTGCGCTCCGTGCCTCATTGCCCTGTCGGCCGGTTCACGGGCACGTCGGTTGAGAGACCCCACGCGGTTGTGGTCGTCTTCCCGTTGCTCGATTGCTGGATGTACCACGTCCCGTTCGACGGCCGGAAGATCGCGATGTCCGTCTTCTCGTCGCCGTCGTAGTCCTTCGCCACGGGTATGTCGCCGTTGAGCCCGAACACCGTCGTCACCGTCTTCCCGTTGCTCGATTGCAGCGTGTACCACGTCCCGTTCGACGGCCGGAAGATCGTGTAATCCGTCTTGGTGTCGCCGTCGTAGTCGCCGGGCACCGGAATGTCCGTGCTGACGCCCCACTGCTGGCTGACGC
>DASZIG010000042.1:0-15420 GCA_035949375.1 Terriglobia bacterium | reverse complement strand
GCAGATGAAGGGATCGGTGGCGGCCATCGAGTCAGCCTTCCACGTCACCATGGGCGTGTACCAGCACCCCACGGAGAACCGCACGTTCTATTCTCCCGACCGGGAACCCACGGTGAACCTGCCTTTCCAACTGTGGCACATCTCCGGCTTGGACAACTACTCGATCCCGCGTACCGCCCTGCAGCACAGAAGTGCGGGAGCGCACTCCCTGGCCACAACCGGCTCCTGCCCCGAGCAGTCCTTCTGCGGCAGCGACATGCGCGCGGCTTACTACGAGGGAACGGCTCTCACCGGCGCAGGCCAAGACATCGGATTGCTGGAGTACGCCGGATTTGACATCGCCGACGTGAACACTTACTACGAGAATGCCGGGCAGACCAGGACGGCCGCGGTAACGGGCATTTCCACTGATGGAACGCCCATAAACTGCTTCGCTGACCAGGGCTGCGACGATACCGAACAAACCATCGACATCACCCAGTCGCTCGGCATGGCCCCGGGGATAACCACAAACTACATCTACGTGGGCTCCTCCGATACGGCTCTGTTGGGCGCCATGTCTTCGGATACTCCGTTGCCCTTGAACTTGAGCTCGTCGTGGTATTGGGATCCGCCGGATCCGAATACGGATGACCCCTTCTTCGAGAAGATGGCATCGCAGGGGCAGAGCTTCTTTGAAGCGGCCGGCGACAGTGGCGCATGGAGAGCCACGAACACCTGGTGGCCGATGGAATCTGCTTACGTCATTTGCGTCGGCGGCACGGACTTGAACACCCAAAGCGCGGGCGGACCCTGGGCGTCTGAAACGGTCTGGGTCGACGGCGGCGGCGGGATTTCTCCGGACAAAATTGCGATTCCGACCTGGCAACAGCTCCCGGGCGTGATCACAACGACGAACAAAGGGTCAACGGTTTACCGGAACGGCCCGGACGTCTCGGCGAATTCGAACTTCACCTTCTACGTCTGCGCCGACCAAACCACCTGCACAGCAAACTACTACGGCGGGACCAGTTTCGCGGCGCCCATGTGGGCCGGGTACCTGGCTCTGACCAATGAACAGGCGGCCACCAACGGCGATGCGCCGCCCGGCTTCATTAATCCAACCATCTACCCGCTGGCTCTGGGGAGCGGCTATGCCAGCGATTTCCACGACATCGTCAGCGGCAGCAACGGGTTCAGCGCGGAACCCGGCTACGACCTGGCGAGCGGCTGGGGTAGCCCGAACACGAACGGCCTGATCAACGCCCTCGCACCAGTGCCGTCCGGCAGCTTCACCCTCAGCGCCAGCCCCAAACTGATCACGGTGGCCCAGGGCGCCTCCGGTACATCCACGATCACTTCGACGATAACGGGCGGCTTCAACTCTGCGGTCACCTTGTCGACGAAGTACAAGACAGAGGTAGCCTTCAGCCCGAACCCGATACCGGCGCCCGGCTCAGGGACCTCGACGATGACGGTCTCCGTGGGTGCGAATGCTGCACTCGGATACCACACCATCGTGATAGCTGGCGCGGGCGGAAGCGTCTCGGCGACGGCTACCGTCACGGTCGACGTCGTGAAATAGCTGTGTGCTTTTGCTGATCGATGCGGTAAGACTTGGAAGGGCCCGGATCATTTGTTCCGGGCCTTTCTTTTTTCCGGAAGCGCCACAAAGTAGTCGCGGCGGAAGGGCCCGCCATTCAGATAGCGGTAGAGATTTCGGATTCGCGGCTCGAGCACGTCCCCACTCTGGGGCGGGGCGAGCGGAAGTCTGGCGCGCCCGGAGGGGCTCGAACCCCCGACCTACAGATTCGAAGTCTGCCGCTCTATCCAACTGAGCTACGGGCGCGCGTCAATCCCAACTTACTATGAAGTGGGCTCGCTAGCCAGCGCAAAGCGCGGCTCGGCGCGAGGGCCGGCAACCGGATTCGCCGTCCGCCGGACGAGGGCGTCGCGTGCAGGCTAAGATCGTGGGCTAAAATAGCTGCTGCTTGACCGGCCCGAGATCGTGTATAGTGCGGACGCTTGGATGGGTCGTTAGCGACGATCAGGTTGGCTCGGAGGGGATCGAGGCCGAAAGCGGGGTGCAGCTTCCATGAACCAGTGCGTCACAGACGAGTGCGTCACGGACAACTACACCACGGCCAACCGCGTCGCGGATCACTGCGTCACGGATCACTGCGTCACGGAATCGATCGGGACGTTCGTTCCGGTTTTGACGGCCGGCTGCATGGTTATGACAGGCGCGGATAGCCGCCGCCAGTTGGGGGTCTCTCTTGCCTGAATTCAAGCCCTATGTTCCTGCCGACTCGAAAGAGCCCGAATTCACCGTCAAGGCTGTTCTCACCGGAATCTTTCTGGCGGCTGTCTTCGGTTCCGCCAACGCGTACCTGGGCATGAAGGCCGGACAGACGGTGGCGGCGACGATCCCTGCCGCCGTGATCGCCATCGCGCTCTTCCGCCTGCCGTTCTTCCGCGGAGGCGTGCTCGAGCAGAACCTCACGCGCACGGCGGCCTCGGTGGGCGAGGCGCTGGTGGCCGGCGCCATCTTCACCATTCCGGCGTTCATGATGGTGAACGTGGGCGGGCAGCGCCTTTGGACCGATCTGCGCTCGCATTACTGGGTGGGCACGCTGATTCTGCTGGCCGGCGGATTGCTCGGGGTCTTCTTCATCATCATTCTCCGGCGCCCGCTATGTGTGGAATCGGATGACCTGCCCTTTCCTGAAAGCACCGCCGCCGCCGAAATCGTCAAGGCTGGACAGCAGGGCGCGGCCGACGCTCCCAAGTACATCTTCGGCGCGCTCGGCCTCGGCGCCCTGCTCCAAATTCTCAAGGACGAGAAGGGCTTTCAGGTCTTCAAGGACTCGGTTTCGTTCTTTGCGCGCTTTCCCAAGTCCGTCATCAGTTATTTCGGCTATCAGAAGGAACTGCTCGGACAAGTGAGTTACACGGGCGGCATCGCCTACACCACGCCCTCGGCCTCGCCAGCACTGATCGGGATCGGCTACATCATCGGACCGCGCCTGGCCGCGATCAATTTCTCGGGCGGGGTGTTCGCCTGGCTGGTGCTGATTCCGTTGGTGGTCTTCATCGACCCTGACCTGACGGCGCGCCTGGGAGCTACGGCCGGCCCCGGGGCGGCAGCGGTGCCCTGGGATCTCGTGGCCTACACCGTCTGGTACAACGTGGTGAGGCCCATCGCCGTGGGCGCCATGCTGGTGGGCACGGTCTACACCCTGTGGAGCATGCGCGATTCCATCATTCGGTCGGTGCGCGGCGCCTTTGAGACTGCCGAAACCCGCGGCGCCGAGATCATCAAGAAAACGCGGCTCGACATCGATATCTCCATCAAGTGGATCATCGCGGCCACGGCCGCCCTGATCATCCCCATCACCATCATCTACCAGCATTTCGCCGGGAACTGGACCGCCGCCATCGTGGCCGCGATCGTGATGACGGTGGCCGGATTCCTGCTATGTGCGGTGGGCGGATACCTCGTTGGGCTCGTCGGTTCCTCCAACCAGCCGGTCTCCGGACTCACGCTCTGCGCCCTCGTGATCGCGGCCCTGGTGATGATCGGCATTGGCGCCAAGGGCCTTGGCGGCGTCGCGGCGGTGCTCGGGGTCGCCTCGGTGGTCTGCTGCTCCTGCTGCGTCTCCGGCAGCCTCATTCAGGATCTGAAAGCGGGCCATCTGCTGGGCGGCACGCCCTGGAAGATGGAAGTGGTGGAGATCCTGAGCGTGACCGCCGTCTCCTTCTTTCTGCTGCTGCCCATCATCGCCCTGCACGAGGCCAACCTCTCGACCGGCGGCATCGGCGGTCGCGCCCTTCCCGCACCGCAGGCCGGGCTGATGGCCGAACTCGCGCAGGGCATCGTGGGCGGACAAATGCCCTGGGGCCTGCTGCTGATGGGCTGCCTGCTCGGCATCGGATTCATCATGATCAAAGCGCCCTCGCCCATGCTCATCGCGGTCGGGATGTATCTGCCGCTCGAAACCACCTCGGCCATCTTCGTTGGGGGCGCCATCAAGTGGCTGGCCGACCTCGCCGCGCGCCGGAGCAATCTGAATCCGGAGCAGCAGGCCAAATTCGAGGAGCGCGGCACGCTGCTGGCCTCGGGATTCATCGCCGGCGAAGCCATCACCGGCATCCTGCTGGCCGTGCTGTTCATCGAAGGCGTGCCTTCGCTCACCCACGTCGTCACCGGCCAGGACGTCTTCGGCTTCGTCGCCAACTGGGGCGGCTCGCTTTCGCTTGGAGCCTTCGCGATTCTGACTTACTGTCTCGTGCAGATTCCGCTGCGCAAGCTGAAGTCGTAGCGTCCGGCCCTGCTTCGTGCCGGATTGTCGTTCTTTTGTTTCAACCGTTCTCATTCGCGAGCGTTATTCGCAGCGCAGCGCCACCATGGGATCGACTTTGGCGGCGCGGCGCGCGGGAAGGTAGGCCGCGAGAGTCGCAACCGCCAGCAACAGCCCAAGTGCCAGCGCGAAGCTCCACGGGTCTAAAGCCTTCACCCCGTAGAGTTGGGTGGCGATGAACCTGGTGAGACCGATCGCTCCGAGGGCGCCGGCCGCGAGGCCGGTGAGCGCCAGTGTCATCCCGTTCTTGAGGACCATGCCGACGATTCCGGACGGTTTCGCGCCGAGTGCCATCCGCACTCCGATCTCCTGCGTGCGCTGCGCGACGCTGTAGGCCATGACGCCGAACAGTCCCACCGCAGCCAGAGTCAGCGCGATACCCGCGAAAGCTCCGAGCAAAACCAGGCTGAAGCGGGTCCGGGAACTGGCAAGGGAGACCACTTCACTAAGGGTCTCGACCTCGGCTACCGGCACATTTGGATCAACGGAGCGCACGGCACCGCGCACCGCACTCACCCAGTCCACCGGCTGCCCTGCCGTGCGGATCACAAGGTGCATATTTCCGCGGGGCCGCTGAGCCTCAGGCCAATAGAACGTCGGTTCCGCTTCTTCGGCCAGGCTCCTGTAGCGGACGTTGCTCACCACGCCGACAATCTCCCCCACCAGCGTCTGACCCCAGAAGATCGCGAGACGCCGGCCGAGCGGATTCTCGCCAGGCAGAAAACGGTCTACGAGGGCCTGGTTGACGATTAGCTTCAGCGGGCTCGTGGCCGGGTCGATCGGCTTCGAGATGTCGAGCACGCCCGTGTCAGCATCCGTGAAGTCGCGGCCGGCCCGCATCGGCACGCCGAGCGTGGCAAAGTATCCGGGTGTCACGGTGCGCACCATCACGTTTAGTTGCTGACCGGGCGGCGGCTCAGACGTCCCCTCGACGTGGACCCAGGTCCCTCCGCCGGCGCCCGAGACCGGTAGTTCATCGATGGCCGCGGCCGAACGCACGCCGGGCAGGCTGCGCACGCGTTCCAACAGCTTGGCGAAATACGCAGATTCCTGCGCGCCCTGATACTGCGCGTCGGGCAGCTTGAGGTGACACGCCAGGACGTTTCGATCGCTGAAACCGGGATCGACGGCGCGAAGGTGCGCAAACGTGCGGAGGAGCAATCCGGCGGCGATCAGCAGCACCGCAGCGAGCGCGATCTCGACCGTGACGAGACTCCCGCGCACGCCACTGCCCCCTCCGAGGGTGCGTCCGCCGTGCCGGATGGAGAGCGCGACGTCCTTGCGCGAGGCCTGAAAGGCGGGCACCAGGCCCACCAGAAACGCCGTCGCCACTGTGACGCCGAGCGTGAAGGCCAGGATCCCGAGATTCGGCCGCAGTTGCCCAAGGCGCGGAATCGGCATGCTCGGCGGCACCAGGCCGAGGAGGAATCGAGCGCCCCACCAGGCGACCAGCACACCGAGCAACCCTCCTACGCACGTCAGGACCATGCTCTCGGTCAGCAACTGGCGGATCAGCCGGCCGCGGCTGGCTCCGAGCGAAGCGCGGACCGCCATCTCGCGGTGTCGCGTAGTGGCGCGGGCAAGCAACAAGTTCGCGACGTTGGCGCATGCAATGAGAAGAACGCAGAGGACGGCGCCGAGCAGCACGAGCAGCGCCGGCCGAACCTCACCGACGTACGACGCGATCAGCGGGGTCAGTGTCGCCTCGTTGTCCCCACCGGTCAGAATCGGAGGCCCATCGCGCTCAATCCGATGGGTCAGCGTGGTCAGGTCCGTTTCCGCTTGGGGAATGCTCGCACCCGGCCGCAGGCGCGCCACAATCTGGATGTCGCGTCCTTCGGTCCACCGAGCATTCGGGTCGAGTCCGCGCGGCACCCAAAAACTCGGCTTGCCGAGAAACTCAAAGTCAGGGGGAAGCACCCCGATCACGGTGAACGGGAAGCCGTCGATCGTGATGCGCTCTCCCACCGCCGCCGGGCTCGCGCCGAATCGGCTTTGCCACAAGGCGTAGCTCACCAGCGCCACCTTGTTGCCATTTGGTAAGTCCTCATCCGGCCTGAAAGTGCGGCCCAATACCGGCCGCACGCCGAGCACGTCCAAAAAGGTGGCGGAGACGGCCTGGCCCGACACCTGGACGGGCTCTCCGCTGCCGGCAAAGGTCATCTGGATGTCCCCGACCGTCTCGACCGCAGCCATGGACTCGAAGCTATGATTCTGACTGCGCCAGTCAAAAAACGTGGTGGGCGCAAAGTAATCCGTAATCGAGCCGGTGTGCGAGTCGCGCTGCCCGAGCGTCATAAGCCGGCCCGAATCGGGGAACGGCAGCGAGCGCAGCAGGACCGTGTCGACCACGCTGAAAAGAGCCGTGTTGGCCCCAATCCCAAGCGCCAACGTGGCGACCGCCGCGATGCTGATCCACTTGGCTCGCCACAAGGTGCGGAGTCCGTAATGCAGGTCCTGCTTCAGCCGATCGAGCCCTTGCCATCCCCACATTTCGCGTACCTCCTCCTTCACCAGCGCCGCATTGCCCAAGGCGCGCCGGGCAGCGTAGCTCGCTTCTGTCGCCGGCAATCCGGCTTCGCGCTGCTCTTCCGCTTCCAGGTCGAGGTGTGAACGCAGTTCACGGTCCAGGTCATCCTCGCGCTGGCAACCTTTTCCGAGGCGCGCGAACCAGGAACCAAACCTGTGTCTCAAAGCCTCCATCGATTGCTTCCAATCCCGCTGATTCATTCGCAGCGCAGCGCCACCATGGGGTCGACGCGCGAAGCCCTTCGCGCCGGGATCATGCAGGCCAAAGCGCCCGCGCTTGCGATGACCGCGGCAATCGCGGCTAGGGTCAGCGGGTCCCGCGCCGAAACGCCCCAAATCTCGCTCGCCAGCAGACGCGTGATGGCAAGGTTGGCGACCTCGCCGAGAAGGATCCCGAGCGCGATGAGGCGCAGCCCTCGAACCAGCACCATCCTGACAACGCCGCCGCGCTGCGCGCCCAGCGCCATGCGAATCCCGATCTCGTGCGTTTGCAATGACACCGAATAGGCCATCACGCTGAACACGCCCGTGATCACCAGGATCAGGCCGATCCCTGCGAACGCCCCGAGGACGATCAGGCTGAAGCGGGGCTGCGCGAAGGCAAAGTCGCGCATGAAAGTGTCAATGGAGCGGGTTTGCTGCAGAGCGATGCCGGGGTCGAGGCTCCAGACCGTGCGATTCACGGTGCGCGCCATGGCCAAGGGATCGCCCGTGGTCCTGACCAGCAGGGAGCGGCGCCCGACGCCGGTGACGGTGTAAGGCAGGAAGGCTTCGGGAGCCACCGGATCCTGAACACCCACATTCTTACTATCGCCGACCACACCCACGATCTCAAAGTAGCCGCCATTGGACACGGCCGTCGCTCCCGCAGCCGTCAGGTCAAGATCGTTGAACTTGACCTTCTGCCCGAGGGGGTCGCCGGTGCCAAGGTACTTGCGGGCAAACGTCTCGTTGATCACCGCGACCATGCGCGCCGAATCGACGTCGGTCTCCGAAATAAGGCGGCCGCGCTCGAGCGGCACTCCGACGGTGCGGAACCAGCCCTCGCTGCAGAGCTCGTACATGGACAGCCAGCGCTCCGAATGCGTCCGGTTCGGGATCGTGACCTCGGTGCCAGGTCCGAAGAAGGGCGGCAGCGTCACCGCCTCGGCGGCCGCGACCACGCCGGGCAGAGCGGCGATGCGGGGCAAAAGCTCCTGAAAGAAGATTTTCTGATCGGCGGCGTCGGCACGCGCGGCGGGAAACACCAGTCGCTGCGCCAGCACGTGATGCGGATCGAAGCCCAGGTCCACGTTCTCGACGGCGAAGAAGCTGCGCATCATCAGGCCGGCGCCGGCCAGCAGCACGATCGAGAGCGCCACCTCGGCAACGACCAGGCCCGAGCGCAGACCGCCGTGCCGGTATCCGCCGTTCGCGCCGCGGGCGGCGTCCTGCAGTTGCGCTTGCAAGTCCCTGCGGACGGCGTGCAGCGCCGGGGCGAGTCCGCAGAGCAGCGTGGTCACTACGGTGACGGCGATGGTGAAAGCGAGCACCGCCCAGTTCATCGTGACCACGGACTCGCTCGGGAGCACGTTCGGCGGCATGGCGGCCATGATGGCTTTGAGTCCCCAGTACGCAAACAGCAGTCCGGCGATGCCGCCCATGCTCGCCAGAATCGCGCTTTCCACCAGAAGCTGCCGCACCAGGCGGCCGCGTCCGGCGCCGATCGAGGCCCGGATCGCAATCTCCTTCTGGCGTGAGGTGGCTCGCGCCAGCAGCAGGTTGGCCACGTTGCTGCAAGCGATCAGAAGCAGCATGCCGACTGCAACTAGCAGGATGTAGAGCATCGTCTTGAAATTACCCACCACGTCGCTCGCCAGGCCGACCGTCTGAATGTTGAAGTGCTTCGGATAATCGCTGGGATACTGCCGGGCCAAATGCTGGGCGATCACGTTCAGGTCTGCCGCCACGGCTTCCAGGCTCAAGCCCGGCTTGCGGCGCTGCTCCGAGATCAGATAAACGGGACGTCCGGGCGGGCTCACCCATCCTGGCGAATAGACGCCGGTGTGGCTCAGGATGATGGGGATGTAGATGTCGGCCCCGAAGTACTGGAATCGTGGCGGCATGATCCCGATCAGTTGACGCGAGACGCCGTTCAGCGTGAAAGCGCGCCCGATGATGCTCCGGTCGCCGTGGAACTGCTCCTGCCACATACGGTAGTTCATCAGAAAGACCGCGGGCGCGTCGGGCTTGCCGTCGTCGAGGGTGATCCAGCGGCCAACAACCGGCGGAACGCCCAGGAACTGAAACGTGTTGGGGGTAACGTAAGCGCCGGAGAGTTCTTTCGTGCCCTCGGCGCCGGTATAGAGCACGTCCGCCGTGGTGGTGCCCGACATGTCGGAGAAGACGTGATTCTGCTGCTGATAATCCAGGAATTCCGAAGCCGAAAGGACGAGGCGGCCCGAATTCCCCGCTTGATCGAGATCATGTATGTGAAAGACGCTGATTCCGTCGGCATCCCGGTAAGGAAATGGGTGCAGCAGAGCGTTGTCCACAACACTGAAAATCACCGCAACAGCGCCGATTCCGAGCGCGAGGGTCAGCACGGCCACAACCGCGAACGACGGCGCGCGCCGGAGCTGCCGCAATCCATAGCGCAGGTCCTGACCAACCCGTTCCAGAGACATCCATCCCCACATCTCGCGTACCTCCTCTTTCAGCAAGGCCGTGTTGCCGAGGGCCCGCCGCGCGGCGTAGTCCGCTTCTTCGGCCGGCAATCCGGCCTCCCGTTGCTCTTCGGCTTCAAGCGCCAGGTGCGATCGCAGCTCGCGCTCCAGATCGTCTTCGCGATCCCTCCGCTGCCCGGGTTTGTTCCCCTCTGCCATCTTCCGCACCGAACCGCCGGCCGTCGCCACTCAGAAAGCGCAATCACTTAGTCCTCGCCGCTCGTCACTCGCCACTTGTCGCGGTCTCCTGGTGGCCTCACTCGTACCGCAAAGCCACCATGGGATCGACGCGCGAGGCCCGGCGCGCGGGCAGGAAGCCGGCAAACGCCGCCACCGCGGCAAGCAACGCCGCCGCCAGCACGATGGTGGTGGTGTCGGTCACTTTCAGGCCGTAGAGCAAGTCCGAAATCTGGCTGGACGCGACGCGTGCCACTGCCAGCGCGGCCGGAATTCCGATGGCCAAGCCCATGAGCACCAACAGCGAGGTTTCTCGCAGGATCATGGTTAAGATATTCCCCCGTTGCGCCCCCAAGGCCATGCGAACGCCGATTTCGTTGGTTCGCCGGTTCACGGCGTAGCTCATGGTGCCGTACAAGCCCACACACGCCAGCAGCAGAGCGAGTACGCCAAAGAAACTCGAAAGGCGCGCGAACAGCCGCTCTTGCATGACGGACTCGTTAATCTGCTCAGACTGCGTCTTGATGTCCGCGAGTGGCAGATTGGAACTGAAGTCGCGAACCACTCGGCGGATCGCCGGGACCATGGCCGCCGGAGACCCTGCGGTGCGCACTTCGAAATGAACGTCATCTAAGGCCCAGAGCATCTGCGTGTCAGGAAAGTAAGCGATGGGCTTCGTCTCTTCGCGCAAGTATGAATACTTCGCGTTGGCCACAACACCGACGATGGTGAAAAGGTCGCGGGCGTTCGGAGTCCGCTCGAAATGGAACTGGCGCCCGATCGGGTTGCCGTTGCCGAAGAAATGCCGCGCCATGGCCTCATTCACGACCGCGACCTTCGGCGAGGTCACCGTGTCGCCCGCTCCAACGGCCCGACCGAGCAACAGCCGCATGCCAAAAGTGTCGAAAAACTCAGGCCCGACTGCGTTCCACTTCAAGTTCATGTCGAGCCCGGCTTCAGGTTTGTAGTCCTCAATCGAAATGTCGCTGGCGTTCTGCCAGCCGGAGATCGGGGCCAAGGCGGAAAATGTGGCAGCCCTCACGCCCGGCAGCGCGCGGATGCGTTCGAGCATCCGGTCATAGAAGCTCGCCAGGCGCTCGTTCTTGTAGCCTTGGCTCGTGGCATCAATCCCGAAGAGCAGCAGGCTATGCTGGTCGAAGCCCAGACTCTGGTTTTCCAGATTCACCAGTGTCCTCACGAACAGGCCCGTGCCGAACAGCAGTACGAGACAGAGCGCCATCTGGCCTGCGACGAGCGGCTTCGCCAGTCCCAGGCTACCCTGTGCCAGAGTGGACGCACTTTCCTTGAGGCTGGGCGTCACTTCCACCCGCGTCGCCCGAGCTGCCGGCGCCAGACCGAAGAGGATGCCGGTGATGAGGGATAAGGCCGCCGTGTAGCCGAGCACGGTCAGGTTCGGATGCACTTTAAGCGCCACGGGATCGTTGCCGCTCGTGATCAGCGCCAGCAGGGCATGGGTTCCCCAATACGCGAAAAGAAGCCCGAGCAAGCCACCGAAGCCGGCCATCAGCATGCTTTCGGTGAGCAGTTGCCGCATCAACCGGGTTCGCGACGCTCCGAGCGCCAATCGCACGCCCATCTCCTTACTGCGCGCGGTAGCGCGGGCGAGCAAGAGAGTGGCCACGTTGGCGCAGGCAATCAACAGCACGAGAGCGACCAGCGCCAGCAACAGGAACAACGGCTTGGAAAACCGTTGCCGCAGGTTCTTGAGCCCCTGGCTGCCGGGAGTGAGCTCGACGTGCGGAAGCTCTTCGGGCTTTGGCGCCGGATTCAGGCCAGCGGCGACATCCTGCTGAAACACCACGTCAAGCTGGGCGCTCGCCTGCTGCCCTGTAACGCCGGGCTTCAAGCGGCCCATCATCATCAGCCACCAGGAACCTCGCCCGGAGAAGAGCGATTGGCCGTCAGAATATCCGCCTCCCCAAGGTCCCAGTCCCGGCTCATCGGCCAGGGGAATCCAAAAGTCGGGGGCGCGGCCCGGCTCAACACCAAAGAACTCGGCCGGAGTCACTCCCACAATGGCGTAGGGATTGGAGTTCAAAGTGACGGCCTTGCCGAGCACGGACGAAGCGCGTCCAAATTGCCGGGTCCAGTATTCATAACTGATAATGGCCACACCCGCTGCGCCGGGCTTCTCATCGTCGACCGTGATGGCCCGCCCCAGAATGGGCGCGACGCCCAGCCCGGAAAAGTACTCGCCCGTGACCATGTCGCCGGTCGCCAGGCTCGGCTGACCGTCGATACTTACGTTGACGCCGCTCCCAAATCCGAGAGGAACGAAGCCAAAGATGCTGGAGAGAACCTGGTTGTGGGAACGAAATTGCTCGAACGCCGGGTAAGAGAACGACATGCTGGTGGCGCGGCCCGTCTTGTCTTCGTCACTGTAGCCGCTTTGCGAACTCATGACCTGGCGCGACGGCCACTTACGCGAAACCCAGTTCAGCATCACCAGTTGCTCCGGCTGCCGGACGGGCAGCGCCTTGAGCATGACGGCATCGATGAGAGTGAAGATGGCAGTGTTGGCGCCGATGCCGAGCGCGAGGGACAACACGGCGACTGCCGTGACCCCGACATTCCTCCGCATCGTCCGGGCAGCGTATCGCACATCCTGAAGCAACCGTTCCAGTGAAGTCCATCCCCACATCTCGCGCACCTCCTCTTTGACGACGGCGGCGTTGCCGAAGGCCCGCCGGGCCGCGTAGCCCGCTTCTTCAGCCGTCAATCCAGCCTCCCGTTGCTCTTCGGCTTCGAGCGCCAGGTGCGATCGCAGCTCGCGCTCCAGATCGTCTTCGCGATCCCTCCGCTGCCCGGGTTTGCTCCCGACTGCCATCGTCCGTCCTCATCCGCCGGCGGCGGCCTCACACAAAGCGCTCCATCATTTAGCGCTCTTCACTCGCGCGCCGCCGCCCCGGACGGCCACATCACGCGCGCGATCGCCCCCGCCAGTTGCTTCCACTTCGATTCCTCCAGCAGCAATTGTTTCTTCCCTGACGAAGTCAGACGGTAGTATTTGAATTCCCGATTCCGGTTGGGCGCGGTCTCCCACCTTGAGGCGATCAGGCCCTTGCGTTCGAGGCGATGCAACGCCGGATACAGCGACCCGTGCTCCACCTGAAGCACGTCTTCACTGGTGCGCTGGATGTGCTTTGCGATCTCGTGGCCGTGCGCGGCCCCAAACACCAGCGTGCGCAGGACCAGCATATCCAGGGTCCCTTGCAGCAAGTCCGGGCGCCGCGCGACGCTCTTTGAAGTATCCATGGTAGACACCCTACCATAAATCGCAGCCGCGAGGGTAGACAAGCTTCCCTCAGCCGCCGTGGAATCGCGGGGTGCGAGACAGCCACACCGGTGGTGGGCGTACGCCCTCCCAGAGAAACTCCTGGAAGCCCCGTCAGGGACAGCATAACGGAGCCCCGCGGCAAGCCTGGAATGAACCGGCCCGCGTAGCGGAACACGACCCCTTGGGCTCAATCGTCTCTTATTGAATCCCGATGCCGCCCAGGTTGACGTTCTGCGGGCTGCCTACAGCGTTATCGGTAATGGTGATGGCGCCGGTGCGGGTTCCTGCCGCGGTGGGTGTGAACGTGACGCTGACGGTGCAGGTCGCGCCCCCCGCCATACTCCCCAGGCAGGTGTTGGTCTCGGCAAAATCGCCGCTGGCCACGATGCCCGTGATGGCAAGGGTCGACGTGCCGGCCGCGGTCACAATCACAACCTGGGCCGAACTGGTGGTGCCGACCGCCTGGTTCCCGAAGTTGAGGGCTCCGGGGCCTACGGCAAGCCCAGGGGCGTTCGTGGGGCTGATTTGGGCTACGATGGCATCCAAGCCGCCGCCGGCGTATCCGATTTGAAACGCGCCTGGCGTCACTGGATAGTCGCTCGATTCCGTTCTGCCCGCCAGGTAGATATTGTTGTTCGAGTCCAGCGCCAGCCCGACGAAAGTATCGAAGCTGCTGCCGCCCAGGTAAGTGGAAAACACCAGAGCCGAGGCCGTGGGATTCAATTCGGATACGTCCGCGTCATAGTCGCCGTGGTCGGCAGCGTGCTTAGCTTGAATCGGATTTGCCGTCGGATAGTCGGTGGACTCGGTTCGACCCTCGACATAGGCGCGGTCGGCGGAATCCACCGCGATCCATTTCACGATATCACTCCCCCTTCCCCCAAGATAGGTCGAGTAAACCAGGTCGGCCGCGCCCTGACCGGCGGGATGGAACTTGGCGACATAGGTGTGCCCCGCGCCGCAATTCGCTCCGCAAGACGCTTGGAAGACTCCGGGAGTCACGGGCAGATCGGTCGATTTGGTGTTTCCGGTAACATAAGTGTTCCCGGATGAATCCACGGTGATACCGACCCCGCTGTCCCCGCCTGTACCACCGAAGTACGAGGAGTACCCGAGGCCTGACGGCCCGGCAGTCAAGGGGCGTATACGGGAGAAAAACGCCTCCTGGCACCCGCCTTCAGGGTTCAGCTTGCAACTGGTCTGATAGGCGCCGGCGGTGACGGGAAAGTCAAGCGAGTGGGTTGTTCCTGTCAGGTACACATTATTCGCGGAGTCGAGGGCGATCGCATGGATCTCATCAATGTTCACGCCACCGAGGAACGTGCTGTAGGTCAGCGAAGAACTGCCGCTTGCGAGAGTATTCAAGATGGTCAGACAGCCATCGCTGGCCCCGGCAAGCACGGCCTGTACCGCGTTCGAGGTCACCGGATAATTCGGGTCCTCGGTGGTACATGCCACGTAAGCGTTGCTGAGGGAGTCCACGGCCACGTGGGGCCCCATATGGTCGCCGTTTGGGCCGATAGCGATGGAGCCGATGTACGTGGAATAAAGCAGCGCGGAGCCTGTCGAATTGAGCTTCGACAGCACCCCGTCGTGGCCGCTGCCCACAAAACCCGTCTGGTAAGCGTTGGCGGTGACGGGGAAGTTCGTGGATGCGCTATAGCCAGAGACGTAGATATTTCCGCTGTTGTCGAGGACGACGTCCCAGCTTTGGTCGTCCCCGTTGCCGCCGAGGTACGTGGAGAAGATCAGAGCCGAGCCAGTCGCATTGAACTGGGATATGAACATGTCCGAAAAGCCCCCACCGTAGGCGGGCTGAATGGCATTGACGATGGGGAAGTCGGTCGAGCCCGTCGCGCCGGTGGCGATTGCGCCCATGGAGCTCACGGCCACCGCAAAACCCTTGTCGAACCCGCTACCGCCAAGGTAGGTTGAGTAACCGAGTACAGGGTCAATCACCAACGGCCGCGTTTTGTCGTAGCGTCCGATTTTGAATGTCACCTGGCCGTGGCTCAGCCGGTAGCGTCCCTGGACTGCTATTCTGGCCGCCGCCGGTTGCCCGTGCGCACAGGTGGCGGAGCGCAGAGTCTCATCCGCGGCCACGGTCTGATAAACGACCGGCTTCAGGAAGCGAACTTCGGCGGCACCGGTATTCACCAGCAGATTTCCGCTCGCATCCAGGCGCAGGGATCGCGGCCAGGCCGCTCCTGGATCCGCCTCGATGGCCAACCGGATGGCATCCGGGTCGGCCCCGGGCCCGACGACAAAGTCGTACTCCAAACGGCCCTGGTTTCCGTAATAAACAAGATCGATCCCCGGATAGACGCTTTCGTAGCTCACCTGGGCGTAGGTGGGCACGTTCGTGCGCCAT
>DASZIG010000041.1:0-11055 GCA_035949375.1 Terriglobia bacterium | reverse complement strand
CTGGCGGCGCACGCCGACCAGGCGATGCTTGATGCCAACGTCCGGTACGCCAAGCAGGCCGCGAGCTTCGACGAGCCTGGACTACCGCCGGAGGTGGCCCGTGAGCTCAAAATCCTCAAGCTCGCCCTTACCACGGCCACGCCGTCCGATCCCAAGGAGGGTGAGGATCTGACGCGAACCATCACATCCATGGAAGGCGCCTACGGCAAGGGCAAGTACTGCCCGCCCGGCGCGCCCAGCGGTCAGGCGAAATGCCTCGACATCGAGGACATCACGCGCATCATGGCCGAAAGCCGCGACCCCGCCCAGTTGCTGGACGTCTGGCGCGGCTGGCACGCGGTCTCGCCGCCGTACCGCCAGGATTTCGCGCGTTACGTGGCGCTCGCCAACAAAGGCGCGCGGCAGCTCGGCTTCGCCGACAACGGAGCCATGTGGCGATCGGGTTACGACATGCCGCCGGACGATTTCGCGCGCGAAGTGGACCGGTTGTGGGAGCAGGTGCGCCCGTTGTATCTCTCGCTGCACGCCTATGTGCGCTGGAAGCTGCGCGAGAAGTACGGCGATCGGGTGCCGGCCTCGGGCCCCATCCCGGCGGACATGCTCGGCAACATCTGGGCGCAGAGCTGGGAGAACGTTTATCCTCTCGTCGAGCCGGCCGGATCAACCCGCGGCTACGACCTGACGCAAATCTTGAAGGACCGGCACACCGACTACAAACAGATGGTGCGTTACGGCGAGGGCTTTTTCACCTCGCTCGGATTCCCGCCGCTGCCCGGGACTTTCTGGGAACGCTCGATGCTCACCAAACCGGCCGACCGCGACGTGGTGTGCCACGCGTCCGCCTGGCACATCGATCTCGATCAGGACGTGCGCCTGAAGATGTGCATCGACATCACCGCCGAGGATTTCAACACTGTTCACCACGAGCTCGGCCACAATTACTACCAGCTTGCCTACAGCCATCAGCCCGTACTGTTCCGCGACGGCGCCAATGACGGATTCCATGAGGCCATCGGCGACACCATCGCGCTCTCCATCACGCCGGAGTACCTGGTGAAACTGGGCCTGCTCGACAAGGCTCCGGATGCCTCCGGCGACATTGGGCTGCTGCTCTCGAAGGCGCTCGAGAAGGTGTCGTTTCTGCCCTTTGGGCTGATGATCGACAAGTGGCGCTGGGAGGTCTTCTCCGGAGAGATTCCACCTGACAAGTACAATCAGACCTGGTGGGACATGCGCCTGAAATATCAGGGCGTGGCGCCGCCGGTCGCGCGCAGCGAGGCTGATTTTGACCCCGGCGCGAAGTATCACGTGGCGGCGAATGTCCCTTACATGCGCTATTTCCTGGCAGACATTTTACAGTTCCAGTTTCATCGGTCGCTGGCGCAGGCTGCGGGCTGTCCCGCGGGAACACCGCTCCATCGTTGCTCGATCTATGGCAATGCCGAGGCCGGCAAGCGTCTGCGCGCCATGCTAGCCCTCGGCAAGAGTGAGCCCTGGCCCGATGCCCTTGAAGCCATGACCGGTCAGCGCCAAATGGACGCCACGGCGATCCTCGATTACTTCGCGCCGCTTAAGAAGTGGCTTGACGAGCAAAACCAGGGGCATCCGGTCGGGTGGTGAATCAGATCGGGTGAATAAGTGATCGTGGTCATCGGGCGACTGAGTGGTAGATCATCGGCTGATCGAGTGATTGTGCATTCGCAGCTTGGATCTTGAATTTGAAATCGCGAGCCTTGTGAGTGTTTTTCTGTGCCCAAACAAAAGAGAGCCCTTTCTCAGGCAGTTTCCCTTGACCGCGGACCTCAATCGGATGGCGGACTACGGACCACGCACAACGGACCACGGACCAATGCGTCCCATCGCCTGGTCGAGAAGGTTCAGGCTTACGGCGCTCCTTGCGCCAAGCTGGTGGGTTTTGAGATCGTCGAAATCCAGGACGGGCGCGCGGTCGGCCATCTGCAGACCGGGCCGCAGCACGCGAATCCCATGGGAACCGTACACGGCGGCATTCTATGCGACCTGGCTGACGCCGCCATGGGCATGGCATTCGCCAGCACGCTGAAGCACGACGAGACGTTCACTACGCTTGAACTGAAAATCAATTTTCTGCGTCCGGTGTGGGTGGCCCTGCTGCGCGCCGAGGCTCACGTGACGAATCGTGGCAAGACGGTGGGCCTGGTGGAGTGTGCCATCCGAGACGAGCATCATCGCCTGGTGGCGAAGGCCGTGTCGACGTGCCTGATTCTACGGGGTCAGCAGGCGGCAGGACGATAGACTCCCTTCGTTTCCCTACCCAATGTGCTCACAGAACCGAATTCGATTCCCAAAAGGGTCGATGACCCCCGTTTCCTTCGTCTTCCACGGCGTCAGTTCGATGCCGGGGCGGAAGTAGCGGTAATTCTTCGCCGCGATCTCGCGATGGAACTCTTCGACCCCTGTCATTTCCACGCGGATGTTCGCGCCCGGGCTGCCGTCGCCGTGATGCTCCGAAAGGTGCAGTACCAGGTCACCGCGTGACACCTGCATGTAAAGCGGCAGGCTCTCCTCGTAGCGGTGCTCCCAGTCGACCTTGAAGCCGAGGTAATCGACGTAAAACTCTTTGGCCTTGCCGATGCTGAAAATGCGGAGGACCGGTACGATCCGTCGAAATTCAATTGCCATCCAGCCCTCCTTCAGGTTACCGCCAGATTCTAACACGCGATCCCTGGCTGTTGACCCTAACACTGACGCCTAACCCCTGGCACCTGAGATACAATCGCCCTACATGGCATCCGGGGGCAGATTAGCGCGCGTGCTGGGCATCGACCCCGGCCTGAACCTCACTGGCTACGGGGTGATCGAGTATCGCGGCCGCGAGGCGGCGCTGATTGAGGCGGGCGTCATTCGCCTGCCCGCCGCGCGCAACGACAATCTGGCGGCGCGCCTGGAGAAGCTGTTTGAGAGCGTCAACGAAGTGATCCGGGAGTTCCGGCCTGAGAAGGTGTGCCTGGAGGAAGTCTATAGCCATGCGGACTACCCACGCACCGCGATTCTGATGGGCCATGCCCGCGGCGTGATCTGCCTGGCGGCGCGACTGGCGCAAGTGAGCGTGGTGAGCCTGCCTGCGAAGCGCATCAAACAGTCTGTGACCGGGAACGGCAACGCCAGCAAGATGCAGGTGCAGCGCGCCGTGCAGCACCACTTCTCGCTCGACGGCGTCCCGCACCCGCCGGACGTGGCCGACGCGCTGGCGGCGGCGCTCTGTTACGTGCAGTCGTTGAGGGAGAACGGAGCCGTTGGCCAGCGGCCCGGCCGGCGCCAGCCGCTTTGATGGGCGGAGAAGGAGCCTACCGCGGAGGTCGATTCGAATATGAGTCGGTCGAGACGTAATTTCCTGGGACTTCTCGGTGGAGCGGCGATGCTTCCGCTCGCCGGACGGAGCCTTTTCGGCGGACTGCCGCAACCCTCGGCCGGCGGCACTCCAGCGCCTCAGGACTCCGCCGGCCGCAAGCTCGGCTACGCCATTGTGGGCCTGGGCAGAATCTCCATGGACCAGTTCATGCCCGGCGTGAAGGCGGCTTCTCAACGCTCGAAGATCACGGCGCTCGTGAGCGGGCACCCCGACAAGGCCCAGCGCGTGGCGGCGCAATACGGCGTTCCGCGCAACGCCATCTACAATTACGAGAACTATGAGCAGATCGCCCACAACCCAAACGTCGACGCCGTCTATATCGCACTGCCGAACGGCATGCACGCCGAATACACCATCCGGGCCGCGCAAGCCGGCAAGCACGTACTCTCGGAGAAGCCCATGGCGACCTCCGTCGCCGAGTGCGAGCAGATGATCGCCGCCTGCCGCAAGGCGGATCGCAAGCTGATGATCGCGTATCGCTGCCGTCTGGAGCCCACGAACCTGCGGGCGATTCAACTCATCCGCGACGGCTACGTCGGCAAGCTGCAGATCATCGACACTGGTTTCGGGTTCACGATCGCGCCCGGCGAGTGGCGTCTGAACAAGAAAATGGCGGGCGGCGGACCCATGGTGGACGTCGGGATCTACAGCCTTCAGGCCTGCCGCTACCTGAGCGGCGAGGAGCCCGCCGAGATCAGCGCCAACTGGTCGGTGATCGATCGCGACGGACGCTTCACCGAAGTGGAGGAGAACCTGAACTGGACCATGCGCTTTCCCTCCGGCGTGCTCGCCACCTGTTATACCAGCTACGGCGCCAATTGCGGCAACACCTATCGCGCGACCGGCTCCAAAGGCTGGGTGGAGCTCGGCCCGGCATTCAGTTATGACAGCATCCGTATGAAGTCCGAGGGACAGGAGTCCGTGGCGATCGCGCAGCCGGCGACGGATCGCTACCCGGACCAGTTCTCGCGCGAGGCCGACCACTTCGCGGAGTGTGTCCTCGGTAATCATGACCCCGTGACACCCGGCGAAGAGGGTCTGCGGGATGAGAAACTGATCCAGGCGATTTACCAGTCGTGCCGGGAGGGACGACCCATGAAGGTGTAGCCTGGTGCTGGAAGTGGCAAGTGCGCGTTGCTGGAATCGGATGCGACAATTAACAGTCAATCAGTGCAGCGTCATCTCTCTACTGGTAGTTCCGGCTCAGTACCCGCTCGACTGGATTGTTGTTACTTGGCTCTCTCGGCACGGGTTGTGGGAAGTACATACGTGGAAGGAAAACTTGGCCATACAAATCTATCTCGTTGGCGCGATCGCCTCGATCTGGCTAGCAGGTACGGCCATGCGGCGGGGTTTAGGAACGCCACGTTGGTGGGCATGGTTGGCCCTCACTCTTAGTTTGGCGAACCTTTTCCCCACCGCGATTGTGGCGATGGGATGGTGATGGTAGAGGGCGCTTGCCACTCCCAAGTTGAGAGCGAGAATCTTTGAAGGAAGGACGCGACTTTGATCTCGGAGATCACAGGTGAAGTCCTCTACGACCGAATGCGGCGCAACGCTCTACTGGTGCGTGTGAGTGCGCTTTGCTACGAGATCCTGGTGCCGTCCGGCATCGCCCTGCGTCTGCGCCAGACTCCGCCCGATGAGCGGCCAAACCCCCTCACGTTTTACACCATCTACTATATTGACGGTGGCGTCGGCGGCGGGCGCCTGACGCCAAAGCTGGTGGGGTTTCTAGATCCGCTCGATCGCGAGTTCTTTGAGGCCTTCACGGACGTGCCCGGCGTGGGCTTTGCCAAGGCGCTGAAGTGCCTGGTTCGTCCCATGAACGAGATCGCCCAAGCCATCGAGCGTGGCGACGTTCGATTGCTGCAGGAACTGCCCGGCATCGGACCCAAGATGGCCGAGCGCATCTCGACCGAGCTTCGGGGTAAGATGGCGAAGTTCGCCCTCGCCCCGAGTGAAGCGCCGCTTTCGGTGGAACGCGAGACTGACGCCGAGCTGCGCCTCGAGGCCGTCCAGGTGCTGGAGCAGCTCGAATACTCTCACGGCGAGGCGCAGAGAATGGTCGCCGACATTTTCGGCCGCCATAAGCACCTCAAGAGCGTCGAGGAGTTTCTGCTGAAAGTGTTCGACCAGAAGCAGTCCGCCGGATGACCGGGTCCGATGCCGGCCGGACCCGCCCGGAACCGCCGGCAGCGCTCGGGAAAAATATGGCGAAATCGCGGAACGAACCCACTATCTGCTTTAGAATCAATAAGGGCTCTTTGAAGTCAGTATGAGAGAACGCTTGGTATCGCCGAAGCTGATCTCGCCTGAGGACGAGAAGCTGAATCTCACCCTGCGACCCCCCACCCTCGGGGAGTACGTGGGCCAGGCGCGCTTGCGTGAGAAGCTCGAGATCGCTCTGGGCGCTTGCCGCCAACGCGGCGAGGCGCTCGAACACACCCTCTTCTACGGGCCGCCGGGCCTCGGCAAAACGACGCTCGCCCACATCATCGGCAATGAAATGGGGGCCAAGGTGGTGGTGACCTCCGGACCCGCCTTGGAGCGCACCGGCGACCTGATGGGGATTCTCACCAACCTGGCCGAGCACGATGTGCTTTTCATCGACGAGATTCATCGCCTGCCGATCACCGTCGAGGAATTCCTCTACCCGGCGATGGAGGACTTCAAAGTCGATTTTGTCCTCGACAAGGGCATGTTCGCCAAGACGGTCAACGTGCCGCTCAAGAAGTTCACCCTGGTGGGCGCCACCACGCGCGCGGGCAGCCTTTCGGCCCCACTGCGGAACCGGTTCGGACTCTTTTATCACCTGGAGTTCTACACCGAAGACGAGTTGCGACAGATCGTGCTGCGCTCCGCGAGGATTCTGGGCATCGAGGTTGATGAGGCCGCCGCGGCCGAGATCGCGCGGCGGGCGCGTGGCACCCCGCGCGTCGCCAACCGCCTTCTGCGCCGCGTGCGCGACTATGCCGACGTCAAGGCGAAGGGACGCGTCACGGACGAGGTGGCAGTAGCGGCTTTGACCCTCGAAGGTGTGGACGAGACCGGACTCGACGACCTCGACCGGAGCTTCATGGCCACCATCATCAAAACCTATCGCGGGGGTCCCGTCGGCGTGGAGGCGCTGGCCGCGACGCTGAACGAAGAAGTCGACACCTTGGTCGACATGGTGGAGCCTTACCTGCTGCAGCAAGGCTTCATCAGCCGCACCAAGAGCGGGCGCCGCGCGACCGACGCCGCCTACCGGCACTTGCATTTCCCCGTGCCCGTGGGCAGCATAGCGCCGCTGTTTGATCAGGCAGGATCTGCGCATGAGTGAAAGCCTGTTGAACGCGGATGCGGCGGAACAAGCTTCGGCGAATGCCCTCTCGCCGAACGAGGAAATCTACCGGACGATTCGCCGGGAGATCATGCCTCACTTCGCCGAGCTCGGGCAGTGCCGTTCCACCCGTGAGCTTCTCGCCAACCGCGCCTATCAGCGCCTCGAGCCTTTAATCCGCCGCGTGCTCGATACGCCCGAGGTGGGAAACTTCTGCCGCGCGCAGGCGCCGGCCCGGAGCCGGTACCGCTTTGTGGCCTGGAATCTGGAGCGCGGCATCGAGCTTGAGGGCCAGCTTGAGGCCTTGCGCTCGCATCCGTATCTCCGTGAGGCCGACGTCCTGCTCCTCACCGAGACCGATCTCGGCATGGCGCGCTCCGGGAACCGGAATGTGGCGCAGGAACTCGCGCGAGCGCTGGGTTTTTACTACGCTTTCGTGCCTTGCTATCTGAATCTCGCCAAGGGTTCGGGACTCGAATATCACGCGGAGGGGGAAAACGCGCTCGGGTTGCACGGCAATGCCGTGCTCAGCCGCTATCCGTTACGGAATGTCCGCGCCGTGTTTCTCAAGAATGGCATCGACAAGATGGCGGGCCGTGAGAAGCGCCTGGGCCGGCAAGCCGTGGTGATTGCGGACGTCGAGTTTCCCAACTACCGCGTGACGGCGATTTCAAGCCATCTCGATGCCAATTCGAGCCAACGTCACCGCGCGGATCAGATGCGCGACATCCTCAACGGCCTCGACGGGCACGATGGGCCCCGAAGGCTCGATTCCGGCCCTCCGGTAGTGATCGGCGGAGACTGGAACACGACCACCTACAATTCTTCAACCCCGGCCTGGGCCATCGCAGGCTTCTGGCTGCGCGTCCTGATGGGTGTGGACAACGTCATCAACAATCATTACATGCACCCTTACCACTGGTTTGAGAAGGACCTCTTTCGGACTCTCGAGCGGCGCGGTTTCGATTACAGGGCTTGCAACATGCTCGGCGAGCGCACCGGCGGCTACGACGCGGGCTGTCCCAAGACGCGTCAGAATCTCGGTGAGTGGGTGCCGAACTGGTGCTTCGCCTTTATGACCTGGTCGCTGAGGAATCACGGGGGACGCTGCCCGATCAAGATCGACTGGTTTGCCACACGCGGCGTGCGTGCGGAGAGCCCGGCGGTGTTGCATGAGTTTCGTGAATGCGACGAGCCGCTGTCGGACCATGATCCCATCGGGGTCGATCTAATTGCCGATTGACGATTGCTGATTGGCGATTGAAAGGCGTGGCGAGACTCAATCCGCAATCGGCAGTCGTCGATCGGCAATGTTATGAAGCGCGTCTATCTCGCGCTCGGTTCCAACCTCGGAGATCGGCGCGCCAATATCGAAAACGCTCTTGCCCGGCTTGGCGATGGGGGCGTTGATGTGCGGCGGGTTTCTTCGTTGTATCGCACGGAGCCGGTGGGTTACACGGCGCAGCCGTGGTTCGTGAACTGCGCGGCGGAAGCAATGACCGATCTCATGCCGCTGCAGTTGGTGCGGCGCTCCCAGGCGATTCAGCGCGCCATGGGGCGCAGGCCGGGCCCGCGCAATGGCCCGCGGCTGATCGATATTGACATCCTGCTGTATGAGAACGCCGTGGTGCGGTCGGCCGAAGTGACGATTCCGCACCCGCGCATGGCGGAGAGACGCTTCGTGCTGGTCCCGCTCAACGAAATCGCCGGGGATGCCGAGCATCCGGTCACAAGGCGGACCGTCCGCGAGATGCTCGCAGCAGCGCCGCCTGCCGCCGTCGTCAAATTGGCTGGTTGTCCGTTGTCCGTAGTCCGTGGTCAGTTGTCCGTCGATCGTATTGGGTAGCTCGTTGCGCGATATCCTCACCTATGTTCTCGTCAATGAACAACGAGCCGCGATTCTACGTCTGCCATCCCCGAGCAACGGACAACTGACAACTGACCACAACCGACGACTGCGAACTGAGAAACTGACGAACTGAGAAACTGACCAACTAAGAAACCGACGAACTGAGACCCTGCTTTGCCCGATGCCGCCCATCACGATCCGCCCCGCTTCATCGCCATCGAAGGACCGATGCGCGTGGGTAAGAGCACTCTGGCCCGGCTTCTTGCCGAGCGACTGGGCGCGAGGATGCTGAGCGACGTTGAGGACAATCCCTTCCTGGCGCGCTTCTATCGCGAGCAGCCCGGCGCGGGCTTCGCCGCTCAGCTCTTCTTCCTGATCGAGCGATTCAAGCAATGGCGCGCGCTCGATCTCGCGAGCACCGCGCACCGGCTGATGATCAGCGATTACCTGTTTGAGAAGGACAGAATCTACGCCTATCTCAACCTGAGTGACGCTGAGTTGAGCCTTTACAAGCAGTACTACGAGCTTCTGGCGGAGCAGGTGCCGATTCCGGACTTGGTGGTATACTTGCAGGCGAAGCCGGAGACCCTGCGCGTGCGCATCGGCATGAAGAACGTTCCGATGGAGCACGAGGTCTCTGACGAATACCTGGAAGAGCTGGTGCGAGCGTACGACCACTTCTTCCATCATTATCGATCGAGCGACCTGCTGGTGGTGGAAACGTCCGGGATCGATTTCGTCCACCGCGAGGCTGACCTCGAAGAGTTGCTGAAGCGGCTCCGCCAGCCGGTGCGCGGTACGCAATATTTCTTGCCGCTTGGATCCGCCACTGCGGACTGAGACGGGCTGATTTAGGTGCCAGGTGCCAGGTGTTACGTGTCAGGGTTCTGACACCGAAACCGGACACCGAAAAACGACAAATCAACAAGGAGGAAGCCATGGACCCGAACTTACGGGCTGTGAGCAAGGTTACTGTTCCGGAAATTCTCGACCGCAAGCTGCGCGGCGAGCGCATCACCTGCCTGACTGCCTACGATTACCCCACAGCGCGCCTGGTGGACGAAGCCGGAATCGACACGATTCTGGTGGGCGACAGCCTGGCCCAAACCGTGCTCGGCTACGATTCCACCGTTCCCGTGACCGTCGACGAGATGCTGCATCACCTGAAGGCGGTGCGGCGCGCCGTGCAGCGTGCGCTGCTGATGGTCGACCTTCCCTTCGGGGCTTACCACACCGAACCGGAGCGCGCCGTCGAGCCCGCCATCCGTTACCTCAAGGAGGGCGGGGCGGAGGCCGTGAAACTCGAAGGCGGACGCCGCCGCGCCGAGGTTATCCGCAAGCTGGTGGAGGCGGAAATCCCGGTGGTGGGGCACATCGGCCTCACCCCGCAATCCGTGCACAGCATGGGCGGATACCGGGTGCAGGGCAAGACCGTGGAATCGGCCGGCGATCTGCTGGCCGACGCCCAGGCCGTGGAGGACGCGGGCGCGTTCGCCATTGTGCTCGAGGGCGTGCCCAGGGAACTGGCGGGCATGATCACGCGCCGCCTGCGCATCCCGACCATCGGGATCGGCGCCGGGCCGGAATGCGACGGCCAGGTGCTGGTGTTTCACGATCTGGTGGGGCTGAGCTTTCAACCCCCCGCAAAATTCGTGCGGCCCTATGCCGACCTCGCCGGCACTCTGCGCGTGGCCCTGGCCGAGTTTCGCCGCGACGTGCTGGAAGGCGCTTATCCCGAAGATCGCGAAAGCTACCACTGGTCGCCCGCCGTACGGGCGGAATTCGAGCGAGTCCGGACGTAGAGAAGCAGTCGGCAATTGCAATCGTAGATCGTTACCAGCGGTTTGTTGACAACAAATTTCAGCCATGTCATTTCGAGCGCAGCGAGAAATCTCGCTGTGAGAATAGTGGAATTACGAGATTTCTCGTCGCCTTAGGCTCCTCGGAGTGACAGCGCGGACGGGGTTCTTCAGCAACATGTTGGATCGTGGTTTGTAGATCGTAGCTGGTAGACTCTGATCGTGGCTTCTCGGGCAGATCGAGAATGTCAGGGACACGATCTACGAACTACGAACCACGAACTGGCACTGGCGGACCGAGGAGCTTGGACAAGTGACGACTGCCGACCGCCGACTGCCGACTGCCAACCGCGTAATCACCTCGCTGCCCGAAATGTCTGCCTTGGCCCGCGGCCTGCGAACCCAAGCGCGGACGGTGGCCCTCGTGCCTACCATGGGCGCGTTGCACGAAGGGCACCTGAGCCTCGTGCGCCGCGCTCAAGCAGAGGCCGACGCCCTCGTGGTGTCGATCTTCGTTAACCCGGCCCAGTTTTCGCCGTCCGAAGATTACGCCCGCTATCCGCGCGATCTCGACCGCGACGGCCGTCTGCTCGCGCCCTTCGCGCCGGATGCGATCTTCGCGCCGGAAGCGCGGGCGATGTATCCGGAGGGTTTCGATACCCATGTCGAGCCTGGCCGCGCGGCCGCTGCG
>DASZIG010000040.1:0-55107 GCA_035949375.1 Terriglobia bacterium | reverse complement strand
TCAATCACTCAATCCTTCAATCTCCCGATCATCCGATTATTGCAGCGAGTCCGCAAGCGTGATGGCGTTCGAAGCATCGCCGGAACCGGAAAGCGAATAGATGATGCCTTCCTTGACCCAGATGAGCGAGTAGCCCGCCGGCCGCTTGCCCTTCGCGGGCATCGCGATCAGCGTGCCTTCCACGCCGTCCACCGGTTCTTTGGTGAACGCGCCGCCTTCGCGCGGCACCGGGACGACCAGAGTCGAGGTCCAGTCCACGCTCTGCACGAACTCCTGCGCCTCCGCCGGACCGAGGCCCGCGAGTTCCAGTCCGGCCTCAGCCACTTGCGCGATGTTCAGGCTGGGAGGAACGCTGACGGTGGGGCTCGGAATCTCTGCGAGCACGACGAAGTTCTTGAGATCGACCTGGTTTACCGCGCTGAAATCGCCGTTTTCCGCGGCGTGAGCGGCTTGGTCGATGCTGTCCTCGGTCGCCTTGAAGGGTGTCGAGCCGTAGCGCAGTAGCACTCCCTTGGGAATGTGGACCGCCACTTCCGCTCCGTCGATGGAACCGGGAAGCTGAATGTCCGAGCGTCCGAGTTCGTCGAAGATGCTCTGCAGGCGCTCGCGATTCAGCGTCAGGTGAAAAGCCTGCTCGCCTTCGACGTCCATGTGCGGGGCGTCGGTGCGCGCCGAGAGCGCGCGAACCCGGAATCCGGCCAGGCGGCTGGCCTCCTCGGCGCTCGTAACGTCCTGCGGCTTGCCGGGTGCAAGCGTGACCACCATGTTGTCGGAGATCAGTTGGCCGAGCATCTTCGAGGCGCGCTCCTGGGTCTGCACGTCAGGAAGCGCGACGCTGACCGGAACCACCTCGACCTTCTGGACGCGCAGCATGGCCAGGACGTGTTGTGCCCAGCCACGCACCGGCGCAAAGCTCATCAAGAGGGCGAGCGCGCAGACTGCGAGCGCAGCGCCCGAAGCCATCGCCCAGCGCGGGCTGAAGACGCGTCCCAGTAATCCTCCAGCAGGCGCCGAGGCGGGCTCTGCCTCCGAAGGAAGCTCGCGGGCGCGGAACCTCGCCAGCGCCAGCCGGGCGTCGTCCTCGATGTCGCCAGGCTTCGGAGCCAAGGGCGCGAGGATGCGTTGGACGCGCCCGGCCGCGGCGCTCATCTCCTCGATTTCACGGCGGCAGTGCGCGCAAGCCGCGAGATGCCGATCCACTTCTTCGAGCTCACGCCCGTGAAGCTCGCCGTCTATTCGCAACCGTAGAATACCCTTCTCGATGCAGTTCATGATTTCTCCTCTTCACCGGCGGTGCCTCGGTAGGTTTTGCGGAAGGCCTCTTCGGCGCGCAGCAGGAGCGTCCCCACGGACACGCGCTTCACGCCCAAAGCCTCCGCCACTTCCTGGTAGGAGAAGCCGCTGGCACGCAGGATGAGCGCCTGGGCCTGCACCGGCTTGAGCTCGGCCAGGGCGCCGCGGACCTGCCGGCGCCGCTCATCGTGCAGAACCTCTGTGAGTGGTCCGTCGGCGACGCGCGATTCCAGGGCCGTGTGCGCCGCCGCACTCTCATGCTGACGCCGCCGCGACTCTTTACGCAACGTGTCGATGCCGAGGTTGGTGGCAGTTCGATAAAGCCATCCCGCGACGTTCCCGTCCGGGTTGGGAATCGCTTGCCGCCGATAGACCTTCCAGAACACTTCGTTCGCCAGTTCCTCGGCATCACCGCGGCTCGCGGTCAGGCGAAACAGAATGCCAACCACGCGCGCGTAGTGCTCGATGTAGAACTTTTCGAACTGTGTGTTCCAGGGCTCCGCCTGCTCTCGAGGTTCCGCCATGACGCGACCCAGGCCTTCGACCCATCCTGCTGCCAAGTGCGACCTCCCGTCCACCTTCAATGCTTAAACGTCCCTCGCATCGAAAATGTGACAGGGGTGAAGAGAACAGGAGAATTGCGCACTGCGAATGTACACTGCGAATGCTCCTCTCCCGTTAATCAGGAGAGGAGTTGGAAGCCGCGAGTCAGGATTGATGAGGAGTCATCGCCCGCCGCGCGGCCCGGACGAGCAATGCCCCGGCGTAGGAACCAGCGAAACAAGCAGCCATCGTCACGCCCAGGACGCCCAGGCCAGAGAGGAACGTAGGAGGTGAGGCGGTGTCCCAAGGAGCAAGGCCCATGCGGGGCAAGGTCGTGTCCAACACAGGAACCCAGACGCCGGCGAGCACCGCCCACAGCCAGGGGCGACGCGGCCCGAGCGCCCCGAGCACGAAGGTGAACGCGGCAAGCAGGACCAGTGTTATTGCCGGGTCGTCGCTGTGCGAGTCCGCGTAGCCGATGAAAATTCCGCCGGCCAGGGCTAGGATTGCCAGCAGAACCGTGACGACGGTGTATCTTGATCGCATTTTCGAGCCTCCGTTACCGCTAATCATTCATCGTTCATCGTTCATAGTTCGTCATTCACAAACCGCCCAGGATCATGAGCGATACCGTCCGTAAACGGGCGCGGTCCAGCTCCACCAGAAAGATCCTCTGCCATTGCCCGAGATCCATGTGGCCCTCGACGATGTTCAGGCACTCCGAGCAGCGCAGGAAGAGGGCTTTGCAATGCGAGTGCCCGTTCTTTTCCTCGTCCGGGCACATGTTGACGGTGCGGACGCTGAAATCGTCGTGACGGTATTCGCCGTGGCAGGGCGCGACGCGCTCGAGGGTCCGCTTCAAGTCGTCCATCAGGAGCGGCTCGTGCTCGCCGACCAGGATGGCCGTTGTGGTGTGCCGTGTCTGGACGTTCACAAAGCCTTCCCGAACGCCCGAGCTTCGCACGGCGTCAGCCACGCTCTCCGTGATGTCGATGAACTGAAGGGGCGCGCGCGTTTCCACGCGGATCGATTCGTGGTGAGCCCGCACCTGTTCCTGTTCGAGTCCGATCATGCTTCCTCCGTGAATAGTGATGGCCTCAACCCGCGATTGCCTCGGGAACCCCGCCAAAACGCCGTTCGCGGCGTCGGAATTCCTCGATGGCGGCGGCGAGTTCCGCTTTACCAAAATCGGGCCAAAGGCAATCGCTGAAAATGAGCTCGGCGAACGCGCCTTCCCACAGCAGGCAGTCGCTCAACCGCTGTTCCCCGCCGGTGCGGATCAACAGATCGACGTCGGGAACGGGCCCTCGGGAATGAATCGCTTCGGCGAGGGCCTCGGCGAACCTCTGCGGACTGCAATCACGGGACGAGGCGAGGCGGGCGGCGGCTTCGAGCAGGGCGTCGCGTGCCGAATAGTCGATCGCCAGGCGCAGATGGAGCTCCGTGCAGGCTGCCGTTGCTTGCTCCGCCCGCGCGATGGCCGCGAGCAGCGTGCCCGGCAGACGGTCACGCCGGCCGATCACGCTCACCCGTACGCCGTCCCTGTGGTACCGGGTGGCCTCGCTCTCGAAAAAGTCGCGGAAGATCTCCATCAGACGCTCTGCTTCCGGCCGCGGCCGCCGCCAGTTGGCGCCCGAGAAGGCGAAGAGTGTGAGAGTGCTTACTCCGGCTTCGGACGCAGCGTCCACCACTCGGCGCACCGCCCGCTCGCCCGCCCGGTGCCCGGCAGCTCGAGGCCAGCCGCGGCGCTCTGCCCAGCGTCCGCTGCCGTCCATGATGATGGCCACGTGAAGGCCGCCGGCGCGCCGCATTATCGAAGATTGCAATAGACTACTTTGCAGCATAAAGTCACCGTCCAAATTTTTTTAGCGCTGGCGCATGGCGCGAATCAGCGATTCCATGTGGTTGAGATAGCGTTCGAGCGCCTTACGGCCCGCCGCCGTCAGACGGTACTCGGTTTTCGGAACCCGCTTGTCGAAGAACTTGCTGCATGAGACGTAACCGGCCTCTTCGAGCTTGCGCGCATGGACGCTTAAGTTTCCATCGGTTGTCGCGAGCAACTTCTTGAGATCGTTGAAACTGAGAGAGTTGTTCACCGCCAGCGCGCTCACAATGCCGAGGCGGATATGCTCGTGGATCAGGCGATCGAGCTCGAGGGGACGCTTTTCAGCCGCCCGGGCCGGCGCCGGCGAGGCGGGCCCCTCGCCCGGCACGCTCGTCGCCGAGCTTGTTACCGGGGCAGGCGCCATATCCGGCTCGCGCCTGCGCGCGAGATTGCTCTGTCTAGCCACCGTACCTCCTTGCAATGATGATTCCGAAAACAATCTGAAGACCGCCGAAACCAGCCGCCATGAAGGCGTCGCCCCAGGACGCGGGGGTAAACAGCGCCGCCGCCCCGCAGGCCATCAGGCAGGCGCCCATCACGGGCACTACGCGCACTGAGAACGCGCCTCCGGTGATCACGCCGGCGCCGTACAGCATCAGCCAGAGCCCCGGGAGGGTCCGCACCAGGTCGGCCCGGAACAGGACGATGGTGAGCACTCCGCCTGCCAGGATGGGCGGGGCCAGGCTGATGGCGAACTTCTGCGCCGGCCCCGACAGGATCGGGACGCGCGCGGCGCGGATCTTGCGCCAGATGGTCGCGAGGCCGATGGCCACGGCCAAGGCTGCCGCGCCGGCCCAGATGGTAATCCACGCTTGCGGAGTGACAGCGCGCTCCGCGAGCGCCGCCGCCGCGAGCGCCGTGATCCCCATGGCGACGCCGCCCCAACCCGGCACGGCCGTGAATGAGCCCGAACGTTCCATGGTCTCGCGGATGAAGCGCAGATTTTCGATGGCGTGCTCGTGTATGCCCGGAACGGGTTCCGAGTGAGGTCGAACATGCGATCGATAGTGTTGCGGCTGTACCATCAGCAGCATGATAGATGAAAACCGGCGATTGTCAAGTACTTTGTTACGTAAAGTTCATGGGTGCGAAACAATTTAGCCCATGGCGACCTGGCATTCAGAAGCGCGCTTGTTCGAACGCCGCAAAAGGCCCCGGAGGGCCGAAAGATTTTAGGCCAGGCCCCAGGATTCAGAAGCCCCAAGAGCGCTTATGGCCGTCACCAGCCCCAGGCCGCGCCTTGACGTGACCCTACAGCACGGCTATTCTAGTAGTTCAGCGCCTCGATCATCATACGCACAGGCGTTTCAAGGAGAGTCTTGCTTTGAAGCGAACGTTCCAGCCAAATCGCAGACGCAGGTCAAAGACGCACGGCTTCCGGATCCGGATGCGCACGCCAGGGGGGCGGAACACGCTCCGCCGGCGGCGCCAGAAGGGCCGGCATCGCCTGACCCCGGCATGAATGGCGGCCGTCGGCCCTACGCATTCCCCAAGCATCTTCGGTTGCTCAGGCGAAATGAGTTCCGGCGGGTGTACCAGGAAGGGAAGCGCCGGAGCGCGCCCCTATGTACCGTGTTCTTTCGATCGAACGGACTCGCCGAGAGCCGTCTGGGCCTTACGGTACCTACGGCGGTCGGCAACTCCGTGCTGCGCAACCGCGTGAAGCGCCGGGTCCGGGAAGTATTCCGTCTGAATCGGGCTGCGATTCCGGGCGGCTGGGACATCGTAGTGAATCCGCGCAAGGATGTGTCCCGGGTGCCGTTTCCGACCCTGGTGCGGGAGTTGATGCGGCTGTTTCCTGCCGCCCCTCCGAGTGCGACGCCAAGCGCGCCGGCGGCTCCCCAAGCCTCGTGAAGACCTTTGCGTTGGCCCTGATCGCCTTCTATCGCGCCGCAATCTCCCCGGCCATTCCCTCGTCCTGCCGCTTTTATCCGACCTGTTCGGCTTACGCGCATGAGGCCGTGTCCGAGTGGGGTTTGAGGCGCGGTTTGGGGCTGACGCTGAAGAGGCTGGGCCGTTGCCGGCCCTTTGGGCCATATGGCTTTGACCCCGTGCCGGAGCGTCCTGATCGCGCCTCCTCGCAGGGAGTTGAGATTTCGGAATCGAGGCTCTGCTCTTGAATTTTGACGACAACAAGCGCGTCTTTGCGGCCTTCGCGGTGACGTTTCTCGTTATCCTGCTCTGGCGCCCGCTGATGTCGAGGTTCGGCTTCGAACCGGAGACCGAAGCGCCTGCCAGCAATCCGGCAAGTCCCAACCCCGGCCCCTCAACATCGTCCGCTCCCGGGGTGCCCGCGGCGCCAGCGGCCCCCGCCCGGGCGGCCGCAACGTCGCGTCGAGCGAAGCCCGCTCCGGCGGTAGCCCCGATCCGGGGCACCGAAGCCGAAGACATAGTGGTTGAGAACGATCTTTACCGGATTACGTTCAACACCCAGGGCGCGGTGATCAAGAGCTGGATTCTCAAGAAGTACACCGATGCCCAGGACAAGCCGCTCGATCTGGTCAACCAGGAAGCCGCCGGCCAGCTCGGTCTGCCGATGCAATTGACCTTCCAGGACTCGGCACTCGCGGCCAAGCTGAATGGCGCCGTTTATGCCGTGGATCCTGCCCCGCCGTCCGGCGGCGTCCTTCACGCTCCTGCCCAAGTGAAGTTCACGTTCAGCGACGGGCAGACCGAAGTTCAAAAGACGTTCTCCTTGGGGTCAAGCTATCAGGTGGATGTGCGCGTGAACACGATCGACGCCCAGGGCACCGCTCTCCCCACCGGCGTCGCGTGGCCGGCCGGATTCGGCGACTATTCGCTCGGACCGAAGACACTGAGATCCAACAGCCAGGCGGTCTATGACCTCGCCGGCGACGTCACGAAGATCAAGGAAAGCAAGCTGAAAGGGCCACAGACGGTATCCGGCGCTCTCAACTATGCCGGCCTTGAGGACCACTATTTCATCGACATCTTCCTGCCGCGCTCGCCTGGGGACGTTTTCAAGATCAGCCGAACGTCCTGGAAACCGGTGAATTGGACGGACAAGGACCTGCCTGCGCCCTTTGAAGTGGAACTTGCCACTTTGGGCGGGCAGCCTCTCGAGTTCGGACTTTTCGTCGCGCCCAAGGACCTCGACCTGCTCAAGGCGATGAACCCGCCGCTCGACAACCTGGTGGAGTTTGGGCTCTTCAAGGTCCTGGCCGAACCGCTTTTCCTCGGCATGCGCTACATCCACGACCACTGGGTGCGGAACTACGGCTGGGCGATCGTGCTCCTCACGGTCCTGATCAACCTGGCCCTGTTCCCGCTGAAGATCAAAGGCATCCATCTCGCCCAGAAGCAGCAGAAAGTGGCGCCCATCGTCAAGCGCATTCAAGACAAGTACAAGCAGTACAAGATCAACGATCCGCGCAAGCAGAAAATGAACCAGGAAGTGATGGAGGTCTACAAGCAGTACGGCATCAATCCGCTCGGCGGGTGCCTGCCCATGGTACTGCAGCTCCCCTTGATTTACGGGTTCTATGAGGTGCTCGGGACGGTGATCGAGCTGCGTCACGCGCCGTGGTTCGGGTGCATCCGGGACCTGTCGCTTCCGGACGTCTGCCATCCGTTCGGACTTCCGCTGGCATTGCTGCCGACGTTGATGATCATCAGCATGTTCGTCATGCAGGTGATGACGCCCATGGCCGCCACCGACCCCACCCAGAAGCGCATGATGTATGTGATGCCCCTGCTGTTTGGTACCATCTTCTACCGCCTCGCATCCGGCGTGGTGCTTTACTACATGACGGCAAACCTGGTAGGCATCGCGCAGCAGTTGATCATCAACCGCTTCATCCCGCATTCCCCGGTGGTTGTCGACGCCCCCGCAGCGAAGGGCTCCGAGGGCTCGAAGAACAGCGGCAAGGGGCCGGGCGGAGGACCTCGGAAACCGCTGGCTGCGAAAAACTGACCACTATGGGATCCGAACACGTATCAATCCCGGCCTCTGCCACTCCCCTCGAGCGCCATCAGGCGGCCATCGAAGACCTGGCGCGAAAGATCGTGCGCGGGGGCGGCTTCCGGCTCGACGTCACCCTGCGGCGCATGCCGCCGGGCGACGAGCCCGAGCTGGTGGTCGATTTTTCCGGACCCGACGCCGGGCTGCTGCTCGAAGCCCACGGCGAATTGTTGAACGCCATCGAGCACGTGGTGCTGCGCGCGGCGCGCCTGGAAGAGAGCCTGTTCCCCAGGGTCAGCTTCGACTGCGAAGATTACCGGCGCATGCGGGTAGAGGAATTGAAACTCATGGCGCAGGTGGCGGCCGATCGCGTGCGCGACACCGGCATGCCTTTCGCGATGGGCTCCATGAACGCGCGCGAGCGCCGGATCATTCACGTGGCGCTGCACGACCGCACCGAGGTGCGCACCGAAAGTGACGGCCAGGGCTCTGACCGCAAGGTGGTGATCCATCCCGCGCCGCCCTCGCCGCGCCGGTAGCTCGAACCACGCGACTGTGGCGCGCCTGCGGGCGGCTCCCATGTCCGCTTCCTCCGACGAAACCATCGTAGCCATCGCCACCCCGCCTGGACGGGGAGGGATCGGCGTCGTGCGCCTTTCGGGCGACCGCGCCGTCGAGATCGCCTCCGGGCTGATTCATGTTTCGACAATCCCCCTCGAGACCCAGCGGGCTACCCTTGGAGAGTTTCGCGATCCGGCGTCAGGGCGGGTGCTCGACGAAGTGGTATTGACAGCGTTTCGTGCCCCGCGCTCGTACACGGCTGAGGATGTCGTCGAGATTTCCTGCCACGGGGCCCCCGTAATCCTGGCGTACTTGATGGAATGTTGTCTCAGGCGCGGGGCGCGCGTCGCGGAGCCCGGCGAGTTCACCCTGCGCGCCTTCCTCAACGGCCGCATCGACCTGACACAGGCGGAGGCCGTGCGCGACCTGATCGAGTCGCGCACGATCTATCAGGCCAGTGTCGCCGCCGGGCAGATGGAAGGCGCGGTCTCAGCGCGCCTCAGGCCGCATAAGCAGGCGCTGGTGGATTTGATCGCGCGCCTCGAGGCCGGCATCGATTTTGCGGAAGACGACGTGCCCGTCTCGGGCTGGGACGAAATCGCGGGCGGCATCGACGGCATCTCGGCCGATCTCGAGCCCCTCGCCGCCGGCTTCGAGTATGGCCGCCTGGTGCACGACGGGCTCAGCCTCGCCATCGTAGGCCGGCCCAATGTGGGGAAGTCCAGCCTTTTTAACCGGCTGCTCAACGAGGAACGGTCCATCGTGACCTCGACCCCCGGAACCACGCGCGATCTCGTGGCTGAGAGCGCCGCCATCGGCGGAATCCCGGTGCGGCTCGTCGACACCGCCGGCGTGCGCGAAACCAGCGACGAAGTGGAACTGATCGGCGTGCGCAAGACTCTCGAGGCCATCGCCGATTCCGACCTCCGCCTGATGGTGCTCGACGGGTCCGAGCAGTGGACCGCGGAAGACGGCGCGCTGCTCGGCCGCTTGCGGCCTCTCGGCGCTCTGCTGGTGGCGTGCAACAAGTGCGATCTGCCTCGCCGACTGAGTTCGCCGGAGCTCGACGATCGCCTGCGTGGCACAACGCCCGGCACGCCTCCTGTCACGTCGCCCAGCACGGCGCCAGGGGCGACAATCGTCTGGACCTCGGCACTCACCGGCGAGGGCGTAACCGAACTCAAGGGCGCGTTGCTCGATCTCGCCGCTCCCGCGCGCGACAGCGCCGGCGGAACCCTCATCACCAACCTGCGCCATCAGCAACTGCTCCGCGAATGCCTGGGCGCACTCAGCCGCGCCCGCGCCGCCGCCCGAGAGCACGTCCACCACGAGATGCTGCTGCTCGATCTCTACGACGCCTTGCACGCGCTCGACGCCATCACGGGCGCGACAACCGTAGAGGATCTGTTGGGCGCGATTTTTTCAACGTTCTGCGTCGGTAAGTAAGCTACGAGGGGCGGCACGGCAAAAGACATCGCGGCTAGACGCGACGGTTATGATATCCTGCTGCCCAAGTGGGTAACTCGTGGGATGGAGTACCGGCCGACAAGTCGGCGGAACTGAAAGAGTCTATCTCGGACTTCCAGGCTCCCAGAGGAGTGATTGATGAGGCTGACGGCAATCATCGAATCGGAAGGCGATGGGTACGTTTCGCTCTGCCCCGAGTTGGACATCGCCAGCCAGGGGGACAGCATTGAACAGGCCCGGGACAACCTCCGGGAGGCACTGGAGCTGTTCTTCGAGTGCGCATCTCCGGAAGAGCTGAAGCAACGCCTGCATGGCGACGTGTACGTCACTCAAGTGGAGGTTGCCACTGGGTAAGCTGCGCGTCCTGTCCGGCAAGGAGGCTTGTGCGATTTTAGCTCGGCACGGATTCGTGGAAGTTCGAGGGCGCGGAAGCCACGTCGTAATGCAAAAGAACGTGCCCGGAGGGACCGTGACCGTCCCCATCCCAGATCACAAGGAGCTCCGCATTGGGACGCTGCAATCCGTCATTCGAATGTCGGGCGCGCCTCGAAGTGAGTTCGAGTCTTGATGCACGGTGAGTGAGTGGCGCCGGACGCTAGCCGCCACTGGCTACTGGCGAGCGAACGAATTGCTTTGTCCCCCGCTCGGGAGCTATCCTGAGCCTGACCGTGAGCGAACTCGAAGCCAAGCAATCGCGTCTCGAAGCCGAACTGCGCACTGTGCCCTCGATGGTGGTGGCCTACTCGGGCGGCGTGGATTCGGCGTTCCTCGCTTATGCCGCGCACAAGGTGCTGGCCGACCGTATGCTGGCCGTGACCGCGCTCAGTGAGAGCTACTCGGCGGACGATCGCCGCAAGGCGACCGACTGCGCCCAGCAGTTGGCCTTGCCGCATGAGTTCATCGAGACGCGCGAAGTCGCTAATCCAGCTTACCGCGCGAACGCCCCCAATCGCTGCTTCTTCTGCAAGGATGAATTGTTCAACGAGCTTGATGCTCTGGCCGCGCGCCGCGGGTATGCCGCCGTGGCTTACGGAGTAAACCTCGATGATCTCGGCGACTGGCGTCCGGGCCAGCAGGCGGCGCGCGAGCATCGTGTGCTGACACCGCTGGTCGCGGCCGGGCTGACCAAGTCTGACATTCGGGAGCTCGCGCGCCTCGCCGGAGTTCCGGTGTGGGACCGGCCGGCGTCGCCGTGCCTGGCTTCGCGTATCGCCTACGGCGTGGAAGTGACGCCCGAGCGCCTGCGCGTGGTGGAGCAGGGCGAGTCAGCGCTGCGCGCGCTCGGCTTCACCCGCTTTCGCCTGCGCCACCACGACAAACTGGCGCGCGTCGAGATCGCGCCGGAAGAACTGCCGCGCGCGCTCGACCCGGCGATGGCGCGCCGATTCGTCGAGATCCTCAAGGCGCTCGGCTTCACCTACGTGACGCTCGACCTGGAAGGCTATCGGCAAGGTTCGCTGAATTCGGGGTTGACGAAGATCGCGATGTAACGGGACTCGGGGCTCGGGATTCGGGATTCGGGGTTCGGGAAGAGACTTACGCGATACTGACGGGCGAAATCGAAGAGTCATGGGAAGAGTCGCAGAAGAGACAAAGGTGATCCCGACGCTGAAGACGTTGGCCGCGATTGCAGTGCTTGCCATTGTGCAGGCGATGGCGAACGCGCAGAACACGCCTCAAGCCGCAACCTTGAACTTAGCCCAGAGACTAGGCTATCCCGCCGACTCCAAGCTCCTCATCATTCACGCTGACGATCTCGCCGTGGCGCATTCGGCCGATGAAGCGAGCTTCACGGCCCTCGAGTCCGGCGTCGTAACCTCGGCCAGCGTGATGGTCCCGTGCCCCTGGCTGCTCGAAGTGTCGGAGTGGTTCAAGGCGCACCCGGACGCCGACCTCGGCCTGCACCTCACGCTCACCAGCGAGTGGAAAGATTACCGCTGGGGTCCGGTGGCGCCCCGCGACCAGGTGGCCTCGCTTGTCAATCCCGACGGCTACTTCTGGCCTGAAGTCCTGCCCGTGGTCAAGCACGCCACGCCCGAGGACGTGGAGCGCGAAATCCGCGCCCAGATCGAGCGCGCGATCGCCGTAGGCATCCACCCTACGCACCTCGACATGCACATGGGCACGCTGGCCGCGCGCGAGGACTACTACGCCGTTTTCATCAAGGTGGCGCATGAGTATCATCTGCCGTTCCTGGCTCTGCGCGTCCCGGGGTCTCAGGCGAAATGGCTCTCCATGTTGACGCCGAATGACCCGGTGCTCGATTCGCTCACCGTGTTTAATCCCAGCGTCAAGCCCGAAACCTGGACGGAGTCTTACGTCCACGCCCTGGGGACGCTCAAGCCCGGCTTCAACGAGATGATCGTGCACCTCGCCCACGACGATTCCGAGTTTCAGGCAATCACGGCCGGACACCCCGATTACGGCGCCGCCTGGCGCGCCCGCGACTTCAAGGCCGTCACCAGCCCGGAGTTTCGCAAGGCTCTCGACGACAACCACATCATCCTGGTGCACTGGAAGGATCTGAAGAAGGTCATGTAGGAGAGCGGCTGATTCAGGTCGCCGGTCAGGTCGCCGCTGGCCGGGCCGTCCCGGCGAACTCCTGTGCGACGCGCGCCGTGGTCGCGTGGATGCGCACGGTGTCCTGCAAGTGCCGGGCATAGCCGCCGGCGAGCGCCACCGCTACCGGAACCTTTCGCTTGCGCGCTTGCTCGAACACCAGGCGGTCGCGATGTTCGAGGCCTTCGAGGCTCAGCTTCAGCCCGCCGAGCTGATCGTCGCGGTAGGGGTCTGCGCCCGCCAGATAAAAGACCAGATCGGGCTGGAACGCGGCGAAGGACTTCTCCAGTCCGTCCTCGAGCGCCGCCAGGTACTCGTCATCGCCCGCGCCGTCGTCCAGATCGATGTCGAGGGAACTCGGCGGCTTCGGATAGGGATAATTGTGCACTTGGTGGATGGAAAAGGTGAAGATGTCCGGGTCGGCGGCGAAGATGTCCGCGGTTCCGTTGCCGTGATGGACGTCGCAATCCACAGTCATGGCGGTGTGAATGGCGCCGTCCTTCTGCAAGCGCCGGATGGCGATGGCCACGTCGTGCAGCACGCAAAAGCCCTCGCCGTGATCGGCGAAAGCATGATGAAAACCGCCGCCCAGGTTGACGGCCGCCCCCGCCTGAAGCGCGAGGCGCGCGGCCAGAATCGAGCCGCCTGCCGAGAGCCACACCGCCTGGACAAGCTCGGGCGAATAGGGGACTTCCAGGCGCAGGATCTCCGTGTAAGAAAGACTGCCGGCCTTTAGCTTGTAGATGTACTCCAGATCGTGCACCAGGGCCACGTCTTCGTCCGAGGCCGGCTCCGGCTCGATGAAATCCTCCGCGCGCGCCCAGCCTTCCTTCAGCAGCTTTTCCTTCGTAAGCCGGTACTTGATCGACGGAAAAATGTGGTCGCCCAAGTGAAGATCATAGCCGTCCGAGTAGACAATGTTCATGCGAGGTCCGTTTCCACCAGCCGCTCAGCATTCCCGGTCGCAAAACATACTCGTGGAATCACGCCAGCTCCTGGTGAAAGAATTCCAGGCTGGCGCGAGCGTCCAGCTCGAAGCTGCCGTTGCCTTCGATCGAAATTCCACCGCGAAAGTGGATCTTCCGGACCAGTTCGAAGAAGCGCGCGTACTCGGGATCCTCGGACGCGCTCTTCGGCCAGCGCCGTCCCTGCGGGTTCGCGAAATGGAAATGCACGATCTCGCGTCGCGCCGTCCAGATGATCTCCGGATCCTCGTTCTCGGCCCGCAGATGATAATAATCCACAATCATGCGCACGTTCGGGTGATGGACCTCGCGCACCAGCCGCAGGGCCTCCGCGGCGGTGTTGATGATGTTCGATTCCTGGCGCCGCAAGGGTTCGATCGCGATCACCAGCCGCCTCGGGTGCGCCGCGTCGCCCGCCGCGCGCAGGAAAGTCTTAATCTGCTCCCAGGCGCGCTCGCGCGGGAATCCTTCGGGGACGTTGCGCGAGCCGGCGCTGCCCCATACCACGATCTCCCCTCCCACTTCCTGGCAGCGCGGAAGGCACACATTGAGGTACTCCTGCACGTCTTCGGTGCGGACACCCTCGCCGACCACGCGCAGTTTCCGCACGAAACTGTTGAGACTTGTACAGCGAAGACGCGAGGCCAGCACGCGCGCCCTGAACGCCTGAAAGTCCGCGGCGCTCATGGCGGCGAGGGCGGCGGCCGGCGGCTCGAGGTAGTCGAAGCCGTAGCTCTCCGCCTTGGCGAGATCGCCCGGCGCGGCGCAAACGCCGACCTGGACCCGGGATGTCGCGGCTCGGGCGCGGGCAAGACTCAGCGCGGCCGCCGCACCGGCGCCAAGCGTCGTCAGGCATTGCCGGCGCGAAATCATATCGGCCACTCGCCAGGGAACGAGCTCAGTGGAATATGGTATACGAACCGAATTGGAATGTCCCGTGGGTTCAATGAGATACGCGGATTGGCGGCGCGGGGCTCAACGGCGTAGCTTCCGGAGTCGGGAGGAATCGAAAAAACAACGCCACGCGAAGCTGGAATGTGGCGAAGATTCAATGAGATACTACGGTTCGCCAAGCACGTTACAAAAGAGTCCAGGGAGGTGACGATGGGGCGGAGGAGCACTCTCGCTGCGCTGGCGGTGGCTGCGATTTTGACGGTGGCGGCGGCGCCGCCGGCGGACGAACATCTCGCGGGCTTCTCAGAAGCCGCCGAGCGCACGGAACGCGATTGGGAAGCCAAGTTCAAGGCCCTGCCTTCCCCCGACAACATACGCGAGTACGATCGGCGTCTCTCCGCCCGCCCTCACCACGTGGGGTCGCCTTACGACAAGGACAACGCCGAGTGGATCCTCTCCAAGTACAAAGAATGGGGCTGGGACGCGCACATCGAGACCTTCAAGGTCTTGTTCCCCACGCCGAAAGAGCGCGTGCTGGAACTTGTCGAACCCTCAAAATTCACGGCCAGCCTGCAAGAGCCTACCGTGGCAGTGGATCCGACCTCGGGCCAGCACGACGAGCAGCTTCCCACCTATAACGCCTATTCCGCGGACGGCGACGTTACGGCGCCCCTGGTCTACGTCAACTACGGAGTGCCCGACGACTACGAGCGCCTCGACCGCCTGGGCGTTTCGGTCAAGGGCGCAATTGTGATCGCGCGCTATGGCGCAAGCTGGCGTGGCATCAAGCCGAAGGTCGCCGCCGAACACGGCGCTGTGGGCTGCATCATCTACTCTGACCCCCATGACGACGGCTACTTCCAGGGCGACGTCTTCCCGCAGGGCGCCTGGCGCCCCAGGGACGGCGTGCAGCGCGGCAGTGTCATGGACATGACGCTCTATTCCGGCGATCCGCTGACGCCCGGCGTGGGCGCCACCGAAGACGCCAAGCGCCTTCCCCTCGACCAGGTGACGGTACTGACCAAGATTCCGACGCTTCCCATCTCCTACGGCGACGCCCAACCGCTGCTCGCGGCCCTCGGAGGCCCGATCGCGCCCGATGCCTGGCGGGGCGCGCTCGGCATCACTTATCACATCGGCCCCGGCCCAGCGAAGGTTCATCTGAAGGTCAAGTTCAACTGGGACCTGAAACCCCTTTACGACGTGATCGCGAAAATTCCCGGCTCGTCTGAGCCCGACGAGTGGATCATCCGTGGCAACCACCACGACGCCTGGGTGAACGGTTCCGAAGACCCCATCTCCGGCCAGTCTCCTCTGCTTGAAGAGGCGCGGTCGCTCGGCGAGCTGGCGAAGCAGGGATGGCGGCCGCGGAGGACCATCATTTATTGCTCCTGGGACGGTGAAGAACCGGGGTTGATCGGCTCCACAGAATGGGCTGAGACTCATGCAGACGAGCTTGAGCGTCACGCTGCCGTCTATATCAACTCAGACTCGAACGGACGCGGCTATCTTGACCTCGGCGGCTCGCACACTCTTGAAAAATTCATCAACGGCGTCGCCCGTGACGTCGAAGATCCCGAGACCAAGCTCACCGCCTGGAAGCGCGACCAACTCCGGCGTATCGAGAACGCGCACTCTCAGCAGGACCGTGACGAGGTCCGCCAACGGCCCGATCTGCGCATCGGCGCGCTGGGCTCGGGCTCCGACTTCACGCCTTTCCTGCAGCACCTGGGCGTGGCTTCGCTCAACCTGGGCTACGGGGGCGAGGATGGCGGGGGCATCTATCACTCCGTCTACGACGACTTTTACTGGTACACCCACTTCGGCGATCCGACGTTTGTGTATGGCCCCACCCTTTCCCAGACAGTGGGAACCAGCGTCATGCGTCTGGCGGACGCCGAGCTGCTGCCGTTCGATTTCTCCGACTTTGCGGACACGATCCGCGGGTACGTGGGTGAACTTCAAAAACTCGCCTCGAGCGAGCACGATGAGATCCGAGAGCGCAACAAGGAGCTCGACGAAGGTGTGTTCACGGCCACCGCCGACCCCACCAAGACCTCCGTGCCGCCCAAGCGCGAGAGCGAGCCGCCCCATCTAAACTTCGCTCCGCTTGAGAACGCCCTCGACGCGCTTGCGGCGAGCTCCGAGCGCTATCAGAAAGCCTTGCACAAGGCCGGGGAAAACGGCGGCGCTGCCCTGGATCGTGCCTCGCTCGCGGCCCTCAACCAAACCCTCATGGAGAGCGAGCGCAAATTGACTACAGCGGATGGATTGCCGCGGCGCCCGTGGTATCGCCATCAGATCTACGCGCCGGGCTACTATACGGGATACGGCGTGAAGACCCTGCCGGCGGTCCGGGAGGCCCTCGAAGAAAAGCACTGGGAGGAGGCCGATCAGCAGATTCCCGGAGTGGCGAAGGTCCTGCGCGATGAGGCTGCGCTGATTGATTCGGCGGCTCAGGAGCTCGAAAAAGCTACGACGAGCGCCTCGGAGTGAGCGCGCGCCGGGACAGTCTTCTGCGGCGCCTGCGAAGGCAGGCGTCACCGCTCTCTAAGGTCTTTCCTTCGCGAGAGCTAGCCTGTCGGCTGCGAGGCTGCCACCGACTTGGAACGAACGCGCCTGTCGCCCGCGGGGCGCTTGCTTGACGCCCTCCGCGGAGGCTTGGCAACAATGACGTGCTGGCAACTGAGGCACACGAAGTGTTCGCCGCTCGGCGACCGAGTGCTCTTGGAAGAGCCACAGAATGTACAAACCAGAGGTTTCATATCTTGGTCAGGCTAACATGATGCCAAACTTCAAACAAGAGTCTCAAAGACTATTGATTCAAGGGTCAACGATTTCGTTTCTTGATGGATCCCAGGCACCGGCATGAACATTGGAAAGGCCACCCGAAAATACGAGGCTTGGCTCGGTCGCCACACGCCGTTACTGAAGCGTGACCTGGAACTCAAGCACCAGGCTATGTCCGAGGGCCCGTTCCAATTCCTACGCGCCACCTTCTACCGCTGGGCCGAGGTCTGGCGGGAGATCTACAGTGAGGAGGCCCGGGCGCCAATGGTGCTGGCCGTGGGCGATTTGCATGTGGAGAACTTCGGGACCTGGCGCGACATCGAGGGCCGGCTGGTGTGGGGCATCAACGACTTCGACGAGGTTTGCTCGATGCCTTATACCATCGACCTGGTCCGCCTCGCAGCCAGCGCCCACATCGCCATCAAGGAGGATCACCTTTCCATCGGAGCCCATGACGCCTGCGACGCCATCCTAATGGGTTATCGCGAGGGTCTGGAACGAGGCGGCGCGCCGATTGTCCTCGGCGAGCATCATCGCTGGCTGCGTCAGTTGGCCATAAGCGAACTGCGGGACCCGATCGCTTACTGGCAGAAGATGCAAACTCTGCGCACCTACCGGGGCAAGGTGCCCAAGAGCGCGGTTCGGGCCCTCAAGAAGCTGATGCCCGAAGAGGGGCTGAATTTCCGGCTGGCTCATCGCATCGCCGGTCTCGGGAGCCTCGGACGGCAACGGTTTGTGGCTCTGGCGGAGTGGGGCGGCGCCAAAATCGCGCGCGAGGCCAAAGCATTGGCGCCTTCGGCATATACACTGGCTTGGAACGGTGGCCGCACCGAGCCTATCCGTTATGAGGATGCCCTCACGAGATCCGTGCGCTCGCCTGATCCGTTTGTGCATCTCCGGGGACGCTGGATCGTGCGTCGCCTGGCGCCCGATTGCTCTCGCGTCGAGATCACGTCGCTTCCGCGTGAGCGCGATGAGTCGCGCCTGCTGCTCGAAATGGGGCACGAGACTGCGAACATCCATCTGGGGAGCCGGCGAGCGGCCGAGCGCATTCTCCGTGACCTCAAGCGTCGCGAAGCCGGCTGGCTCCATCAGGCGGCCGAGCGGATGGTCAAGGCCACTCTCAAAGACTGGGACGACTGGAAGGCCGGCGTCTTCTAAGCGCCTCCGCCCACGAAGTGGACCACTTCCAGGCGGTCGCCGTGACGAATCGGGGTTTCCGCCCAGCGCGCCCGTGGCACGATTTCCAGATTGACCTCAACGGCGATCCGATCGAGCGGCAGCTTAAGCCATTCCAGCAAGCCGTCGAGCGGCAGGTTCTCCGGCACTTCCCGCGTTTCGCCATTCAGCGCAATCGTGATCAAACCGCTTCTCCGACAGGCTGGAACCAAATCGGGCGCGAGGTACTCTAATCTGCTGCCCTTCGGTCGACGCCGAGTGTGCGGCGGGGGAGAAAGAACTTGACACGCTGATTTCGGCGCTCCGATACTGGAAACTTAGAAAGCACACTCATTGACGATCACACGCTAATGTTGCAGCCTTACATTCCAATTCTAATTCAATTCGTGATGGTGGCGGGCCTGGGGATCATCCTCATCGGGGCCTCGGCCTTCGTGGGAAGAAAACCCCGGACGCGGGAGAAGCTCTCGCCCTACGAGTGCGGCAGCCTGCCGGTTGGGGACAGCCGCGGCCGGTTTTCGATCAGTTTCTACCTGGTGGGGATGCTGTTCATTCTGTTCGACGTCGAGGCCGTGTTCCTGTATCCCTGGGCGGTGGTTTACAAAGAACTGAAGTGGCTCGGTTTCATCGAGATGTTCGTCTATATCGTGGTGCTGCTGGCGGGGTTTTTGTACGTATGGAAGAAAGGCGCATTGGACTGGACCCGCTAAGAAGAATCTGCGGGGCCGATGCGTAAGGCAGCCTATCCTTGCCGCCGCCGGCTGTGATGCGGCTCGACGTCCGGGCTCGGAAAAGCTCCAAGATGCCCAAAAGGCCCCGTCCGGCGGCGTGGCCCCCTAGACTCGACCCATGAACACTGACGTTCAGGATCATCCCGTGATTCAGAGGCTCCGGACGCTCAGTCCCGGCGCCGTCGAGGAGGCCCAGATCTTCCGGGGCGAACTGACCCTGTGGGTCCCTGCCGCCCGCCTGCGCAGCGTGGCCGAAATCCTGCGCGACGACCTGGAATTCAGCTTCAAATACCTTTCGGACGTCACGGCGCTCGATCATTACCCGCTCGAGCCGAGGTTTGAGACGGTCTATCACCTCTACTCGATTGAACACAACCGCCGGCTGCGCCTGAAGGTGCGGTTGCCGGGCGACGATCCGCGCGTCGACTCCATGGTCCCCGTCTGGCCGGGTGCGAACGCCTTCGAGCGCGAGGTTTTTGATCTGTTCGGGGTTTACTTTGAGGGTCATCCCTATCTGGTCCGCATTCTGCTGCCTGAGGACTGGGAGGGCCATCCGCTGCGCAAGGATTATCCGACCGAGGGATACCGGTAATGCCGCTGACGCTCGAGAGAGTGCCGGGTCAGGAAGAGCGCGTCATCCTCAGCATGGGGCCGCAGCATCCTTCCACGCACGGCGTGCTCCGCCTGGTGCTGGAGCTGGACGGCGAGACGGTGGTGCGGGCGATCTACGATATCGGTTATCTGCACACCGGCTTCGAGAAATCCTTCGAGTTCCTGACCTACTCCCAGGACATCACGCTGACGGACCGTATTGACTACCTCGCGCCGCTGTCCAACAACCTGGCCTTTTGCCTGGCGACGGAGAAGCTGCTCGACCTCGAAATTCCTGCCAAAGCCCAGTTCATCCGCGTCATCCTCACCGAACTGACGCGCATCCAGAGCCATTTGGTGTGGCTCGGCACGCACGCTATCGACATCGGCGCGATGTCGGTGTTCCTCTACTGTTTCCGCGAGCGGGAGGACATCCTCCGGATCTTTGAGATGATGTCCGGGCAGCGCATGATGACCAGCTACTTCCGCATCGGGGGCCTGGCGCTCGAGCCGCCACTCGGTTGGACCGACCGCGTGGAGAAGTTCATCAAGAAGTTCCCGGCGAAGATTGACGAATACGAGGGTCTGCTCACCCGCAATCCCATCTGGATGGTGCGCACGCAAGGGGTTGGCGTTATCGACCCTGAAGACGCGGTGGCGTACGGCGTCTCCGGCCCGTCGTTGCGCGGCTCGGGCGTCAAGTGGGACGTCCGCAAGGCCCAGCCTTACTCGTCCTACGATAAGTTCAACTTCGACATTCCGACGCGGCCGGAAGGGGACGTCTACGCGCGCTATCTGGTGCGCCTGGCGGAGATGCGGGAATCCGTCAAGATCGTGCGGCAGGCTCTGGACGGGCTGCCCGAGGGCCCGATCAAAGCCAACGCCCCACACATCGTCATGCCCGACCGCGAGAGCATGAAGACGTCCATCGAGGCGCTGATCTATCACTTTAAGATCGTGACCGAGGGTTTTCATCCGCCGGTGGGCGAAGTCTACCAATCGATCGAGTCGCCACGCGGCGAGCTGGGAATTTACATGGTGAGCGACGGTTCGCCGCGGCCCTTCCGCTGCCACGTGCGCGCGCCTTCGTTTGCCAACCTGCAGGCGCTGCCCAAGCTCATCGAGGGGCGGCTCATCGCCGACGTGGTGGCGTGCATCGGAAGTATTGATGTGATTCTGGGGGAGATTGATCGCTGAAAAGAGCGTCCGGGTCAGTTGACTGTTGTCCGTCGCAACTTGTGGAGACGACGGCCTGCAGAGCTACTGACAATGGACAACTGACAACGGACAGATGCTATCCGACGCCCTCATATCGAAGTTCGATCAGGTCATCGCCCGCTACCCGTTGAAGCGATCGGCGATTGTTCCCCTGCTGCTGTTCGCGCAGGACGAGATCGGCTACATCAGCGACGAGGCCATCGATGAGATCGCCCGGCGCGTCGAAGTGCGGCCCATCGAAGTCGTTGAGGACATCGGCTACTACTCGATGCTTCATCGCCAACCGGTCGGGAAGCACAATTTCCAGGTCTGCACGAACGTATCCTGCCAGTTGCGGGGCGGGGAGGAGATCCTGGAACACTGCTCTCAGCGCCTCGGGATCGGCCACAAGCAGACCACGCCGGACGGTCTGTTTTCGCTCGAGGAAGTGGAGTGCCTGGGCGCTTGCTGCGGCGCGCCGGCCATGCAGGTGAACTACGATTTTTACGAGAACTTGACGCCGGAGCGCGTGGATCGACTGATTGCAGAGTTGAGGGCGAATGGAAAGCCCTGAGTCCCGGGCGCTGAAAAAATGAGCGACTACCAGTCTTACATGAAAGGCTCGCCACTCGAAGTCAAAGTGATCAGCGCGCGCTTTGGTGTGCCCAATCCGACTGCGATTGACACCTACCTGGCTCACGAAGGCTATCAAGCGCTGGCCAAGGCCATCCAGATGGGGCCGGAGGCTGTGATCAACGAGGTCAAGAACTCGCAGTTGCGCGGGCGGGGCGGCGCCGGCTTCAATACGGGTCTCAAGTGGAGCTTCGTGCCCAAAAGCACGGACAAGCCCAAATATGTAGTCTGCAACGCGGACGAGAGCGAGCCTGCCACCTGCAAAGACCGGCCGCTGATGGAATACGATCCTCACCAGTTGATCGAAGGCACCGCGATTGCCGGTTATGCGATCGGCGCGCACCAGGGCTACATCTTCATTCGCGGTGAGTACCGCTACCTGATGGACATCATCGACCGCGCCATCGCCGAAGCCTACGGGCGGGGCTACCTCGGCCGCAACATTCAGGGCTCCGGCTTCGATTTCGACCTCTGCACCCACACCGGCGCCGGCGCCTATGAGTGCGGTGAGGAGACGGCGCTGCTCAACTCGCTCGAGGGCCTGCGCGGCTATCCCCGGGTTAAGCCTCCGTTTCCCGCCGTGGTGGGCGTTTACGGTTGCCCGACGATTGTCAACAACGTCGAGACGCTGTGCAATGTGCCTCACATCGTCCTGAAAGGCGCGGAATGGTTCGCCGGTCTCGGAACGCCGAAGAACGGCGGCACCCGCCTTTTTTGCCTGAGCGGGCACATCAATCGTCCGGGCGTTTACGAGCTTGCCATGGGATTCCCGCTGCGCCAGATGATCGAGGATGTGGGCGGAGGTATCCCGGGCGGCAGGAAATTGAAGTCGGTAATTCCGGGCGGGTCCTCTTGCCCGCTGCTCACGGCGGACGAGATCGACGTGCCGATGGACTTCGATTCAATGGCCAAGATCGGATCCATGCTGGGCTCGGGCGGCGTGGTGATGATTGACGAGGACGCCTGCATGGTCAAGGTGGCGCAGCGGATCATGAAGTTTTACGCGCACGAATCCTGCGGCTGGTGCATTCCCTGCCGCGAGGGCACGGCTTGGCTGAAGGCGCTGCTCGACCGCCTGCACGGCGGCGGGGGACTGCCGGGTGATCCCGACACCGCGCTCGACGCCTCCTACAATATTCTGGGCAAGTCCCTGTGCCCGCTGGGCGATGCCGCGGCCATGCCGACCATCAGCATCGTGAAGAAATTCCGCAGCGAGTTTGACGATCACATCCGGCTGGGGAAGTGTCCGTTCGAGAGGAAGGCCGTCGCCGTCGCGGTTTAGCAGGCTTTCGGGATTCGGGTTTCGGGATTCGTGAAGGAAGATTTTCAAGTTGCGGACTCCGAGTCTGGCTGGGGTCGGCTTGAGGAATTACAAAGAACTGGAGGTTTGGCAGCAGGCGAAAGCCTTCGCGGTTCAGATTTACCGAGCCACTGAGGCTTTTCCACGTTCCGAGCTATTCGGCCTGACAAATCAGCTTCGGCGGGCGCCTGTTTCTGTGCCGGCGAACATCGCAGAGGGATGGGGGCGGGGCTCTACCAAAGAGTGCATTCAGTTTCTCACGATCGCTCGCGGCTCGCTGATGGAGCTTGAAACCCATGCGATCATCGCGGGCGACCTGGGATATCTGAAGACGCCGGAAGTTGAGAGTTTTCAAGAATCGATTCAGCGCATCGGCCAGATGTTAAATCGGCTGCTTCAGGCCCTGAGGAACCGATGAGGAAAGAGTCGCTCTCACTAGAGAATCTTATAGCGCGGGTCGCGTTTCGGATACGTTTCACCGTGCCCTCGGGCGCCCCGAACCCCGAACCCCGAATCCCGAATCCCGAGTGACTATGGCAGAGACAGCAGCCACCACCGTAAGCCTCACCATCGACGGCCAGCCCGTCACCGTTCCCGCCGGCACGCTGCTGATCGAAGCCGCCAAGCAGGCCAGCGTCGAAGTGCCTTCGTTCTGCTACTACCCTGGCTACACGCTGCAAGGCGCTTGCCGGATGTGTCTGGTGTCCATTGAAAAGATGCCGAAGCTGCAGACCGCCTGCACCACGGTGGTGGCGAACGGCATGGTGGTGAACAGCCAGAATCCGGAAGTGGTGAACGGCCGCAAGGCCATGCTGGAGTTTCTGCTCACCAATCATCCGCTCGACTGCCCCGTCTGCGACAAGGGCGGCGAATGCGAGTTGCAGGACGCGGTATTCCGTTATGGCGCGGCCGAGACGCGGTTTATCGAGACCAAGCATCATCAGGACGAGCTGAAGTTCTCAAACCTGGTTTATTACGACCGGCCCCGCTGCATTCTCTGCTACCGCTGCATCCGCGTCTGTGATGAGGGCATGGATGTGAATGCCTACGGCATCGGCTTTCGCGGCTCTCACAGCGAGATCATTCCCAATCGCGGCGAGGAGCTCGAATGCGAAGAGTGCGGGATGTGCATCGACATCTGTCCTGTGGGCGCGCTCACCAGCGGCACCTACCGCTACAAGACGCGGCCGTGGGAGATGCAATACACCGGGACGATTTGCAACCATTGCGGCGACGGTTGCAAGACCACGCTCTCCGTGCGCAACAACGCCATCATCCGCGCCAACAATCGTGACCACTCGGGATTCAACGGCGAGTTTCTTTGCGCCAAGGGCCGCTTCGGCTGGGATTTTGTGAACAGTGAAAAACGCCTGAGCGCGCCGCTCGTCCGCCACAACGGCTCGCAGGCTGCCACGTCCTGGGAAGACGCGCTGGACGTGACCGTGCGGCGCCTCCGCGGAGTGTTGGAGAAGGACGGGCCCGGCGCCGTGGCCGTGATCGGCTCCAACCGCACCAGCAACGAGGAAAACTATCTGCTGCAGCGCCTGGCGCGCACGGTGCTGAAGACGAATCACATTGATCATCACCGCACCGCTGACTTCTCCACGTTGGTGGCGGCGCTCAGCGAAGCCAGCGCCGCGGACCGGCACGCTACCATGCAAGACGTGGCCGAAGCCCGCAGCATTCTGCTGATCGGCAATGATCCCACGGGCCAACATCCGCTACTCGCCTTTAACATCCGGCAGACGGTCCGCGACCACAAAGCGCGCCTGTACGTGGTAAATAGCGCCGAGATCAAGCTCGGACTGCGCCAGGCTTCGCAGTTTGTGAAACTCGCCCCGGGTGAAGAGGCGATGGCGGTGCGCGATCTCGCCACGGGCGGCGGTCCCGAACCGGTTGCGGCGCTCGGCGCAAAGCTCGGCGGGGAGAGGGACACCATCATCATCTTCGGCGACGAGATCCAGGGCGACTCCGTGCGGACGCTCGTGCGCTGGGGGCTCAGTCTGCCCGGGTCCACGCGCTTCATCGCCCTCGGCGATTACGCCAATTCGCGCGGCGCGGCCGACATGGGATTGTTGCCGGGCGTGCTGCCCGGCTACCAACCTGTGACATCGGCGCAGGCTCGCGCGCGCTGCGCCGCTGTGTGGGGCGCGCCCGTGCCCGAAGAGCCGGGCCGGAATCTTCGGGAGATTCTCGAAGGCATCGAGGCCGGAGCCATCCATGCCCTGCTGGTATTCGGATCGAATCCGGTGAAGACGTTCGAACTGCTCAGGGAACATCTGGCGAAGCTTGACCTTCTGGTGGTGTCGGAGTTGTTCGCGACTGAGACGACGGAGTTCGCCGACGTGGTGCTGCCTGCGGCCAGTTTTGCCGAGAAGTCCGGCACAGTGACGAACACCTCCGGCCAGGTGCAGGCCATCAAGAAGACCATGCGCAAGTCAGGGACGCGCAGCGACTACGAGATCATTCTGGCGCTCGCGCGTGAGTTGGGCCACGCCTGGCCTTATCGCAGCGCGGAAGACGTTCTCCGCGAGATCATCACCCACGTTCCCGGCTACAACGTCGCGCTGCCCAGTCTGCTGGTGGGCCGCGCCGTGCCCACGCGACCGGAGGGCGCCCCTCCGGCGCTCGAACGCGGTGACCTGGTGTTCTCATCGCGCGACGGCCTTTTCACGTCGGGAACGGTCAGCCGATTCAGTTGGGCTCTCAATTCGGTGAACGAAGCCAAACGACCTCATGGCCACATTTTCTGATACCGAATTCTTCCTGATCGAGACGGTCATCAAGATCGCCCTCATCATCTTCATTCTGCTGACGGCGATCGCCTATCTGACCTGGCTCGAGCGCAAGGTGATCGCGCACATTCAATCGCGCTGGGGGCCGTATCTGGTGGGCCCGCATGGACTGCTGCAGCCGCTGGCCGACGGTCTGAAGTTCATGTTCAAGGAAGACATCGCGCCCCTCGAAGCCGACAGCGTGGTTTACTGGCTGGCCCCGTTCCTGGCCTTCCTCATGGCGTTCCTTTCCATCGCCGTGATTCCTTTCGGCGAGAGTTTCACCCTGGCCGGCCACGTGATTCAACTGCAGATCACGGACTTGAACGTGGGCCTGCTTTTCGTCTTCGCCGTCACATCGCTCGGGGTCTACAGCGTGGCCCTGGCCGGCTGGTCGTCAAACAGCAAGTACCCCCTTCTCGGCGGGCTGCGCTCTTCGGCACAGATGATCAGCTACGAGGTTTCACTCAGCCTGGGCGTGATCGGCGTCCTGATGATCGCCGGCACGCTCAGCCTGCGCGAAATTGTGAATCAACAGGCGCGCTTGTGGGCGCACGCCGGTGTTTTTTCCCTGCTGCCGCGGTGGAACCTGTTTCTGCAGCCCCTGGGATTCCTGATATACTTCATCGCCGCGATTGCCGAAACCAATCGCATCCCCTTCGACCTTCCCGAAGGCGAGACGGAACTTGTAGCGGGCTTCCACACTGAGTACAGCAGCTTCAAGTTCGCCATCTTTTTCATGTCGGAATACGCCAACATGGTTACGGTTTCCGCCATCGCCACGCTGCTGTTTTTCGGCGGGTGGCTGGGCCCGTCGTTCGGTCCCTACTGGCTGCGCGTGATCCTGCCGGTGTTGTGGTTTTGTCTCAAGCTGTTCTGTTTCCTATTTTTCTACATCTGGGTGCGCGGTACGCTGCCGCGCTTCCGGTACGACCAGTTGATGGCTTTCGGCTGGAAGGTTCTGCTCCCCTTGGGGCTGCTGAACATTCTGGTCACGAGCTTTGTGATCGCCTGGGTCCATTCGTAGGAATGCCGGGCCGCGGTTGAGGCGAGGCGCCGATGAACGTCGAAAAGACGGTGGATTTTATTCTCGCGCAGCAGGCGCAGTTTGAGGCCAATTTTGCCAAGGCGGACGCCCGCTTCGGTCAGGCAGAAAAGCGCCTGGATCGGCTCGCACGGTTGTTGGCGCAGAACAATCGTCTCGTTGCCCGGCTGGCGGGCTACGGAGTTTCGCTGCGCTCCGACGTTCGCCGCCACGAAAAGATGATCGGCGCAGCTCACGTCCGTGCGGAACAGGCGTATGCACGTGCCGAGGAGGCCCGGAAACATGCTGATACGGTGAAAGCTGAGGCAGACGCCGCTGTTAGATCGCTGGCCCGGACACTTCAATAGTTCATTCGGCGGAACGGAAAGTAACTCGAATCGGCAAGTCGGGAATCTAGAGATGGAGATTCTGTTCTACATATTCGGCGTGCTGGCGATCGTGGCGGCGCTCAGCGTGGTGCTGCAGCGCACCCCGGTCTACAGCGCCCTTTCGCTGATCGTGGTGCTCGCGGCACTGGCTGTGATCTACCTGTTGCTGGGAGCGCCGTTCATCGCCATGGTGCAGGTGATCGTCTATGCCGGGGCCATCATGGTGCTGTTCGTCCTGGTGATCATGCTGCTGAACGCGGGGCATGAAGGTCCAAGCGTGCATCGCGCCAAGTTCGCGCGCTGGGTGGGCCCGCCGCTGCTGCTTGCCTTTCTCGTCGAGGTTGCGGTGGTCGTCTGGAAGGAATACGGGTTGACCGGCGCTACTGGTGCCCCGGCGCTCGATGCCAGTCCGGCGGCCATCGGGCGGCTGTTGTTCAGAAGCTACATTCTGCCCTTCGAGGTGACCTCGATCCTGATCCTGGTCGCGGTGCTTGGGGCCGTAGTGCTGGCGAAGAAGCAACTCTAGGAATTGGTGATTGACGATTGATGGTTGACGATTGAAGGGTGAGAGCCGGGGCTCGAAGTCCTAATCGACAATCAGCAATCGCAAAATTGGCAATCGATATGGTTCCGCTCTCTCACATCCTGTTGCTCAGCGTGATCCTGTTCACTCTGGGTACGGCCGGGTTCATCATCCGGCGGAATGTGATCACCGTGTTCATGTGCATCGAGTTGATGCTGAATGCCGTGAACCTGGCGTTTATTGCCTTCGCGCGGCGCCTGCCGAATCTCGACGGGCAGCTGTTCGTGTTTTTCGTGATCGTGGTGGCCGCCGCCGAGGCGGCGGTAGGCCTGGCAATTATTGTGGCCCTTTATCGGAATCGGAATTCGCTGGCGATTGACGACGTGGACTCGATGAAGCTGTGAAGAACTTGACAGTCAACAGTCAACAGTTGAAAGTTCTTAACTGCGCTTTTGACCTTCGACTCTTTGACTTTTGACTTGCCGAACTGCTATGGAATTGCTGCTCGCACTCATGCTCTTGCCCCCGCTCGCCGGGGCGGCGCTCAACGGAATCTTCGGGCGCCGCTTTTCGGAGGGGCTCGTCTCGGCGATCGGCTGCGGGGCTGCAGGCCTCGCGGCGGTATTCGCGGTGCTGGTCGCCGTGGTGTCGCACCTCGGTCCGGAGTCTCCTCCGTTTGTTCACAGCTACTTCACCTGGATTCAGGCCGGCAGCTTCCGAACGGATTTCGCGCTTTACTATGACCGCTTGACGCTGATCATGACGCTGGTGGTTACGGTGGTCGGCTTCCTGATTCACCTTTACTCGCGCGGTTATATGGAGCATGAGGGCGGGTATTACCGGTTCTTCTGCTATTTGAACCTGTTCCTCTTTATGATGCTGGTTCTGGTCACCGCCGCGAGCTACCCCGTAATGTTCGTGGGCTGGGAAGGCGTGGGCCTGTGCTCCTATCTGCTCGTCGGGTTCTACTTCCCCAAGAAGTCAGCGTCTGACGCGGGCAAGAAGGCCTTTATCGTCACCCGCATCGGCGACGCGGGTTTCACGGTTGGCGTGGCGCTCCTCTTCTGGACGTTCGGGAGCGTGAACTTTCCCGAGCTGTTCCCGAAGGTCGCCGCCCTCGGGCTTGGGGATCAGCAGCGGGCGCTTACCGCGGCCTGCTTGCTGCTCTTCCTCGGCGCGGTCGGCAAGAGCGCCCAACTCCCGCTCTACGTCTGGCTGCCGGACGCCATGGAAGGCCCCACACCCGTCAGCGCCCTTATCCACGCGGCCACCATGGTGACGGCGGGGGTCTACATGGTGGCGCGCTCGAATATCCTCTTCGTGCACGCGCCGGAGGCTTTGAAGACGGTCAGCGCCGTGGGGTGCATCACGGCCTTCTTCGCCGCCACCATCGCGCTCTGCCAGAACGATCTGAAGCGCATGCTGGCTTATTCCACCATCAGCCAGCTCGGCTACATGTTTGTGGGATGTGGCACGGCGGTTTTCGCGAGCGGCATCTTCCATCTGATGACGCACGCCTGCTTCAAAGCCCTGCTGTTCCTCGCGGCCGGCAGCGTGATGCACGCCATGAGCGGGGAACTGGATATGCGGGTGATGGGCGGCTTGAGGCACAAGCTGCCGGTTACCTTCTGGACGTTCCTGGTGGCCACGCTCGCTATAAGTGGCGTACCCGGCTTCTCGGGGTTCTTCAGCAAGGACGGGATACTGGCCGCGGCCTACAACGGTCCCTTCGGCGCGCCCTGGCTTTATTGGCTGCTGACCCTGACGGCAGGCTTGACCGCGTTCTACATGTTTCGCGCGCTCTTCATGACGTTTTGCGGCAAGTCCCGCGTGCCGCATGATCTCGACCATCACGTTCACGAGAGCGGTTCGAAAATGACGGTTCCGCTCATGATTCTGGCGGTTTTTTCGGTGGTTGCCGGCTACGTTGGCATCCCCAGGGCGCTCGGCGGCAGTGAGGCCTTCGACCGCTTCCTGGAGCCGGTATTTGGCGGATCGCAGAGCCTGCTCGCCTCGAGCGGCGTGGCCGCGGCGCACCCGGCGGGCGACCTCGCGCTGATGGCCGGGTCCCTGACGGCGGCGGGCCTCGGCATCCTGCTGGCTTACTGGTTCTACCTGAAGTCGCCCGAGATCCCCGAGGGCATCGCGACCGCCTTTAGCGGCGCCTATCGGACGCTCGTGAACAAGTATTACGTGGATGAGTTCTACAACTGGCTGGTGGTTCAGCCCCTTCTCACCGGCTCCCGGAAGTTCCTCTGGCAGTTCGTGGACGCTGGTGTGATCGATGGCGCGGTCAACGGATCGGCGGAGGCCACGGGGGATGTCGGACGAGTACTGCGCCGGATCCAGTCCGGCAACATTCGCAGTTATGCTGCCTGGGTGCTGCTGGGGGCGGTCGGCTGGCTGGGATATTTGCTGCTCCGGTAGCGGTGCTGGGTCCGCTACGTGCTTTCGACGTTCAACTTTCGACCGTCGACTGGTTTTTCGAGAAACGAGTAATGTCAGTGATCTCAATTCCGGCGGAGCAGCGAGTGGTGTTGCACAACGTCAGCTGGGAGACCTACGAGCGCATCTTGTCGGAACACGCCAGCTCCAGCGCGCCACGGTTCACTTTTGATCACGGGGAGCTGGAGATCATGACCCTTTCGGCCGAGCACGAGAGGTACAGCCGGAGAATTGGCGATCTTGTGGGAGTCCTGGCTGACGAGATGGATCTGGAGATCGAAAACCTGGGTTCCACAACTTTCCGCCGCGAGGATTTCGAACGGGGCTTTGAGCCAGACTCCTGCTTCTACATCGGAAACGTCGAGCGGGTCGCCGGGAAGGACCAACTGGACATGACGGTGGACCCTCCGCCTGATCTGGTCGTCGAGGTGGACATTACAAGCCCATCGATTGGTAAGCTCCCGATCTCTGCCGAGTTCGGAGTTTCGGGAGTGTGGCGTTTTCACAATGGGCGCCTGTCGATGTTTCGATTAGGGGCGGGGAACTACGATGAAGTGCCTGAGAGCGAGTTCTTCCCCGGTTTGACGGCCATCGCGCTGTCGGAATTGCTGGAGAGAGGAAGGAAGGTCGACGGAACCTCCTGGTTGAGACTCGTGCACGCTTGGGCGCGCGAGCAGTGCGGCCGATGAGCTTGAGTCAGCTTGACAAGAGGGCGGAGAAAAATGCGGGAAATCGCACCTTGAAGAGGGCCGTTGATTGAAAAAATCGAAAATGTTACGAACGAAGCCAAGAGGTTATTGATAATAAGTAATTTAACCTTGAATTGAGCAGCTCAAAAACGACTCTAATGCTGATTTTTGACGTGGAACCGGTCATATTTCGATGAATTTGAAGCTGGCTGCCGGCGTGACTACTGGCAACGCGTGACGTTCGCGCCGGGGTTTTGGCTCCTGTATGCTGCTCGGTAACCACATTTTGACGGTCGTCACCTTCCTGCCGCTGCTGGGCGCCGCGATCATTGCCTTCCTGCCCCGCGGGAACAGCGGCCGTATCCGGATGGTGGCCCTGGTCGTTTCGCTTCTGACGTTCCTCGTCACGCTGGCCCTGCTGTTCGGGTTCAACGGCTCCGGATCCGGCTTCCAATTCGAGGAGGTCCACGCCTGGATCGCCTCGCCGCCGATTCAATACCATCTGGGAGTCGACGGTCTCAGCCTGATTTTGATTGTTTTGACCGGCTTCCTGACCCCGTTATGCGTCCTGGTCTCCTGGACCGGCATTACCGAACGCACCAAGGAATTCCACGTGTTTCTCCTGGCGCTCGAGGCCGGCACGATCGGCGTCTTTGTTTCGCTCGATCTCTTCCTGTTTTTTGTGTTCTGGGAAGTGATGCTGATCCCCATGTATTTCCTAATCGGAATCTGGGGGCACGGCCGCAAGGTATACGCGGCCGTGAAGTTCATCCTTTACACCATGGCGGGCTCCGCGCTCATGTTGGTGGGCATCATCTTCCTCTACGAGCGCACCGGCACCTTCGACTATACGCAGATTCTGGCCTCCCTCTCGAACGGCTCGTTGCCGCTCACGCATACCACCGAGAGCCTCCTCTTTTGGGCATTCCTGGTGGCTTTTGCCATCAAGGTTCCGCTGTTTCCTCTGCATACCTGGCTGCCGGACGCGCACACCGAGGCGCCGACCGCGGGCTCCGTGATGCTGGCCGGAGTTCTCCTGAAGATGGGGACCTACGGCATGCTGCGCTTCTGCCTCCCGCTGTTTCCCGGCGCATCGCGCGAGTTCGCCGGCCTCGTGAGCGCGCTGGCGGTGATCGGCATCATTTACGGCGCACTGGTTTCCATGGTGCAGCCGGACTTGAAGCGCCTGGTGGCTTATTCGTCGGTGGCGCACCTCGGGTTTGTGGTGCTGGGGATATTTGCCTTCAACACCCTGGGCATGGAAGGTGCGATCTATCAGATGGCGAACCACGGCGTCTCGACGGGCGCGCTTTTCATGATGGTCGGAATGCTTTATGACCGCCGTCACACCCGCCTGATCAAGGATTTTGGCGGCCTCGGCACAACCATGCCGGTGTTCAGCACCTTCTTCATGATCGTCACGCTTTCGTCGCTTGGCCTGCCCCTGCTCAATGGCTTCGTGGGCGAATTCCTCATCATCATCGGCGCCTTTCACGCCCGCGCTCTTTGGGGCAGCCTCGCTGCGGTGGGGGTGATCCTGTCGGCTGTATACCTGCTGTGGATGTATCAGCGCGTATTTCTAGGCGAAGTCACCAACGAGAAAAACCGCGAGATTCCTGATTGCAACCCGCGTGAGCGGTGGATGCTCATGGCCACCGTGGCCGTCATCATCTTCATGGGGATCTACCCGCAGCCCTTTCTGCGCCAGATGGACGTAAGCGTTTCCCAGTTGCTCGCGCGAGTGAATCCGGCCGCGGTATCGGCGCACAGCGCGAAACCGCCGGCCCCCTCGGCGAGCGCGGGGCTCGGGCTCGCGGCTGATCCCCCTGCAGTCGATCCCCGCTCGCGCGGGAAAGACCGGGAATCGCAACCAGGTATGAGCCTACATAGCGAGGCTACTATCTCGAAGTTCGGCCCGCCGGCCCGCAAGGCCCCGGCGAAATCGGAGCTGGTGGCCCAGACTGCCGGAGGCGCTTCCCGATGATGACGACCGTAGGCTCGGCCGACTTCATCCGCATTCTGCCCGAACTGATTCTGTCGATCTTCGCGTTGTTGGTGATGATGCTGGAGCCCGTTACCCCGCTCGGGAAAAAGACCCGTTTGGGGTGGGTTTCGTTGGCCGGGGTGATTCTGGCGGGTTTGGCAGCGGCCGCGATCTCGTATTTTCCCGGCGCCGCCTTCTCGGCCAGTATTTCGAACGACGGTTTCAGCGTCTATCTGATCGGCTTGCTGTTGTTGATCTCAGGCCTCACGCTGCTCGGGTCGATGTCCTATCTCGAGCGGGACGCCGTGGATCACGGCGAGTATTACGCCCTGATCCTGATGGCCACGGTGGGTGCCGCGTTCATGGTAGCCTCCACCGATCTCATCATGGTCTTCATCGGGCTTGAGATTTCCTCGATCTCCACCTATATCCTGGCCGGCTACAAGCGCGGCGAGATGCAGGCGAACGAATCGTCGGTGAAGTATTTTCTGCTGGGCTCGTTTGCGACCGCATTTTTCCTGTACGGAATCGCCTTCGTATACGGCTTGACGGGTACGACGAATCTGGACATTGTGCGCGAGACCTTGACGAACTCCACGGGAACCCCGGAGCCGCAGTTGCTGTGGCTCGCCGTCATCCTGATGTTCGTCGGCCTCGGTTTCAAGGTTTCCACCGCGCCCTTCCAGGTCTGGACGCCGGACGTTTACCAGGGCGCCCCGGCGCCGGTCACTGGTTTTCTCTCCACGGCGCCCAAGGCCGCCGCTTTCGCGGTCCTGTTGCGGGTTCTCGTAGGCAGCTTCGGGCACGTGGCCTCGGCGGGCCCGGTTGTCTTCTGGCTGCTCTGGATTTCGGCAGTGCTTACCATGTGCGTGGGGAATCTCGCGGCGCTATGGCAGTCCAACGTAAAGCGGCTTCTCGCGTATTCATCCATTGCGCACGCGGGGTATGTGCTGGTGGGAGTCACGGCGGGCGGCGCCGATGGTACGTCCGCGGTACTCTTCTACCTCGCAGGTTACGCGCTTATGAACGTCGGCGCCTTCATCCTGATCGGACACTTGGCGGGCCCGGGCGAGCGTCGCACTGAGGTCAAGGACTTCACGGGCCTGGCAGCGGAGCGTCCTGGGATGGCCGCTTGCCTTACCGTCTTCATGCTGTCGCTCGCCGGCTTCCCGTCCACCGTGGGTTTCTTCGCCAAATTCTACGTCTTCCGGTCCGCAATGCATGCGCATCTGACGGGGTTGACGATTATCGCCTTGCTGAACAGCGTGGTGTCCGTGTACTACTACCTGGCACTGGTGGTCGCCATGTACATGGGTGAGGGCAAGACCGAAGTCAGCGAATCGCCGGTGCCTCGCGCACTCGGCTTCGCGATCGCTGTGAGTCTGCTCGGCATCTTCTTCCTCGGCCTGTTTCCTTCCGGCCTTCTGCGGGGCCTCACCTCGTTGCATGTCCCTTGGTTGTAATAAGTTAGCCCAGGCCGACGCACGCCGGATCTGAGTGTCACATGGCCGAGTGATTCAGGTCACTGTGCCTTCGTCGCCGCTGCCCGATAAAGAGGTTGCACAGGGATGAAGTCGGTTCCCTGAAGGAGGTGTGAGGTGCAAATCAGCTTTTACCTGATCAGCTGGGCTGTGCTGGCGATTGTGGTTGGAGTTTTGGCGGTCTACCGGGTGTCTCTGGGCCGTCGCGAGGACGTGATGGTTCACCTGGCGGGGCCGGAGGCCGGCCTCATTCCGCAACAGACAAAGATGGCGACCCGGATTCACAAGATCGAAGTGTGGGGTAAGACGCTGACGGTCATTATGGCCCTTTACGGGCTCACGCTGCTGGCGACCTGGGTTCACACCATTTGGCAGCACGGTAACCAGGTTTCATTTCACTAAGGCCGGTTGATGCCTCGGCGCTGGGTCGAGCAACTCGCCGCCGCGGATTGGTCCGCGCCCCCCGACTGAAACGGCTGCAGAGGCTTCCTCAGCTTCGTGCCGGAGCGTGAAACGCTCCCCCGGCTCGACCGGGCCGTTGCCGCGATCATGAAGTGGCTGGCTGCGCCCGAGGACGGGGCCAGCCACGTCGGGTTCGAGTGGGTCGCCGCCGGGCACTCAGGGCGGCTCGCGAAAGCTACGCGAGCCGCCCTTCCCATTCTCAGCTCTTACGTCTTGAAAATCACAATCGCAAGCGTGTACAGCACAAGCGTCTCGATGAAGACGAGGCCCAGAATCATAAACAGAAAGAGGTGTGGACGCGCTCCCGGATTGCGGGCCACGCCTTCGCACGCCGCGGCGATGGCCTTGCCCTGGCCGAGGGCGCACAATCCCGCGGCGAGACCGAGCGCCAGAAGGCCGCCGAAGAGCGGCCAGTTTGTGGCTGACCCTGCTGCGGGCTGCCCGCCCTGCGCAAACACCGGAGCCGCGACCAGCAGTGAGGCGATCGCGGTCAGACTTAGTACAAGCTTCTGCTTCATTTTTTCTCCTTTACGTAATATGGGACCAAGAGGTGGTGACCTGCCCGCCGGGGGGCGGACGGCCTCACGCTGGCGCCCGATCATGCCCGCTTAATCCTGCGCGCTTCAATGCTCCTCCGAAACCGCGAGGCTGATGTAGACCGCAGGAAGAATCATAAAAATGTAAGCCTGAAGAAATGAAACGAAGACGTGCAATCCGACGAAGATCGCCGGCACCAGCAAGGGAACGAGCGAGGTGAACACATGCTCGATCAGTTCGCCCACCATCATGTTGGCCCAGAGACGGACGCTCAGGGAGAGCAGGCGCAGCGTGTTACTGACGACTTCGACGGGAAGTATCAGGAAGGCCAGCCACCATAGGGGACCGGACAGGTGCTTGAGATAACCCAGAATGCCATGCTGCCGGATGCCGTGATAGTTGTAGTACAGAAACGCCACCACGGCGCAGCCCAGCGTGACGTAGATCGTACCTGTTGCGGTGGCGAAGCTTGGGAAAATCCCCAAAAGGTTGCAGAGCGCCACAAACAGCCCCAGCGTGCCGATGAGAGCCACATAGCGGCCCCCGTCGTGGCCGATGACATCGTCGCACATGTTCTCGGTGAATTGCAGGAACACTTCCATGATGTGCTGAAACTTGCCCGGATTTTCCACTGAGAGGCGCCGTCGCAGGATCAGCGCGCCCGCCAGAATCAGCAGCACCACCAAAATCTGCATGGCGACGTAGTTCGGGATAGGTTGAGCGGGGTCGGGGTGGAAGCCCATCTTCATGAGCAGAGCCGCAACCGGGCCGCCGATCAGCTTGTTGAGAAGAAGCGTGAACCAGACCTGATGTTCCGGAGTCATGGTGATTTCCTAAGAATAAAGTCTGACGTCTGAGAGTCTCAGACCCTGCGTCTCCAGCCGCCGGCGCTTCGCTTGCTCGTGCGAGCCGTCTAACCGGCCGACCCTGAGCTGAGATCTCTTCTTTGGTTGCGGCCTCGGGCGTCGAGCAGAGCCTGCGTCGCCAGGGCCAGACACTCGATCAATACGCCGGCGAAGGGCGCGAACAGACCCGCCATCACGGCGCCCGCCGGCAGCCATCCCGTGCGATCAAAGAGAACCACCGCGCCCACGGCCACGGGATACCTCATCGCGAGTTGAACGAGCACACCCTTGGGCGTGCGGCCCTGGCCCGAATCGAACGCGGCTTGGAGGCCGCGACGCAGCCACCAGTAACCGAGCAAGGCGATTCCGGAACCGAGCCCGAGGCCGGCGGCGAAGCGCGCCTGCCCGGCGATCAGGCAGGCGAGCACGCCGGCCACGCTCACGCCTGCAATCCAGCGCGGCAAGCGCTCGAGTGCTGAGTCGAGCAGCACGGCCGACCGCGACCCTCCGGCGAACTGACCCATCTCAGCCACGTTTCTCCCTCTTGATCACCACTTGGACCATTTCTATAATGCCGGCGGCTGAGCCCACCAGCACTCCGATCACCGCCAGCACCGGCTTGGTGTGCAAGTGCCCGTCCAGAAACCAGCCGACCGCGTATCCGGCCAGAGCGCTGAGCGGCACCATGAAGCTCAGGCCCAGGTACGACAGCGCACGCGCCCACATATCCGCACCGCCGGGCCGAGGCATCCGTACTCCCGCCAAAAACACCAGATTTCGTTCGCTGACTGTGGTCTGAAAGCCAGCACCCATTATACCGCAACTGACGCCTGACCTGGCCGCGTACAGCGGCGGGTACTTCCAGAGAGAATTGCACATTGAAATGACTGCTGTCGCGGTAGTGCCGGTGTCCACACCGGCGATTTTCGGCTGGAGACAGCATCGCGCAGCGCCCGTCTCATCGCGCAATCGGCGGGAACGAGCGGGGCACGATGCCTTCGCCTTCTTTCACGGTGATGATCTGGTTGACGGCGACTTTGTCGAGCTTCTCGACCGCACCGCTCGGCCATGTGATCTCAAGAAATTCGATCGCCTTGCGCACGCCCAGTCCGAAGTGGACGCGCGGGTCGCTCGCCGACATATAGCCCATGCCGCCCTGACGCTGCTTGACCTGGGCGAATCCTTCGGACATCAATCGCAGTGAGGCGCCCACGCCGTCGCGATTGGACTTGGTCCCCACGAGGAACACCTCCAGCCAGTTGTTGGCGTTGCCGCCGTCGTTGCGCAGCAATTCGGCGCGATCCCCGCGCACGGTGACGGCAAGGTCAAGGTCTCCGTCATTGTCGTAATCGGCCACGGCCAGGCCGCGTCCGGCGATGGGCCGCGCAAAATCGGGGCCCAGACGGTCCGACACTTTACTGAACTTGCCCCCGCCCTGGTTACGGTACATCAGCATCGATTCTTTGTAACTGACCTCGGAATGATACAGGTTTATGTTGTCGAGCATGGCGCCGTTCAACTGGCAGATGTCGGTCCAGCCGTCGTTGTCGTAGTCCAGGAACTTCATGGTGACTCCGCTCAGGGTGATGGCCGAGTTGCCGATGCCGCTCGGGTAGGTGGCGTCGTCAAAGGTGCCGTCGCGGTTGTTGTGGTAAAGCCGGTTGAGCTCGTGATCGAGGTGCGTAATATAAATGTCGAGCCAGCCGTCGCCGTCAAGGTCGGCAGCGTCAATTCCCATGCCGGCCTCGTACTTCCCATCCTCGCTCGCCGCCAATCCGGAAATGAAAGACACATCTTTAAACGTGCCATCCTTCTGATTCAGGAACAGAAAATTCGGCCAGGTGTCGTTGGCGATAGCGATGTCGGTCCAGCCGTCGTTGTTGAAGTCGGCGAGCACGACGCCCATCCCCTTGGCCTCGGGAACGCCGACGCCGGACTTCACGCTGACGTCGGTGAACGTGCCGTCGTGGTTGTTGCGATAGAGCTTCAGCCGCTGGCCCTTGTAGTTGTCAGGATGGCAGTAGGCGCGATACCCGGGTTTGTGATCGCCGCACCAGATATTGTTGTGAGGCGACCATTCGATGTAGTTGCAGACCAGGAGGTCGAGGTAGCCGTCGCGATCGTAGTCAAACCAGCCCGCGCTCGTGCCCCAGCCCCCGGTATTGGCCACGCCCGCCTTCTCCGTCACGTCGGTAAAGGTGCCATCGCCATTGTTGCGGTAGAGAATAGATCGGCCATAGCCGGTGACGTAGAGATCCGGAAAGCCGTCGTTGTCAAAATCACCGACCGCCACCCCCTGGCCGTAGAGCCCTGCGGCCCCAGCACCGGCTTTTTCGGTCACGTCGGTGAAGGTGCCGTCGCCATTGTTGCGATAGAGCGCCGAGCGCAACGGGCCCGGTGGCTTGTAGATATCCGTAGCCGCCGATTGCACGAAGTAGAGGTCGATCAGGCCGTTCTGGTCGTAGTCGATCCAGCCGAGGCCCGTACCCATGGTTTCGAGATAATACTTCTGCTCGGTGGCAGTCGCATCCTGCTTAAAGTCGATGCCCGCTGCCCCGGTCACATCCGTATAGCGGACCGGCACACTCGGAGCCGCGACGCGCTTGGCGGCTTTGGCATCCGGCAGCGATGCCGCGCGCAGCAGCCATGCGTGGTGCGCGGCTGGCGCACCCCCGCCGAGGGCGGCGATGGCGGTCAGAAAACGGCGGCGCGAGAGCATTCAGGGTGTCCCCTCGGTCGAGTATAAGCCGGAGGGCGACATTCGTGGGAAGGCCGTAGGCGGCTACTGCACGCGCGTGTTGGCGGCGGGCGGGACCGCCGGCTGCGCCATCAACCCCAGGCCTTGCAGCAGGAAGACGGTCCGCTGCGCCGCGCCCCGCCAGATGAGTTGACACCCGTCGCCCTGGCAAGCCTGGACGTAAACGTCACCGCCGCTGTATTCGAGGCTGCAATTTTTGAAGACGCAGTTGATGTAAACGCCCTCGTCCAGAACCACGTTCTCATTCTCAAAGGTCTTGCCTTCGTATCGGGTCATGATTGTTTGTACCACTGGACACCCGGGTGCGGCAACGTATGCCGGTTCGAGAGGTCGATTCACGAGCGTTCGTCCCGGCTCTTACCCTGCCGCAGCGGCTCAAGCTGCGATGCGTGCGGGATCGAGCGCCGGCGGACGCAACATCGCTTGCACCCTGCTGCGAAGGCGGCTGAGGCTGGCCGAATGGACCTGTGAGACTCGCGATTCATCGATGCCGAGCTCGTCGGCAATCTGTTTCATGGTGAGATTGTGTTCGTAGTAGAGAGAAAAGATCTGCCGTTCGCGCTTAGAGATCCCGTCGAGCGCGCGGTTGAGCAGATCGAGCTGCTCCTGGCGGTAGCAGAGCTCGAAGGCGTCGCGCTGGCCGGTGGCCGGCAGATCGTCCGGATCGGGGTAGTGCTGGGTTGGCATCAGGGTGGGCCGCAGCCATTCCACACCCAGGCTCCGGAACTCATTGACCGCTCGGTACCACTCCTTCAGGCTTACGTGCATGGCCTCGGCCATTTCGGCGTCCGTTGCGGGACGTCCCAGCCTGGAGGCCAGCTCATGAAAGACGCGCTCCGCCTGCTTGTTTTTGCGGCGCATGTCGCGCGAGGCCGGGTCGAGATTCCGCAGGGCGTCGAGGATGGCCCCGCGAATCCGATAACGTGCGTAGGTTTCGATCTTGACGTGCTTGGAGGATTCGAAGTGTCCCACAGCCTCCATAAGGCCGAGGGTTCCGGCGCTGACCAGATCGTCCACGTCGACGTGCGCGGGCAGGTGATCTCGCATCTCGAGAGCCACGCGGCGCACGAGTCCCATAAGCCCGAGCGTGAGTTCATCGCGCTCGCGCCTGCGTTCCTCCGTACGGTCATGAGGCCTCGCCTCACGCCGTGTTTCGGCACTGCGTCGCGCGAGCCGCCCGGCATGCGGGGCAGTCCTGCGTGACGTGGTGGCGGATCTTGAAATCTGAATTGTGCATAGCGAAGTCTGAGTTCCCGAAGTCTGAGTTCCCATGTGATGCTCTCCTTTTCAAGGCGGCTCTCGATTAGCGGGGTCGCCTTGGAGCGGATGACTCTGGAGACTGGAATCCGGGTGGGCGCAGGGCGCACTTCACCGTGATCGCCGTATGAGGACTCTTGGCGACTCTCTCGCCTTCGTCTGTCTCCTGAGTGGCCGCTTTCTGTCCTTGATAATGCAGTCGCAATGCCAGATGGCGAATCGCCCTCGGCCCGGCTTTCAAGGAGCCATCCGCGTTGTGCGTTTGCGTGTCGGAGAGAGGCGCAGGACGGTTGCGAGGCGAGCGGCCATCCAGGAGGAGTAAGGTTCAACTGCAGGAGGAGTAATGAGTTATGCGGGCTCGGTGTTGTCGTGACGTTTTCGGGACCGCTGGCAAGGCACGCGCATGTGAACCGCGATGCAGGCGTGACCGCCCGCGATCCAGAGTTCGTCTGAGGCCCCGGATTGTGTCGGCGATGCGAAGCATCAGTTCCGAATCGGGAAAACGAGGACCACTATGGAACTCAGGGGGAAACTCACGGGACCTCGCACGGAAACCAGAGGGGCTGCCCCGAGCCGAGCCGGGCGCCGTAAGCGCCCGACCCTCGTTCCCTCGGGCTTCAGGACTGCGCGGGAACGCCGAATTGGGCGAAGGTGATGATGTGGCCGGCGGGATCTTTGACGCCGATTTCCCGGGCGCCATAAAACGTGGTGCGCACCGGGATGACGACCTCAGCGCCTTCTGCCGCACTGATGACTTCGTCGAGATTCTCCACCTCGATGTAGAGGAACGTCGGACCGCGTCCGATCTGCTCTGCTATTCCGGGCGCATCCTTTCGGGCGCTCGCGTGGCTCTGGTACATCAGCTCCAGACCGCCCTTCTGCAACAACACGAACCCGAGCTTGTCACCCTCTGGAACCTCCACGGTTTTCACGAAGCCCATGCGTCCCGCCCAGAACTGCACACAAGGCTCGACCTCTTCGGCGAACAGCACGGGCGTGATTTTCTTCAACGTCATCGCACTCACCTCTCTTTACGACTGTCTGCGCCTCGACATCCTCTCATGCTCGCGAGCGGGCGTCGAGCCGGCTCTTACTCCCGGCTCTTACTCAACGATGCGCTGTGACAAAACCGCTTGACGCACGGGGTAGGGACCGGACCATCATAGAAGCCATCACGGGATCGTTATCCATCAGACGCATGAAATGCAAGAGGAGAGAACGTGCGGCTCCTGTGACATTGCCCGAGACACGATCCGCGCGACGCGCCGGCGGAAGCAGGCATCCAACAACAAGCATGAAGTCCCCGAGAGTCCTGACACACCGTAGGCCGGCCGGAGCGCTGGCCCTCATCGTCCTGCTTGCGCTCGCCGGCGCGCCGCTGCTTGAAGCAGCACAGGGTGCTCAGCAACCCTCGCGGGAGCCGAATCAGCAGGTGGCGCGAACCCCGAATGGCGGACCTGAGACCACGGCCAGCCTCTCCACGGACGCTGACGCGCCCCCTCCGAGTGATTGGGCCCCGGAGTTGCTCGACGCGATCCTCAGTTCGCCGAATTCGAGCGCGGCCGAGGCCCTTTACGATGCCGCCTTCGCGGCCGGCCCCGGCGTGATTCCACAACTCGAGGCGGCGCTGAAGGACGACCGCACGGCGGAGTTCGCGGCTCAGGCCCTGGCGTTCGTAGGGGGCGAGAAGGCGGAGCAAATTCTCCAACAGCTCATCAACGACCCGCGCGATCTGGATCTGCGCCGCTTCTACCTCGGCAGCCTTGGGGAGTATCCGGCGCCGGAAATCACGCAATTGCTGCTGAAGGCGGTGGCCAAGTCCGATGTTGAGCCGGACCGTACCGTGACCGAGGCTGCGATCTGGGCTTTGACGGTGCGATCGGACCCTGATCTGCCGGCCGACGTGCGACGGTCGGAATCGAGCATCCAGGACGTGGTGATTCGCGACGACGCGGACAACGCCAGCCGCGTGATCGAGGCCAGATTCCGGTACCTTGCGTCGGAGCGGGGCCGGAACGCCGGGGTGTCGCTGGAGCAGGCGGTGCGCACCTATTTCGTCGGCGCTCTCGAACAGGCGCCCCCACCGCGCGCGAAAACCGCAGCCGGAGCGCAGCCATCGGCGCCCGAACCGCCACCGGCCCAGGTGGAGGTGAACCGGTTCACCTTTTCGCCCGACCGGACACGCGTTCTCGCGCACGCCACCTTCGAGGACCCCGACGCCAGCGCGAATTACGACATGGTCCTGCAGAAACAGTTGGGCGAATGGAAGGTCGTGAGCGTCTGGGCCGGGGCGGAGCCCGAAAAGGCCGAGCCCACAGCCCCGGCGCCTTCGGCTCCGAAGCACAGGACTCCCAGGCCAGGGTCCACTGGCACGAGCAAGAGTTCTCAGCCCACGCATTGATTCATACCTCGCGCGCCGTCGCGGATTCCTCGAGGACGCGCAGAATAACCAGGGTCATGTCGTCATGCTGCGGAGCGCCGCCCGCGAAACGATCGGCGGCGGCGATGATGCGCGTGACCATGTCCGCGGCGTCCAAGCCGTCGCAGGCCTGCGCGGCCGCGATCAAGTGATCTTCACCCCATTCCTCGTCCAGTGGGTTCATCGCCTCGGAAACGCCGTCGGTGAAGCACACCAGGAGATCACCCCTCTCGAGCGCAAACGAGGCCTGCTGGTAGGGAGCGACGCGAAGCAGGCCGACGACCGGCCCGCCCGTTTCCAGTCGGCGGATCTCCCAGCCCGCGCTCAGCCGGCGCAGGACGAAGGGCGGGTTATGTCCGGCGTTGACGTAGGTGAGCCGCAGCGATTTCGGGTCGAGTTGGGCGTAGAAGAACGTGGCATACCGGTTGACGGAAGAGGCTTCGTAGACCAGCCGGTTGACGCGGCTTATCAACTCCGCCAAATCGCCCCCCGTCAGGCTGGCTTGGCCGCGCAGCGAGGCTTCAAGGGCAGCCATCATGAGTGCGGCGCCGATCCCCTTGCCGGAGACGTCCCCGATGGCGATACCGAATTTCCCTTCGGGCAGCTCGAGAAAGTCGTAGTAGTCTCCGCCCACCTCGCGCGCCGGACGGCAGCGTCCGGTGTAATCAAGGCCGGGAATGACCGGCAGTTCCTGTGGGAAGAGCCGCTCCTGCACTTCGCGGGCGATCTCGAGTTCGCGATTCAGGCGCTCGCGGTGCGCGATCTCTTCTCCCACCACCGTGGTGAGCCGCGCCACTTCGAGCGCCAGTCCGGTTTGGGCCGCGACCGACTTGAGCAGGCGCAGGTCCGAGCCGGTGTAAGGCTGTTCGGAGAGCTTGGGCGCGAGGCTCATGAATCCGATCAACCGGTCCTTGACGGCCAACGGAAGCAGCAGTTCAGACTCGAGTTCCGCGAGCTTGGCGCGCTCCTCGTCGGTCATCCCGGGGTCACGGTAGATCCAGGAGTTGGGGTCGCGAAAGTAAACGCGCGCGGGCTCGCGTTCCTTCTTGAGCCGTTCCACGGTGGCGGCATTCGCCGGAAAAGAGACGTTGGGGACGCCCCCGTACCCGACCGCATAGGCGGCGAGGTACGGGGCGCCTCCGTTCAGCAGCACCGCTACGCGCGGCACGTGCAACGACTCCGCGATGCGTCCCGTGACCGTCTCGAGCAGCGGTTGCGTCTCGACGATCGTCCGCACTTGATCACCAAGATCGCTAAGGATCCTTTCGGCGTCGTACGCTTCACGGAAGAAGCGCCGGTCGATCCAGGTCGCCAGGCGCTGTGTCAATCCGTGAAGCAGAAAAATGGCCCACAGGCCCGCGCCCAGAACGGCAACCGTGACTATGGGACGCGTGCTGTGCGATGTCACCAGCGCCGCGACCAGGATGAAAAGCGCGGCGCTGAGGACAACCTGGAGGACCAGGACTCCGCGCCGCGCGAGCGCGTATCGAAGGCCCTGCCGCACCACCAGGCGAACATCCATCGCGCGCTGCACAACGATCACGTAGGCGAATGTCACAGGCACCAGGACGAGCAGCATGTACGCTGGAACGAAAGCCCACCACGGGAACAGGACTTCCAGAGCCTGATTCTTCAAATTGGAAACGGCGTCCATGATCAACAGCGGACCCATGCCGAGCGCCGTTCCCCAAAGCACGAGGGACAGGCGCCGCTTGCTGTCCCGGCCCGTCTCCATCCGCCACTTGATGATGAGCGCGGCGAAAAACATCAGGTAGCAGGCGAAGCTGAGCAGGAGCGGGAATTGTCCGAGCGCGCCAAGGAAGCGATCCAGACCGATTGCCGCCGCGCGACTCTCCACCGTAACGACGTCGTCAATTGATTCGAGAATTCCGATGACCAGGGATGGAACCAGCAGCACCCAGGCGACGTGGTACCACCAGCGGGAGCGTCCAGTGCGCGGAAAGGGCTCGGGAAAGAGAAGCCCGAACAGCATCACGACCGCGGGGAACGCGGCTTCCACGCCCATGCGGTAGAAGACTGCCAGATCGCGCACCACCGGTCCCCACGCTTCGGCGTCGGCGTTGAAGAACACGGCGTAGGTCGAGAGAAAGCCGAGCAGCAACCAGGCAAGCCGATCGCGCGGCCGCACGAAGGCTACCCAGAACCCCAGCGTAAGGCAGAGCAGAGGCACGACAATGACGTTCAGAATGGCCAGCGCGTACCACACGGCGCTCCGTCCGGACGCGCGGTAGCCGAGCTTGATTGCGGCGCTGCGGTCGCCCGATTCCCCTTCGCGTCGCACGGTCACGCGCATCACGTCTCCCGCGCGCGCCGCGGCCATCGCCTCGCCAAAATCCGCCGCGCCGACGACCGGACGGCCATTGATTGTCAGCAGCGTGTCGCCGTTCTTTAGCCCCGCCTGGCGAGCGTTTGCTTCGACAAAGCTGATTTGAATGGGATCCGTACCGTGGGTTTCCAGGAAAAACGGCCGCCCAGGCGCGTCGCGATAGCCGAACAAGCCCGGGAACTGCTGATAAGCCAGCCGGACTTCATAGGCGAACGTGAAGGCGGCGAGCACTAACAGCACGACGTAGAGCGCCCTCGGACGGCGGCGAACCGTCATCTGATGCGAGATGGCCATCCGCCGCGAGCTGCCCGCCGAGGTTGCTCCGCTCAGGTCCATGCAGAAACTCGAGTGTTCCACGACTCTTCGGGATTATATTCCACCCACGGCGCCCGCGTAGAGTCTGACGAGCCGGGGACACCCGGCTCCTGCGGAATAACGTGGGGGGATTGAGGGTCTCGGGAGGGAAGGGGCGGTGCGGCCTTCGTGCCCGCCCCTCGAGAAACGCGACAGGATCGGTGTCAGTTCTTTGCAGTTGTGTCGTTCGAGATCAATTCGGTGATCGTCTCCCCGCGATTCCCGATGAAGCGGCTCGAGAGATTCGCGGCCAGCAGTGGATCAGACTCGGCGCCGGCGCGAGCGCGACGCGCGTGCTCGCGAAGCTCGTTTGTGTGCGGTCCTGCCAGTGTGATGAGCGCGGCGGCGAACTCCATCTCCGCATCGGAGCCACGAAGAGCAATCGCGCGAGTTACCCAAGCGTAACCGTCCAGATTTGCCGCCGGATTCGGATCCAGGCGCATGCCGTCCGTCATATGCGGAAGGTTCTTTCCGATCCACTCCTTGTAGCATTCCACCAGGTACCCGGCGTCGAACCACGCCAGGGCGTCCGGGCGTCCCGCGCGATCGGACTCTGCGGCACGAGCATAAAGCCGGGTGAGCAACTCCTTGGCCGCCTGGGGATCCTGCCGCGCGTAGAGCGTGGCGCGGCGCAGCGTTTCCATGCGCACCAGCACCGGAGTGGTCGCGGTGAGAATGGCGAGCGTATCCGGCACAAGATTCTTCAGGTCGTACTGGGTACTCGCCGCCAGGGTCCAGTTTTCACCGGTCCAGGGGAGTGACTTGGCGTTACCGATTGAAATCACGTGACAGATGAGCGGCGGACCAGCCTGCGCAGACCCGGCCACGCCAAGCATTGCCGCCAGCAAAACCATCGCGAGTCGTGATGAACTTGCTGTAAGTTGTCTCATGTTCTTGCGTCTCCTTTTCGGAATGTTTCCCCCGCGCTAGAAGGACGCTGGCGGATTGCGGAGTGTTAACGGAGCTTGTGATCCGATGCGGACCACGACCGCTCCCATGTGCGCCACAAGGAGACGTCGCCGAGCCCGAGCTCGTTCCACCACGAATCGAGCATGGACTGGTCGAGGCGCAGGATGCCCTCGCGGGTTACGGCCCGGGGAGGTGGAACGAGCGCTGCCAGCCGGTCGTAAACGCGGGCGCGGTCGCCCGTGTCGACGCGCCCGAGCAAATGCCACAGCGTGAGCGCGTCGCGTTTGCGCGACTGATCGAGAAGCGTGTCGAGGGAGGATGCGCGCTCGCCAGCGGGCCCAAAATCGAATCGAGCGAGGGCGGCGCGGAAGGCCGGCGAGGCGTCCTCAAAGCACGGAGTGCCGGGTCCGATGCCGGGCCGCGTGGCGCAGACTGCGCCTGCGGGAATGAAGGCCTCGTGGCCGTCGAGCTTGAATCCCACCCAGCCGAGCGTGGTGCGAAGCAGGCCGGCGCCGGAGTCGTCGACCTGTAGGGTATATGCGCAGCCCATGTCCACCGCGGTGGCCGAAGGCGTGTCCACGACAAATTGTCCGGGCGGCGCCCAGATAAAAGCGTGAATGACCCCGCGGTCGAGCGCCAGTTGCTTCCGCGCCGCGCCGGACTGGAGCAGTCGCAAACGCGTGTCCGGCTCGACCTCGATTTCGCCAATCTCAGCCACCGTGATGTCTGCGCGTGACCTGCTGTCCGTTACCAGCGTCTGCCCGGGCGCGAGCCTGCCGTTCGCGCGCTCGATCGTCCGGGTGTCCACGCGCGGCGCGCCCGCCAGTCGCGCCACCTCCCATCCGGAGGCTGTCGAAAGACCGGGTTTGGGCCGGCGGACCAGAAACCAGAGAAACACCATCGCCAGCACCGCCGCGACGCTTGCGATCCTCAGCGGCCAGCCGAACGGCAAGCCGGACCACCATGGGCGCGCGGTCGGCACGGCGTCCGGGAAGACCGGCCGGCCACCCCGATGCCCGAGCTTCCCCAGCACCGATTCCAGCCGCTGGATCTCGGGATCAGGCTCGCCGGAGCCGTCCCAAAGGTAGTCGGAAATATCTTTCTTGCTCATGGTCGTGGTCCGCCTCTTGCTCGCACCGGTTCATGTGGCGGCGGGTTTACCCCGCACACCGGCGGCAAAAATCCGCCGCCGCGTTAACCCGATCCATACCCCAGCTTCTCCCGGAGTTGCTGCATTCCGCGATGCAGATTCACTCGAACGGACCCGGGCGTGAGGCCGGTACGTGCCGCAATCTCGGGGCCGGTCATGCCTTCCACCAGACGCAGGATCAGCGTCTCGCGGTAAGCCTCAGGTAAACTGCGAATCGCGCCCAAAGCCGAGGCAGCATCGGCCTCGGGCGCTGCCCGCGAGAGATCCTCTTGCGCGCACACGTCTTCGGTTAGCTCGACGTCCTCTCTCGATCGCCGGTGGAAGTCGTGGGCGCGATTGCGCGCGATGGCCGCGATCCATGCGCCAAAGGAGTTCGGGTCGCGCAGGGATGGGAGGCGGCGGAGCGCCAGCAGAAAGACGTCCTGAACCAGATCATCAACGTCGCTGTACGGCGCCCGCGCCAGCAGGACGCCATGGACCATGCGCGCGTAGCGATCGTAAAGGAGTCCGAAAGCGGCGCGATCGCCGTCGCGCGCGGCCTCGACCAGCGCGGCGTCGCCAGAACCCTCGGTCCACGCGCTCACGGTCCAACGCTCCATGACTGCGCTGCGGAAGTCAACGTTGCTTGCCACGTTCAACCATCGCCACAGGATTTCTTAGGATAGACGTAGGAGCGCGAAGAAGTGTTAACCAAGCCGCGAAAAGCTCGGGATTATTGACGGCGGCAAAACCGCCACCAGTAATCCTCATTAATTCGGGCGCGATTCCTGCGGGACCACCTCGATCATTTCGCGCGCGGTCCCGCGCAGCACCGTAAGGGTGGAACGCACTCCCACCCGGCTCTCGCTGAGTAACCGGTGCAAGGCGTCGATATCCGGAACCGGGGCCCCGCCAAACTCGACCACGATGTCGCCCTCGCGTACGCCCGCTTTCTCGGCCGGACTGCCCCGCTCCACCGTGATCACGAGTATCCCCGTCTCCCGAGCCAGGTTGTGGAAGCGCACCGTGCGCCGGGGCAGAGGAACGTTCTGCCCGCCGAGCCCGAGGTAGCCGCGGCGAATGCGGCCGTCGCGGATCAGCCGGCCGGCCACGAATCGCGCCGTGCTGGAAGCGATCGCGAAGCACAGGCCCTGGGCAGGCAGAATCATGGCCGTGTTCACGCCGACCACCTCGCCGCGCGAGGTGACGAGCGGCCCCCCGGAGTTGCCCGGATTCAGCGCCGCGTCCGTCTGGATGATGCTGTCGATCAGGCGCCCGGAGCGCGAGCGCAGCGAGCGCCCGAGCGCACTCACCACTCCCGCGGTCACCGTCGTCTGGAAGCCGTAAGGATTGCCGATGGCGATGGCGAGCTGGCCCACGCGCACGGACCCGGAGTCGCCGAGAGAAGCCGGTACGAGGTCTGGAGCTTGAATGCGGATCACGGCGAGATCGGTGTCGGGATCGTCGCCGATGGGTTGCGCCGCGAAGCGCCGTCCGTCGTAGAGCGCCACTTCCAGACGCTCGCCGCCGTGCACCACGTGGCTGTTGGTGAGGATAAACCCGTCCGGTGTGAACAGAAATCCCGATCCGCTGCCTTGCGCGCGGTTCCCCGGACGGCTGTGCGAGTCCGGGGCATTAGTCGTCGCCGGCCCGCCACTGACCACAATGTGAACGACGGACGGGCTTACTTTCTCGGCAGCCGCAATGACGGCGCGAGAATAGGCGTCGAGCAGTTCGCTGTCGTCCACCGCCTGATTCTCTGCGATCGCACGCGCAGCATTTAGTCCATTGACGTCTGAGATTTCAGTTGGGACCAGGTCCAAAGCGTCGTTCACCATTCCTCCAGGGGCTTCCACCTCTGCTTTTTGGATGTGGAATCGAAGCGCAGGTTTCGGACCCCGGCAAGGAAAAGGGTCTGGGGCCGCTGAAACGTGCTGGCAGCACGCGCCCTAGGCGACTTCGAGTTGGACCCGGGTCTGATTTCCAAGAACCGAAGCGGAAAGTACCACGTGATCGGGGTGCAACTCACCGAGGGAGGTCGATCGCAACGGCTGGCGGTCAGGCGGATGGATGTGAATCACGAGGTCGGCCTCGAATGGCTTGGTGAAACTTACCTCGACCAGCCATCCGGTTCCTCTATGAGGATTGGGCGCGGGCCCCGCACGCGTTGCACGCGTTGTCCAACTGATCGCCCCGAAGCGCGTGGGACAGTGCTCCACGCGAATCTTTTCGCCCGGCGCGAACCAGTGCTTGGGCGCGGCTTTTTGCAAATGAAGTACGGCGCGGTCGTGCTCCTCGTAGCAGAGCATCCAGCGCAGGCCGAGCGCCGGTTGCAAGGTGCTGTTGACTACGGCGGACCAGGCATAGGGACTGCCCTCGCCCGGGAAGCTGCCCGGCAACAACGCGTCTTCAGGCGCGTAGCGGCTGCCGGAGTCCATGGCATAGCAGAGATTGCCGTAGAGAGCGACCAGGAACCAGCGGTAATCGTCCTGCCGGATGCGGCCCGCAAGCGTACCGTGCTCCATGAAGTTCGAGGTGCGCGGATTGTCGCCGTCGGTGTTCATGCCGAGGACCTGCTGGCCCGCGCGCGTCCGATGCTTGAAGTGGCCGAGATCGAGCTGGGCGTCACCCCAGTCGCTGGTCCACCAATCCATCATGTACCGATGATTCTCGTAGCTGGAGAGATCCTCCGGCTTACGCTTGGTGTCGAAGGCCGTGAACGGCGTGATTCCCGCTTGCTTCATGGCGTCGTTTTGATCGGCCATCGTCCGCGCGAGCGAGCGTTCGATGTCGGCGCGCATCGCACGAGCCAGGCTCGCGACCTCGTCCGCCTCTGCGCGCAGGCCTGGGTCCTGGTGATCCTGCGCGGCACGAGCCAGGCAGCGCGCGTGTTCGGTCAGGCCGCGCCAGGTCCAGGCGGCGTTCTGATAGTAATAAGGGTGGGAATCCGGGAAGTCGTCGTTCGGATCGCCGTTGTCCGCCTCGGGCGAGCCCCAGATGAGCCCATGACGCGGATCTCCAGGCGGGAAAGTAGCCTGCGAATACCGGTAACGGCCGATCACGAACGCGATCATGCGGCGCAGCACAGGCAGGCGGCGCCCAAGCGCGGCCAAGTCGCCGGTGTAGTCGTAAGCGCGCGCCGAGTTCTCGAGAAACACGCCGGCATTGAGCGGCGCTTCCACCTGATCCTGGGTGTTGTAGGTGAAGTTCCCATCGGGAAGAATGTAGTGCTCCAGGTAGTGCTCGAAATAAGGCTCGGCCTCTTCCGAGAGATTCCACAACTGGTGCGCCCAGACGAATTCGTAGTGCGCCACCGGAAACAAGGCGTGGCTGCGCTCGGGCATCTTGGTGTAAGCCCCCTCGCCGATCTGATAAGTGGGCTCGAGCCCGCGATAGCTGGTGCGCGCGAGTGCGATTCCGCCGCGCGCCGCATCCAGCAGCCACGGGTCGGGGATCTCCACCTGCATCTTGTCCTCGAAGAAGTGACGCCAGCGGTTCCACAAGCCGGCAAGCGCCGAGAAGAAATCCTCGGCAGACCCGTTCCAGTAGTGATCGGTAAAGCCCACGCCGGCATCGGTGGCGCTTGTGGAGCCGGTGTCTCCCGGCGGAACCACGGCCCCCGCCGGAGGAAGTTGTACGCGGACCCGGGCTATCGGCCTGGCCTCCGCGCCGTCCGGCAGCAGAACCATGACCTCATACCCGGCGCCGAAGCGCGGATTCCAAACGCCGATGTCGGCGGCGGGAAGAAATCCGCCAAGCTGAGTGCGCTTGCTGTAGCCCGGCACGTACTCGTACAGATACTCGGAGGGCAGAAAGCGTCGAGGATCGAACACCCGGCCGTTGGTATCGGGCGCCCACAAGGCCTCCGGAGCCGGCGCGAGCTGACGCGATTTCCCGTCCGCCTCCAACCAGAGCGACTTCTCGGGCCCGGATTCTTCGTTGGCCACCAGAGTCCAGCCGACCAGCTCGGCTCCGAGCGCGGCGATATTCTCGTAGCAGGGGTCTTCATCGGAGTTGACAATGTACTCGCCGCAAAGATCGGGCCCGGGATCATAGCGCGCGGGCCGCTCGAGTCTGACGCCGTGCGGCGTACTCGTCTCGCGCGGACGAATCCGCGAGAGGTCGCCGATGCGCTTCGGAATACGGGCGATTTCGCCCTCTTCGGTAACGTAAACGATCGCGCCCTGATGCGTGACGTGCTTTTCGAATACGGCGGTCGCGATGCCGTTGAGCCAGCCGAGCACAGCCACCAGCCGCCACCCGGCGATTTCATCTCTGGCTTTGAGGTGCCTGGTTTCGCGGCCGAGCGAAGCCGTGACGCCATCGGCGATTCGCGTCACCCGGGGCGCTTCCGCCAGCGCCTCGCGCTCGCCGGGGAGGTAGAGGCTGTACTCGTTCGCGATCCTGCCGGGAGTGTAGCGTCCGCGCGGAACGGAAGGCGGCTTCTGCGCAGTGCCCGCACCACCCTCGGTGCGGGCATCGACGCGTCCCAGGTGCGTCGCGGCTACTGCGGCCGGGAAGGTCGCCGCCTGCTTCAGGAAGGATCGCCTCTTCATTCTGGTGGTCGCCTGACTATCGGCTCGCGGCCGCCGAGGGCTGCAGGGCCCCGGCCATGAATCCGGAAACATCGCGCTTTAGTTTGGTAAGCGAGTCGCTGTCGATGTAGACCATGTGGCCGGCGTTGTAGTACCCGGTGGAGATGTTGTCATGCACTTTCAGGTCAAGCCCCAGGTGGTCCAGGGTGTATTCGGCGGCGTAGAAAGGCGTGGCCAGATCGAAGTATCCCATCGCCATGAAGAGCTTCATGTACGGATTCCTGACCAGCGCGTCGCGCAGCGCCGGGCTGACGTCCGCGTACCCCTGGGCACCGCCGAATCCACGGCTCGGGAGCCATTCCCAGCCTCGCAGGCCGCCGCCTAGGATGTAATACTCGACGTCCGACTTGTAGCCGAGTTCGTCGCGCACGTAATTATTGAACATGGAGGTAAAGGGCGGACGGATGCCGGCTTCGCTCGGGTCATAGTCGGTCCCCTCCGAGACCCCGAGCGCGTTACTGCCCGTGAACCGGCTGTCGAGGCGGCCGACGATGCGCTTCTGGTCGCGCAGCAGTTCGGCGCAAAAGTGGTCCTGCTGTACGCGCAAGTTGCTCTCGTCGACATAGGCTTTGGAGAGGCCGGTGTAGGCGGCCAGCTTGTCGATGACGGCGGCGCGCGCCGCGGGCGGAAGCGAGTCGCCCTCGGCCAGCGCGGCCGCGTATTCCGTGCCCGCCCAGGCCTTCACTTCGCCGAGCAGCCCCGCGAGATCGCGCTGCTGCAGGTCAGGAGGCAGTTTCTTGTGGTACCAGGCCGTCGAGGTGTAAGTGGGCAGGTAGAGAACGTAGGGGACATCGTTCCCGCGCGCGAACTCGAGCGTCTCGAAGTTGAGCACGGTCGACACCAGCACGATGCCGTTGAGCGCGATGCCGTGTCCGACGAGATATCCGGAGAGCCCGGCCGCGCGCGTGGTGCCATAGCTTTCGCCGGCGAGGAACAACGGCGCGTTCCAGCGCGAATAGCGGCTCAGGTAAAGCCGGATGAACTCGCCTACCGACTGGATGTCACCCTGCACGCTCCAGTACTCTCTTCCATACTCGGGCTTCACCGGCCGGCTGTAACCGGTGCCGACCGGATCGATGAAGACCAGGTCGGTCTGGTCAAGCCAGGTTTGATCATTGTCCACCAATTCGAAGGGCGGCGGAGGCATGCCGCCCTCGGGCAGCAACTTGACGCGCCGCGGCCCGATGACGCCCAGGTGCAGCCAGACTGACGCTGAACCCGGCCCGCCATTGAACGCAAAGGTCAGCGGGCGATGCGCGGGAGGATTATCGAGTGTGTAAGCAATGAAAAAGATGTGCGCGTGGGTGTCGCCGTCGGCGTTCTTGATCGGCATCAGGCCCGCCGTGGCCGTGTATTTCAGCGCCCGCCCGTTGATGTGGAGTTCGTGGTGAGTGATAACCGGCGGCTGCTCCGGTTCCTCTTTCCTCTCCGCCGGCTTGGCGGCCGCGCCGGGGGAGGCCGGAGACGCGGGACCGCCGGGACGTTCCGCGGCGGCCGGGGGCGGAGTCATCTGCTGAGGCGCTGATTCATCGGGCTCCTGAGCGCGTACAACGCGGCCCGCAACGAAGAGGGCCAGCGTCGCGCCCAAGGCGAGAATCCAGCCACCGGCAACGAGCACTTTCGTCGAACGCTTTCCAGGTCGCATGGCCTTCCTCCAGTGAAGCGTGCCATGTTGACATTAGTCGCCGTCTCACACAACTGGGAATTAAGGCTCGGATGCGACCGTCGCGGTATGCCCGCCTGGGAAATCGTACGGTAGGGACACGTCTTCGGCCGTCTTCGGCTTGTAGCAAGGACTGGCGCGGACCGTTCACTCGTCGCGCAGCAGTATCGAAGGATCAATCGACAGGGCGCGCCGTGCCGGAATCCAGGTAGCCAGCAGCCCGAGCAACGACATCGCCAGAACAACAGCAGCCAATACCAGGGGATCGCGGGGAGTTGCCTCGTAGACGATGGACGCGAGCACCCGGCTGGCCAGGATTCCCAGAAGCAATCCTCCTGCTGAGCCAAAGGTCAGCAGCTTGAAGGCCCGCCCCAAGGCTGCGTGCAACACTTCCTTACGCCGCGCGCCCAGGGCGATACGAATTCCTAATTCCTTCAGTCGTTTGCTGACGGAATAGGCCGCCATGCCGAAAACGCCCGTCACCGATAGCAGGGCGCCCATCAGGCCCAGCACACCGAGCGCCACCGTTGCCACCCGCGAGGGGAACAGGGCTGCGTCCATTTCGCGACTCCAGGTTTCGATGGTCACGGGCAGTCCCGGATCGAGCTCGCGCATCGTGCTCCTGATTGCTGCCGCCAGTTGCTGCGGATCGCGATTCGAGCGCACCACCAGGCAGCTCTGCCCCGCCGGCGATTGCAGGATGGGCAGGAACATCGCCGGCTGCGGATCTTCGGCGAGGCTTCCGTATTTCCCGTCTTCGACCACGCCGACTACTTGGATGCGCGATCCGTCGCCCAACTTGTAGTGTCCGCCCATCGCGTTCGGGATCGAGCCGAAGATTCGGTGTGCAAACTCGCGATTGACCACGGCAACGCGCGGCGAAGCTTTGTCGTCATGCCAGGTGAAACTCCTGCCCGTGAGCAGGGCTGTCCGGGCCGCCTCGAAATATCCGGGTGAGATGTTGTACACCATGGCTTCAGCCGCAACATTCGATGGCCTCAGGTCGGCCGTCTTGTCGGCAAAGACGTCGGAGCTGTTGGCCCCGTAGTACACCGGCAGCCGATCGACCGACCCCACGGTCTGTACGCCGGGAATCGCCTGCACGGCATCGATCATGTGCTTGTGCATGGCGGGCAGTTCGTCGCCGCTGTAACCCGCCATGCTTAGAGCGGTTTCGACGAGCATGGCGTTCTTCGGTTCAAAGCCGAAGTGGCCGTGCAGCGAGCGCAGCAGTCCTCGCACTGCAACCATCGACGAAGTGACCAGCACGGCGCAGATCGAAATCTGCACCACCAGCAGCAGGTCCCGCGCCGTCACCCGCCGTCCCGCCCGGCCGGCTGATCCCGACTTGATCACCTGATAGGGATTCGTGCGGAGGACCTGCCTCACGGGGACGGCGCCAAAGAGGAACCCACTTGCCAAAGCCAGCAGCAAAGCGACCATGTAGACGTGGGCGTCCGGGGTCACCGGCACATGGACGGGCGCTGCCGGAAGCGGCCGCCACACGCTCAGAGCGCGCAAGAGGAGCACGCTGCCCCACAGGCCGACGGCGCCCCCGATCAGTGAAATCAGGATGGCCTCGGTAAAGACCTGCCGCAGAAGACGTCCGCGCCCCGATCCCAGCGCGAGCCGCATAGCGATCTCCTGGGAACGATCCGTGGCGCGCGCCGCAAACAGGCTGCCCAGGTTGGCGCATGCGGCCAGTAGAATTAACCCCGCGAGCACCGTCAATGCGGTCAGAAATTCCCGTACCGGACGGCCCAGATAATCGCCATACAGGCTGGGACGAGCCAAGGTGAAGGTTATTTTGCCATCGTCTTTGGGATATTTCCTTTCCAGCTCCGCGCCAATCGAGTCGAGATCCGCAATCGCCTGTGCCGGAGTCACACCCGCCTTCAGATGTCCCATTACCATAAAAACCCACCGGTCCCCGCGCGCCTTCAGGTCGTTCGCTCCGAGCTGTTCGTGGTTCACGATGGGCGAGAAGAAATCGGGATTGAAAAATAAGAGGGT
>DASZIG010000039.1:0-45618 GCA_035949375.1 Terriglobia bacterium | reverse complement strand
CTCGTTTTTCGGCTGATCCCGCTTGGCAAGGCTCGACGGGAGCGATAGTCTTATCAGCTACGGCAATCGAGGATCGAGAAGAGGTGGTGTGATGCAACTGATTCTCCGGCGATTCCTGCTGGTCCTGCTGCTGGCTGCGGCGCCTTCGGCGCTTGCCTCCGATCTTACCGGTGACTGGACGGCGGCCGGGCCCCGTCCGGACGGCGGCACGATGCATTTGATGTTCCGCTTCAAGCAGGACGGAACAAGGCTGACGGGCATTGTGTCCGCGGCATCCTCCGATCTCGCCATCGTGAATGGCCAGGTGAACGGCGACCAGTTCTCGTTCGCGGTGCAGCTCAATTTCGGCGAAAGATCGCGCACGCTCACCTATGGCGGAACCGTGAAAGGCGACACGCTGGAGATTTCCGCTCCGACGCCGCGCAGCGATGCGCCCGTGCACCTGACGGCGCGGCGCGCCACCGCTGCCGAGGTGGCGGCCAACTGGCCCGAGCGCATCCCTCCGCCGGCGCTTCATCCCGTACCCGCGAACGGTCTCGCGCGCACCCCGCCGATGGGCTGGAACAGTTGGAATCACTTTGCCGGCAAGGTCGATGACAAAACGGTGCGCGAAATCGCCGACACCATGGCGGGCGACGGCATGCAGGCCGCGGGCTACGTCTATGTGAACATCGACGACACCTGGCAGGGAACGCGCGACGCGCAGGGCAACATCCGCACCAACGACAAGTTCCCGAACATGAAGGCGCTCGCGGACTATGTGCACAGCAAGGGCCTCAAGCTCGGCATCTACTCCGGGCCGGGCACCAAGACCTGCGCGGGATTCGCGGGCAGCTACGGCCACGAGGCGCAGGACGCGCGCACCTATGCGGCCTGGGGCATCGACTATCTGAAGTACGACTGGTGCAGCGCCGCCAAGATTTATCAGGACGGGGACATGCAGGCGGTCTATCAGAAGATGGGCGAAGCCTTGCGCGCCACGGGACGGCCGATCGTCTACAGCCTGTGCCAGTATGGCCGTGATGGCGTGTGGGAGTGGGGCCCCGCGGTCGGCGGCAATCTTTGGCGGACCACCGGCGACATTTCCGACGACTGGAAGTCGATGACGCGAATCCTGGTTGACCAGGTCGGTCTCGAGCAGTGGGCCGGGCCCGGACACTGGAACGATCCCGACATGCTGGAAGTCGGCAACGGCGGCATGAGCGCCGAGGAGTATCGCACGCACATGAGTCTGTGGTGCATCCTGGCCGCGCCGCTGCTCGCGGGCAACGACCTGCGCACGGCTTCGCGGGAGACTCTCGACATTCTTGAGAATCCCGAGGTGATCGCGGTGGATCAGGACGCGCTCGGGCAGCAGGGTCACCGCGTCACTTTGAGCCCCAATTACGGCGTCTGGGCCAAACCGCTCGCCGGCGGCGCCCAGGCCGTGGCGCTTGTAAACTCGAGCGACGAGGCCGCGACCGTGTCCGTCGAGTGGAAAGACCTCGATCTGAAAGGACCATGTCAGGTGCGCGATCTCTGGGCGCACGCCGATCGCGGCCGCCAGGCGGACGGATTTTCGAGCAACGTTCCGTCGCACGGCGTGGTGTTGATCAAGGTCACGCCGTAGTCGAAGGTTATCCTTCCGGCGCAAGGTCAGGTTTCCGGCCCATGACTGCAACCGAAGTGCTGGCGCGGCTTCGAGCCTTGGCGAACCCCGCGGTGACGGAGAGCCTGGCGCGTTTCGCGCTGCCCGTCGATCGCGCACTCGGCGTCACTACACCGCACCTGCGAACCCAGGCGCGCGAAATCGGCAAGGACCACGGCCTTGCGCTCGAACTGTGGGCCACGGGCATATCGGAAGCCCGTCTGCTCGCGCCCATGGTTGACGATCCGGCGCGAGTTTCCGCCGCCCAGATGGAGAGATGGGTGCGCGACCTCGATTCCTGGGGCATCTGTGACGACTGCTGCTTCGAGCTCTTCGACAAGACGCGATTCGCCTGGCCGAAGGCGCTCGAATGGAGCCGGCGGCGCGCCGAGTTTGAGAAGCGCGCCGGATTCGCGCTGATGGCGGCGCTGGCGCGGCACGACCGCGAGGCGCCGGACCGGAAATTCACGCCCTTCTTCGTCGCCATCGAGCGCGAGTCCGGTGACGGGCGCAATTTCGTGAAGAAGGCCGTGAACTGGGCGCTGCGCGAAATCGGCAAGCGCAACCCGAGCCTGAACCGCGTGGCCGTCGAGCGTGCCCGCGCCATTCACGCCACCGGCCTGCCGAGCGCGCGCTGGATCGCGAGCGACGCGCTGCGCGAACTCCAGAGCCCCGCGGTGCAGACGCGTTTCGAGATCAAGGCGAAGAGGGCGGCGAAGCGTGACGGTGGGGGCACCGGCAGCGGTGCCGCCGGTGCGCGCAGCCGTGGCGCAAAGCGTCCTGCGCTCCGAACGCCGGACTCAAGGATCCGCAGTGCCTTTCCGCAGCGAGGCTGAATTCGTCCGCTGGCTCGGCCGCCGCTGGCCGCGGCGTGGACCCGGGCTCGCCCTCGGCATCGGTGATGACGGCGCTGTCGTGCGCGCGCGTCCCGGTTGCGACCTCGTGCTGACCACCGACCTCTCCATCGAGGATGTTCACTTCCGGCTCGATCTCCACCCGCCGCGCGCCATCGGTCATCGCGCGCTGGCCCGGGTGTTGAGCGACCTCGCGGCCATGGGGGCGAAGCCTCGTTTCGCGCTGCTCTCACTCGCCCTCGCGCGGCGCTTGACCCGTTCCTGGATCACCGCCTTCTACGACGGGTTCGGGGCGCTCGCCCGGCGCTTCGGCGTCCGTCTGATCGGCGGTGACACGGCGCTCGTGGACGGCGCCACCGTGATCGACGTCATCGCGGTCGGCGAAGTGAAGGGCCGCCGTGCCTTGCTTCGTTCGGGCGCTCGCGCCGGGGATCGGATCTACGTGACCGGCCGGTTGGGGCTCGCGGCGCTGGGACTCGACCTCCTCGGCGGCGGCCTGCTCGAAGCAAATCGGCGCGCTCGCCGGGCCGGGGAGAATCGCAAGGCTCTCGGGGCGCACCTTTATCCCGAGCCGCGGTGTGCTGCCGGCATCGAGCTCGTGCGGATGCGCCTCGCCTCAGCGGCCATCGACGTGACCGACGGCTTCGCGGCCGACCTCGCGCGACTGTGCGCAGCGAGCGGCTGTGGCGCCGTCATCCGCGAGGCGCAGCTTCCGCTGCCGCAGGCCGCGCCGGGACGCGATTCGCTCGAGCTTGGGCTCCGTGGCGGCGAGGATTATGAGCTGATTTTCACTGTGCCGGTGGCGCGTGCCGCGCGCATGCCGCAACGGATCGGCGGCGTGATGGTGCGCGAAGTAGGCGAGATCAAAGCCGGGCGCCGCCTGTCGCTGGTTCGGGCCGACGGACGGCAAGTCGCGCTCGACACGCGAGGGTACGATCACTTTCGCAAGGCCGGCGCAGGCCACCATCGAACCCCATGGTGACGCCGGGGCGCCTCGCAAGAGGCTACAAGTGTTGTCCTGATGGATTCCCGCCTTCGCGGGAATGACTGCGCCTCGAAGAGGCTACAAGCGTTGTCCTGATCTGCAAGCGTTGCCCTGGTCGATTCCCGCCTTCGCGGGAATGACTGCGGCTCAAAAGTCTGCACATGCTCGAAAGAGTCTGAACATGGCAGATGGCGCGAGAGAACCGCACCAGCTAATTCTGCGGACTTGCGGCTTCGGCGGGCGGTGGCGGGTACGGCTTGACCTTCGAAGCGGGCGGATCGGCCAGCTTGGTGGCGGGCGGATCGGCCGGCTTCGTGGCGGGCGCCGCCGTTACGGCCCTGGGATTGGTCGAACCCCGCCGCTCCGCAAGCACGGACTCGGTGCCGGTGCTGGCCAGAATCTGATCCACCACCTGCGGGCTCGTCAACGAGGGCGAATCTGTGAACTTCGCGGGCGGAAGATCGGCGAGCGCCTCACCCATGAACTGCATCCAGATGGGCAGGGCCACGTGCGAGCCTTCCTCCTTGTCGCCAAGCGTGCGGTGGTCGTCGAATCCCACCCACACCCCGCAGGTAATCGCCGGCGAAAAGCCGAGGAACCAGGCGTCGGTGAAATCGTTGGTGGTGCCTGTCTTGCCGGCGATGTCGTACTTGGCGGCCAGCGTCCGGGCGCGCGCCGCGGTCCCGGTAGGGTATTCGATGGGCTCCTTGAGCATCGAGACCATCAGGCGCGCGATGGGCGCGGGCAGCACATCGGTCACTTCGGGCCGGAACTCATCGATCACGCGGCCATCGTAGTCCGTAACCCGGTCGATGCTGCGCGGCGCGATGTGCAAGCCGTCGTCGGGAAAGGTGGTGAACGCCGACGTGTGCTCGATCAGCGTCAGGTCAGAGGCGCCGAGCGCGAGCGGCAGGTTGGGCACCAGGCGCGAGGTCAGCCCGAATCGGCGGCAGAGCTTGATCACCTGATCGATGCCCACGTGCGCCAGCAGCCGCACGGCGGGCACGTTGCGGGACTCCGCCAGCGCCCGGATCAGGTTGATGCTGCCCTCATACTTGTTGTCGTAGTTGTGCGGCGCCCAAACCCCCGACGAGGATGGATAACTGATGGGACTGTCGACCACGGTATCAAAGGGCTTGAGCCCGTCCATGAAGGCCTGCGCGTAAACATAAACCTTGAACGATGACCCCACCTGGCGCTCGGCCTGCACTGCGCGGTTGAACTTGCTGGTGTTGAAATCGTAGCCGCCCACCATGGCGCGGATGGCGCCGGTCTCGTTGTCGAGCACCAGCATGGCCCCCTGAACGTCCGGTACCTGGTCGAGCTTGGCCTGCACCGTCCGGCCTTTAACCCCCTTGATGAGGAACAGGTCCACGTCGCCGGGAAGAAAGACGTCGTGCGCTTCCTCTTTGTGGGTCCAGGCGAAGTCCGCCGGCGTGACGTGCGCGATGTATTCCCCGAAACGCACGACGGCCCCTTCGGAGCTGACCGACATCACGAGGCCGTGCTTCAAGCTCCCCGCGGCGGGCTCGCCATGCCAGTCATCGTCCACATAGGATTCGAGGCTCACCGGCGGAGCGGCCGCGTCCGTGGTGGAAGCGCGCAGGATGTTCTTCTCCGGGCCGCGCCAGCCGCGGGTCTTGTCGTCGTTGCGCAGGCCCTGCTGCAGAGCTTCCTCGGCCTCGCGCTGCACCTTCAGGTCGACCGTGGTGTAGACTTTCAAGCCCTTCTGCTCCACCGCCTCCTCGCCGTACTTCTTCTCCAGGAACTCGCGCACGTCCTCCACAAAGTACGGCGCCAGGTTGTTGTTCCAGTGCTGGATGTTCAGCCCCAGAGGCGCCACGCGGGCAGCGCGGTACTGGGCGCGCGTGATCTTGCCGTTGTCGAGCATGGCGTCGAGCACGCGATTGCGCCGCTCGAGACACCTCTCGGGATGCCGGATGGGCGAGTAGATGTTGGGATTCTGCGGCAGCCCGGCGAGGGTCGCGGCTTCCGGCAGCGTCAGTTCGGTCAGGTGCTTGCCAAAATAAAACTCGGAGGCCGCTTCGAATCCGAAGTTGCCGTAGCCGAGCTCCATCTGGTTCGCGTACATGGTGAAGATCTGAGGCTTGGTGAAGTGGCGCTCGATCTGGATGGAGAGTAACGCCTCCTCCACCTTGCGCCGCCAGTTCTTTTCCGGGGTCAGAAACAGGCGGCGGCTAAGCTGTTGCGTGAGGGTGCTCGCGCCCTGGGCCGCCCGCCACTCCAGCAGATCGGTGACGGCGGCGCGCACGATACGGATCACGTCCACGCCGACGTGGCTCTCGAAGTGGCGGTCCTCGATGGAAAGAACCGCGTCGCGCATCACCGGAGGAATCTGGTCGTAGCTGACGATCACGCGATGCTCCAGGGCGAAGCTCGCGATGGGCACGCCGCTCGCGGCGTAGAGCTCGGTCATCACGTCCGGACGGTAGGTCTCAAGCTCGGCCACCTTGGGCAGGTTGGTGGAGTACACGAACAGCAGGCCCGCCAGCACTCCGCTGCCCGCCGCCAGCAGCAGCAGGACGCTGAATACAAATTGGCCGAAGATGCGACGGCTGCGCGCCCAAGGCGGCAGCGGCGCCGGACGATCCAACCCTTCGGGTTGCGGTGGAGGTTTCCTGGCCATAGGAGAAATTGCCCCAAACCGATTCTAGGGCTCGGCGGCGAACCGGTCAAATGCGCCGAGGAATGCCGCGCTCTTCGGCTTTCCCAGAGCGATATGCGATCGGAGGCATTTAGCACGCGTCCGGCCTGCCGTTTCGCCCGTCCAAAGACCGGCTATGCTGGTACCTGCGAGCCAATTGCGGTAAACTGACGCGAGTCCGACTTTGGCCGAAAAGAGGTGCATGGAACTACCTTGAAATCAACAATGCCACAAGCCTTATTGCTGTTTGTGTTCGCCGGAGGGGCGGCGGCGCCCGGTTTTGCCGTGAACAAGGAGCTCGTCCAGATGCAACAGCAACTGGAGACGCTCCAGCAGACGGTGGAGAACATGCAAAAAACGGTCGACACGCAGTCGGCCATTCTCAAGACCCTGGTGGAGCAGGCGAATGACAATGTGAACTCCATGAAGGGGACCATCGCCGAGCTGCAGCGCACGAACGGGCAGAACCTGGCCACCAGCAACAGCCGTTTTGACAGTATGACCAGCCAGATGCAGGCTTTGAGCGAGAGCCTGGAGGAAGCTAAGGCGCGCCTCTCGAAGCTGAGCGACCAGATGGCCCAGACGCAGAACATCATCCAGACCATCAACACGCAGCAGCAGCCCGGCGCCGCGCAGCCCAATACGCAGCAGCCTCCGCAGCCCGGCGGGGCTCCAGCGCCCAATGGTCCGGGCCCGGGAGGCGCCTCGAATGGCTACCCCGCCGGACCCGTCCCTGCCCGGACGGCGGCTCCGCCCGCGCCCGATCCCGACACGCTGTATCAATCGGGCTTGCGCGACTACAACTCCGGCCATTACGACCTGGCGACCCAGGAATTCCAGCAGTACGTGCAGTACTACGGCGACACCGATCTCGCCTCCAACGCGCAGTTCTACATCGGCGACTCCTACTACAACCAGAAGAAATACGATCAGGCGATCGCGGAGTACAACAAGTGCCTGGAGCGTTATCCTAACGGCAACAAGCTGGCCGCCGCCCAACTGAAGAAAGCGTACGCCCTCATCGCCATGGGCCGGACCGAGGCCGGCGCGCGCGAACTGCGCTCGCTCGTGAGCCGGTACCCGCACTCCCATGAGGCGGACCTGGCGCGGCAACGGTTGCGGAGGCTGACGTAGGCACAAGGACACGCCGTAGAAGACTCTTCAGGCGGGCGCTTGTCGATTCGGACTGCCGCTCTGAAGGGCGCGTCTAGGGAAGAATTTCGATCCACAAGGGAGGCTTCGATGAGCGGTTCCGTCAATAAGGTGATTTTGATCGGACGCCTGGGGAAAGATCCGGAGGTAAAGTACACGCCGAGCGGGACGCCGGTGGCCAAGTTCTCGCTCGCCACCGACGAGGTCTTCAAGGATCGCAACGGCGAGCAGCAGCGCCGCACGGAATGGCACAACATTGTGGCCTGGAGCAAGCTGGCCGAAATCTGCGGCGAGTATCTCACCAAGGGCAAGCAGGTGTACATCGAGGGCAGCATCCGGAGCCGCCAGTGGGAGGACCAGAGCGGAGCCAAGCGCACGGGTTATGACATTGTCGCCCGTTCCATGACCATGCTCGGATCGAGAGCGGACACGGAGCGCGCGGCCGGCGGCATGTCGAGCCGTCCTGCGGCGGAGCCCGGCGGCGGGGCTGAGGCCGACAGCGGCGGTCCTGACACCCCTCCATCTTCGGGAGAGATTACGGACGAAGACATCCCGTTCTAGGGGCGGCTTCCAAGGCCCACGATGGCGCTACGCGGTTCTGATGCGGGGCCTAGTGCGGCGGCGAGCGCATGGTCTGCCGCCACTTGCGGATCACTTCGTCGAACTTCTGCTCCTGGTCGGGGCGAAGTACCTGGCGGATCTGATCGTCGGTCTGCTGGCGGAGAGCCTCGAACTGGGGCCGGGTCTGGGCGCGCAGATCGTCGAATTTCTTGGAAGAACCCTCGATGATCTGGGACACTTGCTGGGTCTGTTGGCTGTCGAGCTTCAACTCCTGGCTGAGATACTTGACGAAATCGGGCCGGGTCATCGGGCGATGCCAGTGGCCCCCGTACCAGGCGTAGAGAAACATGCCCACGGCGCCGGCGGCCACGCCCAGCACGAAGGTCAGCACAAAATACAGAGCGGCTCGGCGTTGCATGGGGTTTCAGTGTCCTCCACCCACGGGGGCGAACTCGTACTCGCCTTCGATCGCCTGATTCGAAAAGAGCGGGTAGTTCTGAGCGGCCGTAGCCTCCACGCGCGATGTCTGGATCTCCGCGGCCTCCGGCGACCGCACCGGACCCGAAGGCGGCACCAGCAGTCCCAGCACGAGCAACACCGCGGCCAGCAGTCCGGCAAGCACAAAACGCCGGCCCGTACGTTCCACCGACACTTCGCGCGCCCGGGCCTCAGCGGCGGCGCCCGGCAGTAGACGGATCAAGCGGGCGGCAAACCCGAAGCTCGGCTCAGGCGCCGGCTCGGCAGCAGCCTTTTGGAAAGACGTCCGCAGCCGCTCCCAGTCCCGCGCGTAGGCGGCACAAGCCCCGCATCTCCCGAGATGCTGCTCGAGCTCCGGAGAGCGCGCGGCGCCTTCCGAGGTCACGAGCCTCCGGACTTTATAGCAGCGCATAGTCATTTCCCTTCCTGCCAGCGGCGGAAATCCGCCAGCATGCGCTTGCGAGCGCGATGCAACCGGACCTTGACGGTGCTGGCCTTCAGCTTCAGAAGCCTAGAAATCTCATCCACCGACAGATCCTCGATCTCCTTCAAAGTCAGGATCATACGATCCTCAGGGGATGCGCGCTCGAGCAACTTGCCCGCCAGGTCGCGGCCCTCGAGTTCCACCTGGATGCGGCCTCCCTCGCGGCTTTCCGCGCTGAGGACCACCGCCTGCTCGCCGTCCGCGGACATCTCGGAGAAATACGTGACGCGCGAGGAGCGCCGCCGCCGCAACTGGTCATAGCAGTGGTTGATGGCGATCCGCATGAGCCAAGTGCCGAAGGCCGCTTCGAAGTGGTAGTTCCCGACCGCCAGGAAGGCCTTGATGAAAATCTCCTGAGCGATCTCCTCCACTTCCTCGTGCCGCCGCATGATGCGATAAACCAGGCTGAAGACACGGCGCTCATAGCGCGAGACCAGCAGGGCGTAAGCGTCTCCGTCACCCTGCTGGGTGCGCCGGATCCACTCGACCTCCGGGTCATCCTTTTCGAGGGTTGCCATCGAGTTTCCATTGTACTCGCCTTCCCTGAGGCTAAAGACGAGACCGCTGTTCCTCTGGTTACAACGCGTTGACGCCCAAAGGACGGACTTTAGGGTGTGTGTGAAAACCGAGAAACGGCGGCTTTGCCGCACAGCAGGGCGGCAAAGCCGCTGCCACGCAGGGCCACGGGTTTCACGCACCCTCCTTTAGCCCCGGCCATGGAACGGCCCCTCCCGCACCGGCGCAAATTGGGTGAGCGTTTTCCCGTTGACGGACCAGCCCCTTTGTGACAGCATTTGCTCATATGCTCATCGGTAAACGGCTTAGAGAACTCCGTGAACAGGCGTCGCTTTCCCAGGGCGATATCGAGCGCCGCACCGGCCTGCTGCGCTGTTACATCTCCCGGGTCGAAAACGGGCACACCGTACCCTCACTCGAGACCCTGGAGCGGATGGCAGCGGCCCTCGAAATCCCCCTTTATGAGCTGTTTTACGAGGGCGACGGGGAACCGGGGCCAAACGCTCGGGCGAACGCCAAAGAACTCGCGAAGGAGGCCGAGGCGGAAGGCGAAGCCCGGTTCCTCGAGAGGGTCAAACGGCTTACCGAGCGCATCGACGAGAAAGACCATCAACTGCTGCTCTACGTGGCCCAAAAGCTCGTCAGCCGCTGACTCCCCGGACGGCGGACGCTTCCCTTATTCCCATTCAATTGTGCCGGGCGGTTTCGACGTGATGTCGAGGACGACACGGTTAATCCCCTTCACCTCGTTGACGATCCTCGTGGCGATGCGTTCGAGCAGATCGAGAGGCAGCCGGGCCCAGTCCGCCGTCATGCCGTCTTCCGACTCCACGGCTCGCACGGCGATGGTGGAGCCGTAAGTGCGCGCGTCACCCATCACACCTACGCTCGAGACGGGCAGGAGTACGGCGAACGACTGCCACAAGCGGTGGTAAAAGCCGGCGCGCTTTACCTCCTGCTGCACGATGGTGTCCGCCTCGCGCACCAGGCGCAATCGCTCGGGCGTGACCGCGCCCAGAATGCGCACCGCCAGGCCCGGCCCGGGAAAAGGCTGCCGGCCCACCACCTCTTCGCTCAGTCCGAGCTCGCGCCCCACGCGGCGGACCTCATCCTTGAAAAGCTCGCGCAGCGGCTCAATGAGCTTGAACTGCAGGTCGGCCGGCAGTCCGCCGACGTTATGATGGCTCTTGATGATGGCCGCCGGTCCCCTCACCGAGACCGACTCAATCACGTCGGGGTAAAGGGTGCCCTGCACCAGGAACTCGACTTTGCCCAGGCGCCGCGCCTCCTCTTCGAAGACGCGGATGAATTCCTCCCCGATGATCTTGCGCTTCCTCTCGGGATCAACGACGTCCTCGAGACGTTTCAGGAACCGGGCCGAGGCATCGAGGGCGCGCACGCTCAAATGACCCTGACGGCTGAGCGCCTCGGTCACTTTCTCGAACTCGCCCTGGCGCAGCAACCCGTTGTTGACGAAGACGCAGGTAAGACGGTCGCCCAGGGCGCGGCCCACCAGGGTGGCCGCCACGGCCGAATCCACGCCTCCGGACAGCGCGCAGAGCGCCTGACCGTCTCCGACCTGCCGCCGGACCTGTTCCACCGTCTCCTCAACGAAGGAGCGCGGAAACCAGTTCGGCCGCGCGCCGACGATGTCGAAGACGAAATGGCGCAGGACGTCGTCGCCGCGATCCGTGTGCCGCACCTCGGGGTGGAACTCCACCGCGTAGATCCGCGCCTCGGGGTTCTCAATCACCGAGACGGCGTTCTCGGTGCGGCCGGTCACCCGGAAGCCGGGCGGGACTTCCACGATGTGGTCGCCGTGGCTGTTCCAGACGCGCAAGGGCGAGGGCAGGCCGGCCAGCAGGGCGCTCGACGGCTCGAACTGGAGTTCGGCGAAGCCATACTCCCGGCGCGCTGCGGGCTCCACCTTGCCGCCCAGCTTGTGTGAAATGAACTGCAGGCCGTAGCAGATCCCGAGAACCGGCAGCCTGAGGGTGAAAATGCGCTCGTCTGCCGTGGGCGAAGCCGGGTCATAGACCGAACAGGGGCCGCCCGAGAGGATCAGCGCCTGCGGCTCCATCCGCACCAGATCGTCAAAAGCGATGTGGCACGGCACGATCACCGAGTACACCTGCATCTCGCGGATCCGCCTCGCGATGAGCTGGGTGAACTGCGATCCGAAGTCGAGAACTACGATGGGATGGGAATGTTCCATGGATCAAGCCATTGATTTCATTGATTCATTGACTCATTGACTCAATCCCGCGCCTGGGCATTGAACCGATGATTCATTGAATCAATGAGTCAATCATCTGACGACTACATTCACCAGCTTTTTCGGCACGATGATCGCTTTCACAAGCTGCCGGCCTTCCAGATGCTCGCGGACCTTCGATTCATCGAGCGCCAAAATGCGGATTTCATCGTCGGTGGCGGTGGCCGGCACACGAATGCGTGCCCGCAGCTTGCCGTTGACCTGCACCGGGATCTCGAGCTCTTCTTCCGCCGCGAGTTCCGGGTCAAACGCCGGCCATGCCACGCGCTGCGTGGATCCCTCGTGGCCGAGAGCGCCCCACAGTTCGTCGGCGATGTGCGGCGCGAAGGGCGCGAGCAGCAGCACGAGCACCTCGAGCGCGGACCTCAGCACGGCAGGACGCACGGCGCCCGACTCGATTGCCGGCTCCAGGTCCGCAATCTCGTTGGCGAGTTCCATGATGACAGCCACGTCGGTGTTGAAGTGCCAGCGCTCTTCCATGTCTTCGCTGACGTGCCTCAGCGTCTGGTGCGATTTGCGCAGGAGGCGGCGCTCCTCGGCGCTCCACGGGCCGGCCTCGCCCACGGGCTCGGAGACGGCGCGCAAGCGATCCGCGTGGCCCGACGCCATGCGATACACCCGATTCAGGAAGCGCCACGCGCCCTCGATGCCGCGGTCGCTCCACTCCAGGTCCTTCTCGGGCGGCGCCGCGAAGAGCATGTACAGCCGGACCGTGTCCGCGCCGTAGCGCGCGCACATCGCCACAGGATCCACCACGTTGCCTTTGGACTTCGACATCTTGGCGCCGTCTTTAATCACCATGCCCTGATTGAACAAGCGCGTCACCGGCTCGGGGAACTCAACCAATCCGATATCCCGCATGACCTTGGTCCAGAATCGCATGTAGATCAGGTGCAGGATGGCGTGCTCGATGCCGCCGATATACTGATCCACCGGGAACCACTGCTTCACGATCTCGCGGTTTATGGGCGCGGTCGAGATCTTTGGGTCCGTGTACCGGTACATGTACCACGACGAATCCACGAACGTGTCCATGGTGTCCGTTTCGCGCCGGCCCGCCCCGCCACACTTCGGGCACTTCACCTCCACGAATTCCGGCACAGTGGCGAGAGCGGCCCGTCCCTCGCCCGTCAGCTTCACATTTCGCGGCAGCACCACCGGCAGATCCGCCTCCGGCACCGGCACGATTCCACATTGGCCGCAGTAGATCATGGGGATCGGCGTGCCCCAGTAGCGCTGCCGGGAAACGCCCCAGTCCTTGAGACGGAAATGGACCTTGCGCTGGCCGAACCCGGCCTTCTCCGCATCACCCGTCATGCGCTCGATGGCATCTTCGGAGCCGAGTCCGCTGTAAGCGCCGGAGTTCTCGAGCACGCCATACTCTGTGAACGCCGTAGGGGCGCTGCTTGCTGCGCCCGAGGCAGGCCCCGCGCCTGCGCCGGCCGGGAGGATCACCGTGCGGATGGGAAGGCCGTAAGCCGTACAGAATTCAAAGTCCCTCTGATCGTGCGCCGGCACGGCCATCACGGCACCGGTGCCGTAGCCCGTCAGCACGAAATTCGCGATCCAGACCGGGACGCTTTCACCGTTGAACGGATTGCGCGCCGTGAATCCGGTGGGCGCGCCTTCTTTCTTCAAGTTCACTTCCACGCGCGCCTGCACGGACGAGGCCGCAATCCGCTCCACTTCGCGAGCCAGCTCTTCGGGCCGCTTTGAGGCCGCCATCAGCTTCTGCACGACCGGATGCTCGGCGGCGAGGAACAGCGCCGTACAACCGAAGATCGTGTCGATGCGCGTGGTAAAGATGCGGATCGATTCCCCGAGGCCATCCACCTTGAAGTCCACCTCGGCGCCCGTGGACTTGCCGATCCAGTTGCGCTGCATGGTGAGCACCCGCTCCGGCCAGCGCAGCATCTTCATATCGTCCAGCAACTGTTCGGCGTAGGCGGTGGTCTTCAGGAACCACTGTTCGAGCTCCCGCTCTTCCACCCGCGTGTCTTCATGACGCCAGCAGCAGCCGTCCACCACCTGCTCGTTCGCGAGCACCGTCTCGCACTTGGGGCACCAGTTCACGCGGCTGTACTTGCGATAGGCGAGGCCCCGCTCGAACATCTTGATGAAGAACCACTGGTTCCAGCGATAGTACTCGGGGACGCAAGTGGCCACCTCGCGCCGCCAGTCGTAGCTGAACCCTAGCCTCTGCAACTGGCCTCGCATGCGATCGATGTGGCTGAAGGTGAATTCCGACGGGTGCCGGCCGCTCTTGATGGCCGCGTTCTCCGCCGGCAGGCCGAAGGCGTCCCAGCCCATGGGATGCAGCACGTTGTAGCCCTTCATGCGCAGGTAACGGGCCAGGGCGTCGCCGATCGAATAGTTGCGCACGTGGCCCATGTGGATGTCGCCGGAGGGATAAGGCAGCATCTCGAGGACGTAGTACCTGGGCCGCGCCGGATCCGCGTCGGTCTCGAAGAGCCGTTCGCGCGCCCAGCGCTCCTGCCACTTCGCTTCGATCTCTTGTGGGTTGTAGTCCAAAGGAGTTTCTCAGTTCCTGAGTTTGTCAGTTTCTCAGTTTGTCAGCTTCTCAGTTTTTTCGCCTCAGCCGGGTTTCCGGGCTGTTGAAAGACGTTCCACAACCGTGTCATTCCGAGCGCAGCGAGGAATCCCGCTCTGAAAAATGGACGACCTGCGAGATTCCTCGTCGCCTACGGGTCCTCGGAATGACAGTCTAGACAGGCTTGCTCTAAGTCCGAGAGTTTCCTCAAGACCCGGAGATTCCGGCGGTCGTCGTTCGGCTTATCGATCGGCGTCTCGCAAATAAACGGAATACGGCGCAACTTCGGGTGTCGCACGATGCGGCGAAAAGCGTCGAGGCCGATTCCGCCCTTGCCGATGTGCTCGTGCCGGTCGACGTGCGAGGCGAGGGCGGTTTTCGAGTCATTGGCGTGGATGAGACGCACATTCTTCACGCCGACGGTCGACTCCATCAGCCGTACGGTCTCGGTGAGACCTCGCGCTGTGTGGATGGCGTAGCCGGCCGCAAACAAGTGCGCCGTATCGAGACAGACGCCCGCCGGCATCACGCGCGCCGCTCCCGCCAGGAGTTCCGCCAGTTCCTCGAGGCTTGCGCCGAGCACCGCCCCCTGCCCGGCCGTGTTCTCGACCAGCAGGGTGAGGCCGCTCAGATGCAGGCCGTCGGCCGCTTTCGCCAGCGACTCCACCATCCGGCGGACTGCCGGAGCACGCTCGCCGTCCCTGGCGCTTCCGGGGTGGATCACCACGTAATCCGCGCCCAGCGCAAGCGCGCGTTGCAGCTCCGCCCGGAAGGCAGCCACCGAAAGATCGCGCACGGCCGGGTCGGACGATGCCAGGTTGATCAGGTAGTTGGCGTGGATCGCGACCGGCGCCAGTCGAAAGCCGGCCCGCACCTGGCGGAACGTCTCGCAGCCTGCCTCAGAAGGCGGCGCCGCGCGCCACCCGCGGGGATTCGCCGAAAACATCTGAAAACCGTCACAACCGATCGCCTGCGCGCGGTGGGCGGCATTTGCCAAGGCGCCGGCAATTGAGGTGTGAACCCCGATTCGCATATTAGATTGTCAAGGGTTCAGACGGCGTTGTCAATTGTCCTTGACCCGTGGATGCTGGCGTCATTTGCGGAACCTCAGCACACCGTCTTCCCGCGAAGGCGGGAATGACGGTGCGCGGGGACATGGACAAGTGACGCCAGTACCACGGAGCAAAAAAAAGGGCGGACCCGAAGGCCCGCCCCTTGATTTACGAGACGAATTGCTTAGAAGGTGATCATGCCTCGGAAGGCCACCATGCGAACGCCGCTGTCACCGCCGAGTCCGGCGCCGAGCAAGCTGGTGGGCCCGCTGGCTTCTGATCCAACCCCGACCGCGCCAACGCTCGTGAGGCTGGACGCGTTTGAGGGGACGCCGAAAGTCGAACCCGGCTCCCTGAAGTTGGGATGGTTGAAGAGGTTGTAGGCTTGAAGTTCAATCTTGAGCTTTAGCCGCTCCGTGAGACTGAACGTCTTGCCCAGGAACATATCGGTGTTGGCAAATCCGGGTCCGAACAGGGTGTTGCGCCCGCCGCTACCGAACTGGCAGGTCGCAGGGTTATCGCCCGTGCCATTCAGCTCGCCCGCCGTGCATGCACCGGTGGTCGGATCGACCGTCGCGGTGAAGGCGGCGGGATTAAACCACTGTATTTGCCCGGGTTGGGTGGAAGGCAGTGAAGTGTTCTTGGAATAGAGGGAGACGCCCGGGACCGGGTCGGCCGTGGTGTCGAGGCCGGAGAAGGGGGTGCCGGCGTTGAAGACGCCGTTACCGTTGGCAAAGTATCCGGGACTGAGCGCGCTCTCCGGGAAGCCGGTGTGCACGATCACGTCGCCGGAAAGCTGCCAGCCTCCGATGACGCCGTTCAGGAACTTGCCGGCATTTCCAGCCAGGGCCTGGCCACGCCCGATCGGCAGCTGCCACACATAAGACGCGTTGAGAGCATGCCGAACGTCGTAGTCGCAATTGCCGTTGTCGCGGTAGAGTTCCCCGGGAATGGGGCTGAGGATTTCAGTAGCTCCGCCGTTGAAGCCGAAGATGCCACCGTTCGAGATCTGATCGATGCAGTGGCTCCAGGTGTAATTGATGTTGTACATCAGACCATGGCTCATTCTCTTCGTAGCGGTGAGCTGCAGGCCGTTGTAATTGCTGTTGGAGCCGTCAGTGGCTTGCGTCACGCTGCTAAAACGGGAATCAAGCGGCGCGCCGTAGGGGAACGGTGCGAAGCAACCCTGGCAAACCGACTGAAACCCGTTGGCCGCATAGGTGTAAAACCCATGCTCGGCGTGGGTCCAGACGTAGCTCGCTTGCACTGACCAGTTGGCCCCAAACTGATGTTGCACACTGGCGTTCGACTCGAGGAAGAACGGGTACTTCAGCAACCCCTTGGGTACTGTAAAGTATCCGCTGAGCACCGGCAGGCAGTTGGCAGGCGCGTTCGTCGCTGTGCAGGAGGGAACGCCGCTGCTGAACCCGGAGAGAAGCGTCTGATTGGCGAAGGCCGCGGCGGCGGCTCCATCATTCAGAGCGCCGGGCGTACTGTTGTATCCGGAACCCGGAATGGCATAGGTGGCCGGTACCGTTCCAGTAGCGCCCGAGGTCACCACATTGTCGCTCGGGAAGTTTCTCAGTTCCTGGTCGATGAGGAAGGCGGGGAAGATGTCGCTGAAATAGCCCGCGCCTACCCGTACGACCGTGTTGGGCCGCACAGCCCAGGCCACCGAAGCCCGCGGCTGCCAAACAATGCTCTGAGTGGAGTTGAAGAAAGACGACTGCCCGGTGGCGATCACCTGGTTCAGCGGTGTATTCGGATCGTGGGAAACGGATTGCCAATCGCCGTTGATCCTGGAAAGCTGATTGTCCTGGCTGATCGGCGACGTGTTATGGGTGGCGCGCAGCCCGTAGGTAACAGTGACGTGCGGAGTCACCTTCCACGTGTCCATGGCGTAGAGGTCCAGATTATAGACGCCCAGAGGGTTGTCGTCGCTGACCGGGAAATTCTGCTGCGTGAACCCGGCTGGCCCGTTGGCAATATCCAGGCTGTATTGGAAGATATCCCCCGGACTAACGACCGGCAGGGTTTCACCTCCCAGGTCGTGATTGCTCGCCAGGGTGCGCCGGAAGTTCTCGCCGAACTTGAGGGTGTGGGTCCCGTGGGTCCATGTCAAGTTGTCAATAATGGTGTAATTGGTGACGTCGCGGCCCTGCGGGAAGGCGTTTTCGAGGTTGTAGATGGGAGAAAACGGGCCGATGAACTCAATGGGAGAGGCAGCGCTCGCGGCCGTAATGCTGGTAGCGCCGAAAATGGCCCGATACCAGTAAAAACCGGGAGTAAACTCATTCACCAGGGTCGGGCTGAAGGTGTGGGTAAAGCCCATATCCGCCGTCACCTGGGGTTGCGTGGAAAAGTCATCGAACAACGAATTCACCGGGTCGGTAACGGTGGCCTGGATGCCCCGTTCCCAAACGAACTTTTCATAAAGATGATTGTTCTGCCCGATGTTCTCGTCAACTCTGCCGTTGATGAAGTTATCGTTGGTCTTGCTTCCGAGGCTCACATTGCGGTTGTAGCCGCAACCGTCGTTCGGCGCCACCGTCTCGTTCAGCGTGGGTGCGGTAAACGCCCCAGCGGAACTAAACGGGCAGCCCAGAATCTGGGCCGGCGTGCCCGAAGGCGTGCCATACAACGCGAAAGCCTTCTGGTAGTAGGAAGTTGCTGCGCTCGCATTGGCCGGAGCCTGGTAGGTTGCGCCCGTCAGCGGGTCTACGCCGCCCAGCGGAATCTGCGACAGCACGTAACTCTCGTACTGCGAGCTTGGCAACGTCTCGCCCGTGGTAACCGGAAGAGCGATGCGGATGCCCTCGTAGTCGAAGAAGAAGAAATCCTTGTCCTTCCGGATGGGTCCGCCGACGCTGACGCCGAACTGGTTCACATTCGAGAAGGGCTTGGGCGTCGCTGGCCCTGGTAAAGCGTTGTTGAAGAAATCGGCGGCGTTCATCTCGCGGCCGTTCCAGATCTCAAAAGCGTTGCCGTGGAAGCCATTCGTGCCCGACTTGCTCAGGTAGTTGATCTGCGACGCTCCCTGACGGCCCTGGTCCACGGAATAGGACAAGGTGTTCACGTCGCTTTCCGCGACCGCGTTGAGCCCAAGCTGCAGGTTCGTGGCGCCGGAGTTGTTCAGGTTGAGGAACGGATCGTTGGCATCCAGACCGTCGATCGTGAAGTTATTCGACTCGGCCGGTAAGCCGTTGTATTCGACGTTGCCGAAACCGCCGCTGGTATTCATCACCGCGCCCGGGGCGATCTGGGCCACGTAGGTCAGGTCGTTACCGGGATTCGGCAGTTGGGCAAGCGTTTCCGCGCTCACTGCGGTCGTGGTGTTGGGATTATCGGTCTGGATCAGGGGCGCGACTGCATTCACTTCCACCGTCTGGGTGGACTGCCCTACTTCCAGAGTGAAGTTCATGTTGACTGATTGCGAGACCGGCACGGCCACCGGGCCTTGCACCTGGCCCCGGAAGCCCTCGGCCTTGACCTCGAGCTTGTACTGCCCGGGAGCCAGTTGGCTGAAGGTGTAATCGCCGCTCGCCCCCGTGACTTCCGTGCGAGCCGCGTTGGTGTCAACATTCGTCGCCGTGACACTCGCGTGGGGCACAACTGCCCCGGTTGGGTCGGCTACCACGCCGGATATGGCACCCGTAGTCAGAGTCTGCGCCTGCGCGGCAGGCGCGCAAATAAACGCCACGACCATGATCAGAGCGCACGCAAGCCATGCCCCAATCCTGTTGCGCCCATGATTCAACTTGACGCCCATGTGCGTCCTCCTCCAAGTTTTGGATTTTTGATCTTAAAACCAGGACCCGGCCAGGAGAGCGCTTCGCTATTCCCAGCCCGCTAAAAATTACAAAGAATCAAAAAGGCGCTGACCGGAAACTTCACCGGCAACACACTTCCGATTCCAAGCGCAACGGCGCAAAAAGAAGGAACCAAGGCGGGCCGAGGTGAGGTGCTCCGGCTCACTCACGCCCCGCAAGAACTCTATACGCGCGTCACTCGCATGTCAACAGATTTTTTTATTGGAAAAAAGCAGTTGTTTACCTTTAAGTAATTATCCCTTGATTAGCCGATTTCCATTACCTTGAACCACGTAGGGGCCTTCCTCGAAGCCATATCCCCCGTGAGGACCGAGCCACTTTAGCCCTTCGCCCAAAGCTGGAAAAAATCTCTGTGCCCTCTCCACATTGACGTTGGGCGCGCATTAGCTATATACTGAGTGGTACCCCGCCTTGGAATCGGGCGAGGCATCGCCGTCCCGGAAGGACTACAAGCCGCCATGCCAGTTCATTCAGCACCCACTCCATATCGCGATCGCAGGTGCGAGCAAGGCGAGCCGTTCGCACGCCGCGTCCGGAGCGAGCCGCGCCTCCGGAAGGATCATGAAAATTTGGAAAAATCCGAACGAAGCCTGAATGTCCTTTAGAATCAGATGGCGTTTCAAAACGAAGCCATTAGATTGATGAAAATAAAAGGGTTAAATCAAAGTAGCGTTAAGCATCATAGAATCAGCTATTTGCTGGTAATTCCAAAAATCGGCCCGTCGCAAAGCCATTAGGTTGTTGATTCCATTTAATTTACACCGCTAAAGCCAATAGGTTACTGAATACGCTTGGTTTAACCCCAAAAAAGTTGGTGATTTCCCGCCAGTTCGACACAAAATCGTGCAAAATCGGCCCATTTTCGGGTACTTTTCGATGGCTCCGTGATGCCGCTCCCGCCTCGGAAATGGGCTCGGCTTGAGATCCGAGCGAGGCCGGGTGCTCTCCCTCGGGGATGCCAGTGGACCAGCTCCACAATGGCTCGACATGGGGAGTGCGCCCGCGCACTTGGTGGTGGGTCCGTCTGACCCACCACCAGGCACCCGCCTTACTTGCTTTTAGGTGCTCAGGTATGGTATCCGGGTTACGTCATGCAACGGGTCAGCCTGATCATCCTGCTTATCGTGGCCGCGAGTGTCCCCAAAGGCCTCCAGGCAGCGCCGGCGACCTCCGGCCTTGTGGCTCAGTCCGGCAACGCGGCAGGACCCCCACAGGATCCGAGCCAGGATTCGAAACAGGCTGCGGCGCAGACAACGCAAGGCGCGCATCCACAGCAGGACAAAGCTCCGGCGACCGATCCCGGGGCGGCGCTCGATTTCCTGGGATCGTACTCCGCCCCGCAGGCTGTCTTGGCGACGGAGACGGGCCACACCAGCGCGCGCCCTCCCTCGGCCACGGCCGATCGTCGCCTGGCGGAGCTCGCAAGCGACCTCGGCAAGGTTCCTGCCGAGCCGGCGGAGCTGCGGACCTGGCTGGCCGGGATGCTGGGCGCCCCGGACCACTCGCCCGAGGATTGGTTTCGCATCGGCACCGCCGCGCTTGAGGCAGCGCGCGTCGATTCCCGGCGCCTGGCGGAATCGGCAGCGGCGAGCGCCTGGAACCAGCGACTGGAGGCCGAGGCGTTGTCCGGACGTTACCCGGCTTTGGCGAAGAGCGTTCAGCAGGGCAGGCAGCCGGGCTCGACCCCGGCGCCTGCCGGTCAAACCAAATCCGCCGGTCGGCAACCGGTCGCTGTTCGAGACGCCGCGGGCGAGATCGGGCGGCTCGAGCGTCTTCCGGAATCGCCTGAGAACCTCTACGCCCGGGCTCGTCTGCTGCTCGGCGTAAGCGAAGAGGCGTTTGTGCACGCGTCCGAATCGCCGCAGCTTGACGCCCGGCTTTACGCCCTTCAGGCCATTGCCGCGGAGGAGGAGAACGACGAGGCCGGCGCGCTCGACGAGTATCGGGCGGGGCTCGCCAAATACCCGGAGAGCGCCTTGCTGCACGCGGGCCTCGGCCATCTGTTTCGCGAGCGCAATGAGCTTGGAGCGGCGCAGGGCCAGTTGGACGAGGCCTGGCGGATCGATCCCACCGACGCGCTGGTTGGGTTCGAGCTCGGAGACGTGGAGCTGAGGATGGGGAACCCGGCCCAGGCCGTCACCATGCTGGACCGCGCGCTCGCACTCGATCCCACCCTGCTTGTCGCCCGATGGGCTCGCGGGCGGGCGTATCTGGCGGCAGGCGGCGACGGGAGCGACGAGCGGGCGCTCGAGGATCTCACAGCGGCAGAGTCTTGTGACCGAAGCGGCGTGCTGGAATATCAGATCGCGCAGCTTTACACGAAGTTAGGCCGCGCGGCCGAGGCCCAGGCAGCCGAGCGGCGATCTCAAGATCAGCGCCGGGCGCAGGAGCAGACCAAGCGTCCCGCCACACCGGCGCCGGACTGAGGGCGCTCGTCGGATTCCGGATGGCAGGGAAAAGAAGCCTTTTCACGAACTCGCGCCGCGACTTCCTCAAAACCGGGACGCGATTGGCGGGGTGGTGGGCGATGGCGGCGGCCGGATTGCCGGCGCTGGCCCGTCCGCGCGCTCTCCTGAGCGAGTTCTGTCCGATCCTGGAAGGATCGATTCCCGCGCCTGCTGCGGCGCGCCCGCGTAACTGGAGTCCTCTCGCGCAGGCGCTCGACCGCTTCCAGCAGCACGAACACCGCTTCGCTTGCGAGCGCCAATTTCTGACTTTGACGCCCGGCATCGAGCAGCTTCGAGCCGCCCTCAGGGCGGGCGGAGCCGGGCTTGAGAATCTGTTATCGCCGGCGTTCCGCGGACGCCGCCTCACGCCGGAGCGAGAGACCATTCTTCGTCGCGACGCCCTGTTCGAGGTCCGGCGGTCGGAATGGGACGGGCACGACGGGAAGCAGGCGACGGCGGCGGAATTCGGTTCCGAGCTGCGGCGCTGGATACAGCCTCACGCGCCGCTCGAGCTGAGCGATCTCGAGTGCCTCGACATCCGAGCGCCGGAAGAATCCCCGGACCCTGTCAAACTCCGCGCGCGAATCCGGTTCGAGCTGGCAGGCAGGGCGGCCGCCGCCGATTCCGCCGAGGGACATGCGCGCTGGCAGGCCGTCGGCGAGTGGGACATGGGCTGGGAGCGTGCCGCGGCCGGCGGCGGGGCAGCGACGGCGTCCTCCGGCGGCGCCTGGCAGATCGTCTCCTGGCAGCCCGTCGAGACGCTCGTCACCTTCGGTCCTGAGCACGCCTTCACGGACGTCACCGCAGCAGCTTTCGGCGCGGATCCAAGCTACCGGACGCACTTGCTGCGCGACGCCAATTACTGGCGCACGGTTCTCGATACGGCCAGCGGGGTGGAAATCTTCGCCGATCACGGCGTGAGCGTGGGTGACGCGGATGGCGACGGGCAGGATGAAATCTATCTTTGCCAGCCTCAGGGTTTGCCGAACCGGCTTTATCGCCAGCGCGCGCCCGGTGTCTTCGAGGATGTGGCGGCAGAAGCCGGCGTCGACCTCCTCGATCCCACTTCGATGGCCCTGTTCGCCGACGTTCTCAATCGCGGCCGGCAGGACCTGATCGTGATCACCGAAGCGAGCCCGGTGCTCTTCCTGAACGACGGCGGGGGACGCTTCAAGCTTGCTGCAAACGCCTTCCCGGGCGGGGCGCAGGAGGTCGCGCTGACCGGCGCGGCGCTCGGCGACTACGACCGTGACGGGTTTCTCGACCTCTTCGTTTGTTCCTACAACTACTTTCAGGGCCAGGGGACGGCGCCCATCCCGGCCCCCTACTACGACGCCCGTAACGGCCCGTCGAACCACCTCTACCGCAACCGGGGCGACGGCACCTTCGAAGACGTGACCGCGCGGAGCGGCCTCACTCGCGGAAACGGCCGCTTCAGCTTTGCCTGCGCCTGGCACGACATCGATAACGACGGCTGGCCTGACCTGGTGGTGGTGAATGACTTCGGCCGCAACAACCTGTATCGCAATCGCGGGGATGGCACCTTCGAGGACCTGTCGGAAACGCTCCAAGACCACGGCTCGGGGATGAGCGTCTCGGTGGCGGACCTCGACGGCAACGGCGAAGCCGAGATCTACGTGGCCAACATGTCGTCCGCGGCCGGCGAGCGGGTGACCGGGGACGCCGGGTTTCAAAGCAGGTTCTCTCGGACCGCTCTCGACTCCATGCGCCAGTTTGCCTTGGGCAACGTGCTCTACCGCCAGACCCGGGAAGCAGGCGGCAAGGGCCGGATCGAGCAGGTTCCGCTTGCTGCAGGGGCTTCATGGGGGCGATGGGCTTATTGCACAGACGCCTTCGACCTCGAGAACGATGGCCACCTCGACCTTTATATGGTGAACGGTTTCCTTTCGGCGGCGGACCCGAAGCCCGGCACGCTCGACGCCTACCTCTGGGAGGACATCATCGCCCTTTCGCCCGAGACGGACGCGGTGGGTAGCGAGTACCGTTCGTCCTGGACGGCGAGTTTCGAACTCGCCCATGCGGACCACTCCTGGGACGGAGACCAGCGCAATGTTTTCTTCCTGAACCTCGGCGACGGCAACTTCGCGGACGCGTCCGCCGTCACCGGCCTCGACTTTCGCGATGACGGCCGCGGGTTTGCTGTTTTCGACTTTGACGGTGATGGGGACAGCGATCTCGTAGTTCACAGCCGCACCGGCCCGCAGCTCCGGCTGCTGCGCAACGAGATTGGTCACGGCAGGCGCGCCGTGGCTCTGCGTCTTAGGGCAACCAAGGGCAATCGGGATGCGATCGGCGCGCGCGTCGAGATCGAAACGCCGTCGCGGCGAATCGTGCGCTGGCTCGCCTGCGGATCGGGTTTCCTCGCGCAACACACCAAGGAGCTGATGTTCGGCTTGGGCGACGACGCGCCCGGCCCGTCCACCGTCGCCGCGCACGTGCGCTGGCCGGGCGGCAGCGTCCAGACCTTTCCGAATCTTGCGCCGGGCTACCGATACCACCTCGTTGAAGGCGAGCCGGACCCCAGGCGTGAGGCGTTCCGGCAAAGCGCGCCCGCCGGTTCGAGCTTGCCCAATCAGGTTGTGACGGCGGAGCCCGCCCCCGATCGCTTCTCGGGGTGGTTGATCGACCCGCTGCCCCTGCCACCGATTCCCGCCTTCAGCCTCCCTCGCGCCGCCGCGGCGTCAAGCGGTTCACTCGGCGCCCGCCGGTCTTTGGTGTGGCTCTGGGATGCAAACACGTCCCCCGACGCCACGCTCGCGGCGTTTCTGGCGGTGCAGAACCAGCTCCCCTCGAGGCTGATCGTTTGGACGGGCGACGCGCCGGCGTCCCTGGCCTCGCAGCTTGCCGCGCCCGCGATCGCGGCGGACGATCGCCTCCGAACCTTCTTCACTACATTACTAGGCTACATCTTCGATCGCCGCCGCGCCCCGGCGATGCCCACCGGACTGCTCCTCGATCGCGGATCGGGGCCGGAGGATCCCGCCTCGCTCGTGAGGATCTACTGGGGCGGCGCCACCGCGGAGGAAATCCGGAGGGACGCGCGCGCCCCCGGCCTGACCGGCGCCGCGGCCCTGCCCTTCCCCGGCCGGGCGCATCTGTGCTCGTTCACGCGCGACACGCGCGTGCTGGGCGCGGCGCTCGCTTTCAGGGGGCTCTACGCGGAGTCCGAGCCCTACCTCGAGCGGGCCCTCGAGGCCAATCGCAAAGACGCCGACGCCGCCTATAACCTGGCGCTCGCGGCGCGCGAATTGAAGAAGCCGGAGCTTGCCTTCAGCAGCATCCAGACCGCGCTCGCCGCCCGCCCGCATTTTCCCGAGGCGGAGAACATGCTCGGGGTTCTGTTGATGCAGGCGGGCCGCATTCCGGAAGCCCGGTCTCATCTCGAGCAGGCCACCGCGGCGGCGCCGGACTTCGCCGAAGCCTGGAACAACCTGGGCTACCTGTGGCTCGGACAGGGAAACCTGTCTTCGGCGCGCACGGCCGTGGAGAAAGCGCTGGCCATCGCCCCGGACTTCCCCGAGGCGCTGAACAATCTGGGCATTATCGCTGCCCGCGAGGGCAAGCCAGATGAAGCCGGAGGGCTGTTTCGGAAGGCGCTGGCTGCGGACCCTGAAAACGAGCAGGCGGGAAACAACCTGGGCGTGCTCGAAGCCAAGCAAGGCCGCACCGCAGACGCGATCGCGACGTTCAAGGGCGTGCTCGAGCGCAATCAAGAAGCGGCATCGGTTTTGCTCAACTTGGCGCGGCTCGACCTCTCCACCGGCCAATCCGCCGAAGCGCTGCGCGTGCTCGAACCATGGCTCGAGCGGCATCCGGATGACGCCGCAGCGCAACAGTTGATGGCGCGAGCCCGGGCGGGACAATCGGCGTCGCACTGAATTGCCGGCCGTCAACGGTCATGCGGCCCCATGACGAAGCCGTTCATCGTCGCTCTTCATGCTCTATTTATTCGCGGTCTATTCGGGGAAGCCGTCTTGTCCGGGTCTCACAGGCGCTGGTTCAGCAAGTAAGCGAGGCGCACGGCGGCTCTCTCGAGTTGCACACGGATCACGGCCTCCGCGTGCTCGTCGTAGTCCCGGTCCAGCACCGCCGGCCCGAACGACCAGGATCGCCGGTACGCCACTTTCGCGGCCAGACGGTGGCTTTCCATCGCCCAATCCTCAATGCTCCCCTGCTGCCAGGCGATTCGCTCCTGCGCGGTAGTCTCGCGATCCAATCGCGCCGCAAGCGTCTGCGGGTCACGGTCGATTTCCTGCACCAGGCCCGTATCCCAGACCCAGTGCAGGTTGTCCGGATGTCCCTCGAAGATCACTTGCTGCTTGTTGCCGCCCTGGTCGTCGTGGTCCTCGCAATGCAGGGGCTGATGCAGATCGCCGACGAAGTGCAGGACGAATTTCAGCGCCTCTTGCCGGCCTTCGCGGTCCGCGTGCGGATCGCGCAGCAGGGCAAGGAACTCCTCAGTCTTGGCCACAATGCACTGGCCTTGCGGACACTCGCGGGGCAAATCGAGCGTGGAATCGCCGAGAGGGATGTCGATGTAGTGCCACGGGATGGTTTCGGGCCGCGTGGAGTGGGCGGCCTGGTCGGCCCAGAGCGCCGCGTCCTCCAGGCTCTCACCACCGAGTAGTTCTTGAACGTGAGCGGCCACATCAGGCCGCAGATGCCCGCGCGCCATGATCACAACCACCTTGTGACCTTCAGGTCCCCAGCCGAAGGCGCCCTGCGAAGGTAGCAGGACCGCCGCCACGATTAACATTCGAACCCTGTCCCATCGACTGACCACGCACACCTCACGAGATGAATTGCGCTTCCCGCACGCCGCTGAAGCAGAATAGCATTAATGGTCCGGTGCGCTCGCGTGGACGCGACAGGTTGCGGCGCGTGTAAGCAGGTACGGCTCGCTTGCGCCATCCTGATGCGGGGTGTAAGAATAGGCGGTCTCAAACGAGTCCCGCGACAGGGAACGTACGGGTTGCGAGCAACGGCGCTCAAGTCCATAAGCCGAAGGAGGCGTGCAAATGAACGGTGCGGACGCTTGGTGGAGAAATCGGACGGCGATCCTTGTTCTTGCGATGCTCCTGAGCGGGAGCGCGCTCGCGGCGGAGGGGGTGCGCACCGACCGCGGGCTCGTGGAAGGAACGGTGAGCGCCGACAGCAAGGTCCGCATCTACCGAGGCATTCCCTTCGCGGCGCCGCCCGTGGGCGCCTTGCGCTGGAAAGCGCCGCAGCCGCTCCCCACGTGGAAGGGAGTTCGCAAGGCGACGGAATTCGGCGCGCGTTGCATGCAGGGGAACATTTACGGTGACATGGTATTCCGCGACAACGGGCCGAGCGAAGACTGCCTGTACCTGAACGTGTGGACGCCGGCGGCTTCTCCAGCGGCGCACCTTCCGGTCATGGTGTGGATCTACGGCGGCGGTTTCGCGGCCGGGTCCGCCTCCGAGCCCCGGCAGGACGGCGAGAACCTGTCCAAGAAAGGCGTGATCGTTGTCAGCTTCAACTACCGGCTGGGCGTGTTCGGATTCTTCTCTCACGCCGATCTGGCCCGTGAATCAGGGCGCAATGCTTCGGGCAACTACGGATTGCTCGACCAGGTTGCGGCCCTCGAGTGGGTCCACCGCAATATCGCAGCCTTTGGGGGCGATCCCCGCCAAGTAACGATCTTCGGCGAGTCTGCCGGATCGTTCTCGGTGAGTGCGCTGATGGCGTCACCGCTCGCGCGCGGGCTGTTCCAGCGCGCCATCGGCGAAAGCGGCGCCTTCTTCAGCACGATTCTCAGCCTCAAATCGCTCAGCGTGTCCGAGGCCGCGGACGCGAAGTTCGCCGAGTCGTTGGGCGCGACCACGATCGAGGCGCTGCGCGCCAAGCCGGCCGGCGAGCTTCTGGCTGCGGCTTCGAAGCAGGACATGATCCGCTTTGCGCCGAACATCGACGGCTACTTCCTGCCGGAAGACGTTCGCGCTATTTACACTGCCGGCAACCAGAGCCCGGTGCCGCTGCTGGCCGGATGGAATCGTGACGAAGGCGGCTTTCCCTCGACCACGGCGCAGCAATTCGAGGATCGGGCGCACAGGATGTTTGGGGACAAGGCCGACGATTTTCTGAAGCTCTACCCTGCTCAAACGGACGAGCAGGCCCGGCAGTCGGCGCACGAACTCGCCGGTGACCAGTTCATCGCCTACTCCACATGGAAATGGATCGAGATGCAGATGAGCAAGGCGACCGTGTTCCGCTATGAATTCGACGATGCGCCGCCCGAAGCCGCGGCCACGACGCCGTCCGGCAAGCCCGCTCCGCCGCCGGCCGCCTACCACTCGGCTGAAATCGAGTTTGTGTTTGAGGCGCTCGCGTCAAAGAAGCTGCCCTGGAGGCCGGAGGACGAGAAACTTTCCGATCTCATGTCGTCTTACTGGAGCAACTTCGCCAAGAAGGGCGACCCCAACGGGCAGGGCCTGCCCGAGTGGCCCGCATACGACGAAGCAAAAGGCTATCCGGTGATGCACCTGGGCGCGACGCCGCAAGCGGCTCCTGACGAGCATCGGGCGCGTTACCTGTTCCTTGACACCACGCCGCCTGCGCCTCCGGCTTCGAATTCGAATTGAGGCGGGACTGGCTCACCTCGAAGAAGTCGGGTGCGCCTTCGGTCAGCGCGACTCCGTTCCGTGCCGCAGTTCCTCAACAAAGACGAGCTCCGAAGAAGCCGGAAGCTGCAGCGAAACGGTCAGCCCGGAGCGCATCAATTCGCGGCCCGTCATCACGCGGTTCGACGCTGAGGAGTCTTCGAACTCGAGCCGGTACAGGCGATCCGCGCGCAACCCCTGAAGCTCGTAGGTGTGCCGCGCGTCCCCGGGCGCTGATCCGCGGAAAGCGTAGACCACGCCCCGGCCGGAGACACGATCCCAGTACTCAATGCCATCCCAGTGGACGCCGTCGGGCCGCGCCGAGATGTGATAGAGATCAGCGCCGCGAATCAACGGCCGTAGCCTCGCCTTGTAGACCGCGAATGCCCCCTCGGCGGCGGCGTGCTCGTCGGGCGTCCAGGTCCGCGTGTCCTGCATGACGGTGCACCACCCCATCATGCCGCTGCGCAACGAGTACAGGAAGTTGGCCAGGCGCGGAGCCGGAGTGCGCTCCACATAGCACTCCAGCATGGAGGGCGGCAGCACATGACTGGCGTCAAAAAAGGCGCGCCGGTTCGAGAGAGGATCGTACGAATCCGTGATGGAAAAGTAATCCGTGTGCGCCGCGGTCCCGAAATCGACCATGCGTCCGCCGTCATTGCAGGCCTCGAGCAGCAGGCCGGGATGCCGGCGGCGCAGATATTCGTAAAGGCCGTAGTAGGCCCGCACGGCGTGATAGCTCACATCGGTCGAGCACGAACCGATTAGCAATGGGGGTAGCAATGGGGGCAGCAACGGTGGCTGTAGGGACGCTGCGTCGTCTGGCGTCGGGTCACAGGCCACGTGCGGATGATCGCTGCGGACGCATCCTTCGGCCACCAGATACCCGTCGTGCTCGAGCATGTCCAGGTGAAACGCGCTGACCATGCGCTCGAGCTCACTTGCGCACCACGCGCGTGCGGGAGGATCGCCGATGTCGATGGTCACTCCCTTGAATTCTTCCGGCCTCCAGTCCGGCGCCACATCGCGGGTGAGCCAATCGCGCACCCTCGGGTCATGCACGTTGAGCGCGCCGGGTTCCGTGCTGGTTCCCGCCTGCGTCCAATCCACCCACAGGCCGAATTTCAAGCCTCGATGATGCGCGTAATCGGCCAGGGCGTCGATGCCGTGCGGAAACTTGACAGGATCCGCGACCCAGTCGCCGACGCCCCGGAACCAGCCCGCGTCCAGGTGAAACATCTCAAGGCCCAGCCGCGCCGCATCGTCGATCATGCCGCGCGCCTGGTCCTCGTTGATGGCCATGCCCGTCGACCAGGTGTTGTTCACGAGCAGCGGATACTGCGGCTGCCGGCGGTCCGCCGGATTCCGAAGCGCCTCGCTCACCCATCGCCTCAAAATGTTACCGGCGGCATCGGCCCCGCCGGCGAAAGCGCCAAGGAATATGGTGGGCGCGTTGAACGACTCGCCGGCGCTCAAGCGGGTGAAGGCCGGGGCCGGCGACGGGTTCAGGCCCGCTTCACCGGAGAGCACTGCCCCATTGCGTGCCAGGGTCAGGCGCACGCGACCGCTGAATTCCACGCCGAGGTACCACCCAGGTGACCCGTCACCGGCAGCCTCGACCAGCAGCCAGGGAATAATCTCGCGCGCCTGGCCGGGAGCGCCGTCCGGCGCGTAGGTGCTGGAGGTTCCGAGCCACCGGTAATGCGGCCCAACGACGGCCTCGTGAGTTCCCTCGGACGACGGAGCGCCCGCGCCCTTCTCAATCCAGAGATGACGCAAGTCCTCCGTCCGCGCCGGCGGCGATTCGACGTTCCAGGCAAAGGCGAAGGTCGCCGGGATCGGCAACTCCAGGGCCTGCCCTTCCAGATTCGTGATGGTCAGCGTGTGCTCGACCGGTCCGGCGCGAGCGCGCGCGGCCCAAGTCCATTGCAGGCGGAGGCGAGGTTCGAGCGACTCATAGACCATCGTTACGCTGCCGGGCGCCTCGGCCATCGCGGCGGATTTCAGATTCCAGCGCACCGTCCGCCACTCGCCGCCGATCCGAACCCTGTCGATCAGATTTTCCGGCTGTTGGCCCCGCCATGTGATCCCTCCGCCGGTCAGCGACTCGACCGCGGGAGCGTGGCCGCCTGCCCTGAGAACGAGCCTAGTGTCAGCCGTGGAGAGGGTGAAGGCGCGATCCGCGCCCAAGGCGGGGTGAGCGGCCGTAGATGCCAGGAGGGCGGCCAGGATCGAAGGGCCAAGCAAACGGAGCGGATTCACGCCAGTGTGCCTGCTTGCAGGCTGGCACGAACGGTGAGCGCGGCTAGCGGATGCGCTGGCAGACCGCCAGACCGTCGCGCAAAGGAACGATCGTAGTGAAGAGCCTCGGTGAGCGGTAGACGAGCCGGTTGAACTTCTGGATGGCCGCCGTCTCGAGATCGCCAGGCTTCACCGGGCGTGCCGAGCGTCCGGACCACAGGACGTTATCCGTGATGAACAATCCGCCGATGCGCAGGCGCGGCACGGCCAGCCGGAAAACGTCCGGATACTGGTCCTTATTCACGTCGTTGAAAATGAGATCGAATTCGCCCTCGGTGGCGCGCAGGAGTTGCAGCGCATCGCCGCTGAGCAGGCGCACGCGGTTGAGCACGCCGGCGCGCTTGAGGTAACCCTGCGCGCGGCGGGCGTTGGCGGGGTCTCCGTCCGTGTAGTAGACCGTGCCGCGCGTGCCCACGGCGCGCGCCAGCCAGAGCGTGGAGTAGCCGATGGCGGACCCCATCTCAAATACGCGCCGGGCGCCCGACAGGCGGGCCAGTTGATAGAGCACTCGGGCGCAGGCGGGTCCCACGATGGGCACGTCGTGCTCGGCGGCGTAGCGCTCCATCTCGCGAGTCACCGCGTCGCGCCGCGGCAGAAGCTCGTTCAGATACTCTTCGGTTTGGACCTGAAGGATTCCGCTCATCACACGGCCGGCCGGCGGCCTGCCTTCCTACTTCTTGAATAGATTCTCGAAAGCCTGGCGGGGATCGCTCGATGCGCGCAGGGTTGAGCCCCCCGAGCCCGGCGAGGTTTGGCGTTCAATCGTAGTGCGCGGGGCGTACAACGAGCACTCGTTACGCGTGTCCTTGCGCGCCACGCGGACCTGCACAGGCCGGCTGCACTCGAAACGCGCCGCCGAATCAAAGTAGGCGCATTGTTTGCAACTGTGCAACTCGAATCCACAGCGCGGGCAGCGGCCGTTCGGATCGAAGTCGCCGGGCAGGATGGTCCCGCAACTCCCGCATCTCACCACTGTGTGGGCGCCGGGGAAGTTAGGCGTGCGTGGGCCGTAGGTTTCAGGCTTCGGTCCGGGGCGGACTCCAGAGGGCTTGTCGCGGCGGTCGCGGTCCGAATCCTGATAGCCGCGTTGACGGTACTTCCGGTCACTCATGATCGACACTCGAATCTCAGGCGCTGGGCAGGCAATTTCACGATTGCGCCTTCAGCCAGGGCCGCGCGGGAATATCACCGGTCCCTCTGGGTTTGTAAGGCCAGGTGATGCGCCGGCCGCTGGCGGCAGATTCGTAAGCGGCGTAGATGATCTGCAGGGTCTCTCGTCCGTCGTCGCCGCTCTCCGACGGCGCCTGTCCATTCTGAATGCAGCGGACAAAATGGCGCATCTCGTGCGGAAATCCGTAAATGTGGGTTTCCTCGAACACCGTGAACGTCCAGCCGCTGGTTTCACCGGCCTTTTCCACGGCGTAACCGTAACCGCGCGTGCTGTAGGTTTCCATGGAACTCCCGCGCAGCAGGTCGCAATAGATCACGCCTTCGGTGCCATAGAGCTCGATGCGGTCGTCCATCCCACCGGGCTTCGCCCAGCTATCCTCGATCACGGCGATGCCGCCGCCTTCAAACTCGAGGATCACCACGCTGTTGTCCTCAGCCCGGGTACGCTTGGTATGAACAACGCGCTGGCAGTGCGCGGTCACGCTCTTCACCTTGGGCTTGCCGTACATCCAGCGGGCCCATTCGATGCCGTGGCAGCCCATGTCCATGATGGCGCCGCCGCCGGAACGCTCGACGTCGTAGAACCAGTCCGAGTGGGGGCCCGAGTGCTTCTCGCCCTGCTTGATCATGTAAAGCGTGCCCACGGCGCCCTCTTCCACGAGCTTCCGCGCGCGAACGTACTTGGGCGAGAAGCAGATCGTTTCCGCGTAGCCGAGCATCACTTTGCGCTTGCGGCACGCCTTCAGCATGGCGTCCGCATCGTCGAGCGTGTGCGCAATCGGCTTCTCGAGAATGACGTGTTTGCCCGCGTCGGCCGCCGCCACCACCACCGCACGATGCAGGTCATTGGGGATGCCGACCACCACCGCGTCAATATCCTTGCGGTCGAGAATCCGGCGATAGTCGGTCGAGAAGCTCGGAATCTTCCAGCGCCCTGCGAAAGCCTCGACGTGGGCTTTATTGGGCGAGCAAACCGCAAGCACTTCCGCTTCCTGCACTTCCTGAAGGGCCTCGGCGTGGATGTTCGAGACAAACGCCGAGCCGATGATTCCGATGCGCACCTTCTCCATGGGAACTCCGAGGGTTCGACTGACTTGCTTCCGCCCTGTCTCCCCAGAAACCAGGGCACAGCCTGCGCCGCTTGGTGGACGCACGTTCTCGCCGGCCAGCGTGGGAACGAAGTGCGTTACTTTTTCTTGCTGCTGTCAAAAGATCGGATCTGCTTGACCAGCGCGTCGATGTCGGCATCCTTCAATTGATTGCCGAAAGGCATCATCATCGTGTTCGGCTTGCCGTTCTTGATGGTATCCGCGATTTTCTGGTCCGTCATCGAGGCCTGCCACTTGGAGTCGGTGAAATCCGGCGTTTTGACGGCCGGGTAACCCTTACCGTCCGGGCCGTGGCACATCGAGCACTTCGCTTTGAAAATCGCCGCCCCGTCCGGCGCGTCGGCGGCGGCCAACGCCAAGGCCGTGCAGGCCAAACAGAACGCTATCAGAGTTACCAGGTGACGCAGCGCAGTTTTCATAAGACGCATGACCTCAGCTTTGCAGGTGTTCGGGATGAGTACAGGCTCCGGGAAACTCGGTGTGGTAGTCATCGCCGCCGTACTGAAGTTCCTGATCCAACCCGATCCTGGAAGTGTAGTATCCGAAAATGGTGTAGTTCTTGATCCGCTCGAAGAATCGCACGCCTGGCTGGTCCTCGGGGTTATGGTTCGCAGGATCGGCCAGCGGATCGAGCATCGCCGTCTGCTGCTCCGGGCTCAGATCAACGAAGGGCTTGCCGTGTCGCGATAGGCTGCGCCCGTCCAGCCAGGCCAGGCCCTCGATAAAGCCCGACGTCACGTCCTTCTCCGATTCGTTCAGCGTCAGATCGATAAGCCGGTTGACTTGGGCTTCCTTGGCGCCCGGCGTTTCCGTGGCCGGCATAATGAGTTCTGTCAGCACCACCACCGTTTGGTTCTGATGCTCGTCGAAGAACAGAGGTTTCCATTCCGCCTCTGCCCCGGGCGCTTGAACCGCGGCTGCGGGCGCCGCCTGCCTCGCGGCCTCGGGCCTGACGCTGCCCGAACCGATCACGGGAAGCGCGGTCATCGCGCCCGCGCCCAGCCCGATCGTCTTCAGTACGGACCTACGCCTGCTATCAACCTTGGAATCTTCCATCACTTGCCTCGGACGGCGTTCGGCTGGCCTCAATCCTGAGAGAAACCCATGCTACAAGCGGGCCGCAGAAAAAGCAAGAACTTGCTGATTGCGGCCAGGATCGAAGCGCCCTGGGTTTTCTCCGTCACTCAACAGGCTGCGCCGGGCAGCGGACGGCAAGGCGATTCTGCGCCAGAGCGGCTACGGAGTCAACTGCGATCAGCCGACGATTGCGGCGTTGTCTGATCAAGGCCGGGCGTGGAAAACGGCGAACAGCCGTAACAATACCGCGGTGGACCGGTCCGCTTGACAAGCGCGCGTGCGAACCCTAGAATCGGCTTGAAACGATGGAGCCAAATCTCGTCGCCATGGGTGACTCTTGGATCGCGATTTCAAGCGCTTAGTGGAAGAACTCGGTGAGGCTATCGACGAGTCGCTTTCGGAGTCCGATCGCATCGGCGAAGTAATGAGCAAAATCAAGGCAGCGGGCTATGATCTGCTGCTGGTTCTTGAAGTCACGATCGGCTACAACAAGCGCGGCGAGACCGACGTCGTTCACCGTCAGAAGATCGGGAAGCGCGCACGCTTCGAATTCACCAACGAAGACCAGAAGTTTCTGCGAGCGCTGCAAATCAAACCCGACGAGCCGGCGGAGTAATCGCCTCCGCGCCGGCCTGCTCCCCGCCACACTCTTCTTCAATACATTTTGCGGCGCCACGATCCTGTTCGCGTGAAGGAACGGGATAAAATGTATTCCGTCATGGGGACCGCGCATCGACAAACGCTGTCCGTTCTCGCGCTCGGCTTCCTTCTGGCGCATGGTCCTGTTGCGGTGGCGCTCGACCCATCGCTCGACATCAGTCAATACGCGCATACCGCGTGGACAATCCGAGGCGGCTTTTGCAAAGGCACCATCACCTCCCTTGTTCAGACGCCGGACGGTTATCTCTGGTTGGGCACCGAATTCGGTTTGCTCCGCTTCGATGGCGTTCGCGCCGTTCCCTGGCAACCGCCGGCAGGCCAGTATCTTCCCGACAGCTACATTCGAAGCCTTCTCGCCGGGCGCGATAGAACCCTTTGGATTGGCACCGCCGCAGGGCTTGCAAGCTGGACAGAAGGCAAATTGACGGTCTACCCCGAGCTTGCCGGACGCTCCGTCGATGCCCTCCTCGAGGATCACGAAGGAACCGTGTGGGCCGCGGCGCAGGGGACTCCAAGTGCAAGGCTGTGCGCGATTCACGGCGCCAACGGCGCGAAGGTTCAGTGCTACGGTCAGGACGGCACTCTGGGCCCATCCGCGGAGCCTTTGTACGAGGATGCCCTGGGCAATCTCTGGGTGGGTGGTTTGGCCGGGCTGTGGCGATGGAGGCCCGGTCCCGGGAAGCTCTATCCCATGCCATCTTCAGACGGTATCCATGGCCTACTCGAAGGCGAAGGAGCCGCGCTGTTGATTGCCCAAAGCAGCGGAATCCGCCAGCTTGTTAACGGGAAAGTGGAGGCGTACCCGATTCCAGTGGCTGGGTCGCACTTCAGCCCCCGCGAGATGCTAAGGGACCGCGACGGCGGTCTGTGGATCGGAACCAAGGACGTGGGACTCGTCCACGAGCACGACGGAAGGGTGGACGTCTTCGGGGAGTCGGACGGACTTTCGGGCAATTTCATAGAAAAGCTCTTCGAGGATCGTGAAGGGAACGTTTGGGCCGCTACCCTTGATGGCCTCGACCGGTTTCGCGACTTCGCGTTCCCCACCATCTCCGTCAAGCAAGGTTTGTCAAATCCTGTTGTTGAGTCAGTCCTGTCGGCCCGGGACGGCAGTGTGTGGCTCGGCACAGTTGACGGCTTAGACCGGTGGGATAACGGGCAAATTACGATTTACCGCAAGCGCGGCGCACGGGTGACGAGCGCGACTAAACGACGACAGGACGGGGGCGAGCCAGGCATCTTCAAGGCTGTCCGCCAGATCATCGACGATGGATTGCCAGACAACGCCATCGAGTCCCTCTTTCAGGACGATTTGGGGCAAATCTGGGTATCCACGCTGCATGGAGTCGCTTACCTTAAGAACGGACGGTTCATCACCGTGAGCGAGGTGCCAGGCGTAGTGCATTCGATCGCTGAGGACCGTTCCGGAAACGTTTGGATCAGCCAGGATCAGAGTCTTTTTCGTTTGCGGGGAGGGAGCGTCGTCGAGCGAATCCCCTGGACTCAGTTCGGGCGTCCGGACGCGGCTCGCAGCCTGGTCGCTGATCCGACTGAGGACGGTCTATGGCTTGGCTTTCGCGACGGCGGGCTCGGATACTTCCAGGGCCGGCATCTCCGCGCGACGTACACGATTGCCGACGGCTTGGGCAGTGGCCACATCCGGGAGCTTCAGCTTGGGAGAAACGGTATCCTCTGGGCGTCCACCGAGGGTGGTCTTAGCCGGCTGAAAGACGGCCGCATTGCGACGCTGAGCAGCAGGAACGGATTGCCCTGCGATGGGATTCTCTGGGCGATGGAAGACGATGAGCATTCCTTATGGCTGTCCACGGCTTGCGGTCTTGTGCGCATCGCCGGGTCCGAGATGGAAACGTGGCTGGCAACGGCGGACAAAGATCCGAAGCAGAGGATTCATGCCACGCTGTTTGATACCTCCGACGGCGTTCGATACCACGCGAGCAGTACCGGCTACAGCCCGAGCGTCGCCAAGGCCCCGGATGGAAGGATCTGGTTTTTGCCTTGGGACGGCGTCAGTGTCATCGACCCGCGCCACCTTCACTTCAACCAACTTCCGCCGCCGGTCAAAATCGAGGAGGTTTTCGCCGATCGCAAGGCGTACGAGGTATCTCCGAACTTGCATCTGCGCCTGCCACCTCTGGTTCGCGACCTCGAGGTCGACTACACGGCTCTCAGCTTCGTCGCAGCGGAGAAAGTCCTCTTTCGTTACAAGCTGGAGGGGCGGGATCCCAATTGGCAGGACGCCGGAAATCGACGGCAAGCTTTCTATACCAATTTGGGTCCAGGCAGCTACCGCTTCCAGGTCATCGCCTGCAATAACAGTGGCGTGTGGAACGAATCGGGAACGGTCCTGAGTTTTTCCATCGCCCCTGCCTACTATCAGACGCTTTGGTTCCGCTCGGTGTGCGTGGCCGCTTTTTCGGCGCTCCTTTTGGGGATTTTTCAACTCCGCCTCCGTGGCATCAAGCAGCGTTCGGAGCAGTTGATCCTGATGAACGCGAAATTGGAGGCACAAATCGCCGAGCGGAAGAGGGCGGAAGACGCACTGGCGCTGGCTCAGGCGGAACTAACGCGCGTCAATCGCGTGATGTTGGTGGGCGAGACGGCGGCCTCGATCGCCCATGAGGTGAACCAGCCAATTGCCGCAGCGATCACTAACGCCGGCACTGCTTTGCGCTGGCTCGCGGCGCAGCCTCCCGACGTGGATGAGGCTCGTCAGGCTCTTGGACGGATCGTCAAGGACGGGAACCGTGCCGGCGAGGTCATCCGCCGCATTCGTGGCCTTGTCAAGAAGTCCCCTCCGCGCAGGGACTGGACTGAGATCAACGATATGATCCAGGAGGCCGTCATCCTGATGAGTAACGATGCCCATACCAACCGTATCTCCGTTCAAACCCGGCTTTCGAGCAACCTGCCACCTGTCCTGGCGGATCGAGTCCAATTGCAACAGGTGATTCTGAACCTCATTAAGAACGGGATAGAAGCGATCACGGAGTCCGGTGACGGTCCCCGGGAGTTGCTGGTCAGCTCTGCGAAGGATGAATCGAACGGTGTGCTGATCGCAGTGCGAGATACCGGCGCCGGCTTCGACCCGCAGGCTGTCAGCCACCTATTTGACAGCTTCTATACGACCAAGCCCGAGGGGATGGGTCTGGGACTGGCAATCAGCCGCTCGATCATCGAGGCCCACGGCGGTCGGCTATGGGCAACGCCCAGCAGCCCGCGTGGCGCCGTCTTTCAGTTCACGCTGCCGGCCGGCAGCGACGGAAAAGCGTAACGCACATTGCCGGCCTGGCGATCCACTGAGGAGAACTTTCGACGAATCTTAAGGGCTGCTATGTTCAACGGCATGAGTGCGCCAATTCAACCGGACTTCAACCGGACTTGGCTTGACAGCCCGAAGGCGGACTCCTAGCATTCGATCATGCGGACTCTCCGCCGTCCCGCCGTTGCAGGGCAATTCTATCCAGCCGAAAGGGAGGAACTGGAGCGCGTCCTGGACGCCTATCTCGCGGGCGCCGAACCCGGCGAAGCGTCTCCGGACGCCGTCGCTTGCCTGGTTCCGCACGCCGGCTACATGTACTCGGGACACGTGGCGGGGGCGGTTTATGGCAGGCTCGTGCCGCACCCCTGCTACATCGTGATCGGGCCCAATCACCGCGGCTACGGCGAGCCGTTCGCCCTCATGTCCGACGGCGCGTGGCTCAGTCCTCTGGGCGAGGTCCCGCTCAATCCCTCGCTCGCGCGCGCCCTGCAGGAGCGCTGTCCGCTGCTTGCCGAGGATGCCGAAGCCCACGCAAGCGAGCACTCGCTCGAAGTACAGATTCCGTTCTTGCAGCGTTCGGCCCTCGATTTCACGCTGCTGCCGGTCGCGCTAGCCTCGGGCGACCTCGCGGGCATGGAGATGCTGGGGCATGCGTTGGGGGTGGCGGCGCGGAGTTCCGCCCAGCCGGTCTTCATCGTGGCTTCGAGCGATTTGAACCACTACGAGTCCGACGAAATCACGCGAGTCAAGGATCGCAAAGCCATCGACTGCATTCTGGAACTGGACGCTGTGGGACTCTACGAGACCGTGTTCCGCGAGCGCATCTCCATGTGCGGCTTCGCTGCTGTCACCGCGATGCTCGTAGCGGCGCGCGACCTCGGGGCGACGCGGGCGGAACTGGTTAAGTATGCAACCTCGGCGGACCGGGGCGGGCCGCGCGACAGGGTGGTCGGCTACGCGGGAATCGTTATCTCTCGTTGAGATGGGAAGAGGAAACTACCGGAAGTGCATATCTAAAACTTCAAAGGCGCGCCGTTTGCGATGCTCCGGCGCGCCTCTAAGACAATCTCAAGATCACGGCGGCTAGTGATGACCGCCGCCCCCACCACCGCCACCGCCGTGAGAACCACCACCACCGCCGCCACTGCCACCGATGCTGCCACCGCCGCCATGTGAGCCTGCGGAGAAGCCGCCGCTGCCACCGTGATTCGACGCCCCGCTCGACGCCCCGCTCGGCGCGAAACTCCGGGAGCTTCCCGCGTAGCCGACGCCCGAATTCGCAGCGGTGGAGCTGCGGGCGAAGGCCGGTGGAGATGCGAGGGTGGTCGCGGGCGCGTGGTGGGACCATTGGCCGCTCTCAGGAGAGGCCTTAGCCAAGTGGTCGAGCGCCGGGCCGGCGCCCACGCTTCCGCCGATCATCTGGCGCTGGGCCGATGAGAGCTTCGCCGGACTGCCGGGCAATCCCGCGAGCAGGCTGGGCTGAATACTCGGCTCTCGGACCGGCACACCCTGGCTCGCGTCCACCTTCATCAATTGACGCGGCTGAATGGGACCGCCCCGTTGGAAAGTCGCGATGCTGATGGCGCTCATGCATCCGCCGGGGCACCCCCGCGGTGGTTTCGGCAGCAGGCCGCCCCCCGAACCGGGACTGCCCGGCTTCCTGCCCGGCAACTGCGGCGACTGCGGCGCCCAACCAATCCATCCAGGCCCCTCATACCAATTAACCAATCCGGGGCTGAATCCCCAGTCCAAGCCCGGGAACCAGGACCAGCCGAACATCGCGTCGTACATCCATCCGCCGTAGTGATAAGGCAGCCAGCCCCACGGCTCATACGAGAGCCACGTGTAGCCCATGCCCGGATAGTAAGACCATTGACCGGCAGTGAAAGGCGACCAGGCGCCCCAGGCGTCGGGAACCCAGCCGTAACCGTAACCATCGAAGTACGACCAGGTGCCGTACTGGTTCAAATCGCTCCAGCCGTACTCCGGGGCCCCCGGCGACAGGCCTCCGGGCGGAGCCGCGCCGGCGGCCGACTGCTGCTCATCGCGCTCGGCGACCCAAGAGTCCCAGTCGTCGCGTTGAACGCCTGAGCTCAGGTTGAAGGCTTCCTCCGTGTCCGGCGCGATCTCGAGAACGCCGTCCTTGGCCACCGTGGTGCTGCCTTCGGAACTGACCGCTTCGACCAATCCTTTGAAGACCTCAATGCGCATCCGGCCCTGATCGAGGTCCACGCGGAACTCCGCTTTGCCTTCCGGGGTGAATCGGGCATCCCCGGAGCGCACTTCGAAGCTGCCGAGCTTCTGCGGACTCACGTGGAAGGTGCCGTAACCATGGTCGAGCGTGAGATGATTCAGCTCGTCGCCCTCCTCGCTGAGCGCAAGCTGATCGAACTTCACAAGCGAGAGTTCGCCCACTCGCGCGGTGGACCCGTTTTCGAACTCCACTTCCGCGAAGCTGTTCTTGTCAGTCGAAAGTTGAAAGCCCTCCTCGACCGGCGTGTTGACGGCTGCTGCTGCCCAATCGACCGAGGCCGGCCGCAGCAGCGCCACGTTGCCTTCTACAAAACTTAACCGCACGATTCGAGCGTGCGAAACACCATCTTGCGCAGCGAGCGGGCTCACCGCTGCCACAACAAGGAAGAAGACGATAGATGCCAGTATGAAACGACTTGGCGCGGGTTTCATAACCCACCTCCGGAGCGGTTGCGGCTCAACCCACCGTTCCCGCTCCCATTCTACTCCTTTGGACGTAAAACAGCGACCAGGGGATACAGCACTGGTGGGCATGGGCCGTGGGTCCGGCGCGTTACCCAGGCGCTTATTGAGTGTGTGTGAAAGACCGGGAAAACGGCGGCTTTGCCGCCCTCCTGTGCGGACTATCGCCCGCCGTTCACGGTCCTGAGGATGTCCTGGGCGCGTGACTGGGCGAGATGCAGGAGGCGCGGATTGCCCGCGATCTCTTCGAGTTGGGGCACCATGAGCTCGGGGTCCGCCAGAGCGTTGTGCGCGAGTTCAATCTGAATGTGGCGCAATTCCTCGGGGAGGCTGAGGGGATCGTACTTGAGCGCGTACTGAAGCGTGTCCAGATGCCCTTCGACCACGGCGATGCGCTCAAAAAGATCGGTCAGATCACGCGCTGTCTGCCGGGTGGTGTAATTGAACTGGACCTCGTGCTTTTCAGCGCCCTGCTCGTAAGTCAGCGTCTTCAGCCCGAGGTTCGCCACGCGTTTGTGGCTCTCGAGTTCAAGCCGAAAGTCGTCGAGTGCGGACGCCAGCCCGAAAATCTGCTGCGTGGTGGCCGCCGACAATTTCAGCGGACGCGCCGTCCCGGCATCCTTCAAGGGACGTCCTTCATACGCTCCGGAGCCGTCGGAGTTTACCATCACCGCCAGGTACTCCGGGATGCTCCCGGGAAGCGTGCGCGTGTAGGTGATGCGGGAGGCCCCCGCCGGGATTGGCGACGGCGGAATCGGCGGCGGCATCGGTGACGTCGGGATGGGCTGTGTTGGGCTTGACGAGGCCGGAACGGAGGGATCTTGAGAGGCTTGCCGGGCACAACTCGCGAGCGCGGCGCCTAAGGGCCCTGACCGGGGCCTCGACCAGAGTCCCGCCGGGAGTCCCGTCCCGAGCGACAACGCAGGCGCCCCCGCGAGCCCCAGGGCCACCAGGATCAGAGCCACCTTGCAGCCGATTCTCGTCGCGGGCGCCCGCTCGGGACACGTTTTCTTCCGCGAGTCCGTGGGGCTCGCCGTGTCCCCCGCGCGGCCGGCACGCTCAGACACGGTTGGGTTCGGCATTTTACTTGGCTTCGGCGAGCGCGTTTATTTCCGCTTCCTCGATATCGAAGTTGGCGTAAACGTGCTGCACGTCGTCGTGGTCTTCGAGCTCTTCCATCAAGCGCAGCATCTGGTTGGCTTCCTTGCCGCGCAGCTTGACATAATTCTGCGGGATCATGGAGACTTCGGCTGCCGCCGGCGTAATGCCCGCCGCCTTCAGTTTCTCCACCACCTGGGGAAAGTCGGTGGGAGGGCTGAAAACCTCCCAGTTGCTGCCGTCCTCCGTCATATCCTCAGCGCCTGCCTCGGTGACGAGTTCGAGCAGCCTGCCCTCGTCCGCCTTTTCCTTCTCCACCACCACGTAACCCTTCTTGCTGAACATCCAGGCCACGCAGCCGTTGGATCCGAGATTACCGCCGTGCTTGCCGAGGATGTGCCGGATTTCGGAAATGGTCCGGTTCTTGTTGTCGGTGGTGATCTCGAGAATCAGCGCCACGCCGCCCGGACCGTAGCCTTCGTAGATGCCTTCCTCGTAGATCGCGCCCGGCAACTCGCCGGTGCCCTTCTGGATGGCCCGCTTGATGTTGTCCGCCGGCATGTTTTCGGCCTTGGCGGCCACAATGGCGGTCCGCAAACGCGGATTGGAATCGGGATCGCCGCCGTTCCGCGCCGCGATGGTGATTTCGCGGATCAACTTGGTGAAAATCTTGCCGCGCTTGGCGTCGAGCGCGCCCTTCTTATGCTTGATTGTGGCCCATTTGGAATGGCCTGACATAGAGTGATCCTTTGACGGACGCGTACTCGGACTTCGGCCCCGAAGCCGCGCTCCTGCATTGAGGCTAATCAACATATTAGCATACCGGAGGGCGCAAGCCAGGGGCCATGCGGGTCAGGGTGGCGGGTCAGTTTGAAATTCTCAGCAACTGATTTGAGGTTATACTGCACGGTGGCGGCCGGCTTCAGGGCGTCGATTATGCGACCACGGGGTGACCCACTATTTGGATCACGATCTCGCTTTAAGGAGGCACTCATGTTCGACAGCGAATGCCAATCGGCGGGAAGCTTGAGTGGGACCGCCACAAAAATAGCGCTGCTACTGGTCACGGCCATTGCGGTAACGAAGGGCCGGGCTCAAGCTCAGCAAGTAGAGGTGAATGCCATCGACGTGATCTCGTCGGCGGGATACACGACGGTGACTACGACCGATGGCACGGGCAGCCTGCCGGCATCAATCAAGCTGCCGCCGAATGCTACTTCCGCGACTTTCGCAGTAGCGGGGGGAAGTTTACTGAACCTTAGCGGATACGGTGCTCCTTGCACAAAGCCGTGTCTCACTATGGATGATGGCACGGGGGACCGGTACAATGACGCGGACGGCGTGGGATCCGCCGGGAGCTTGAATGTAGATGCTGACCAGTCGATATCCGGCATCCAGGCGCCCGTGGACGGCTTCCTCGCCGGCGTCTTTGAGGATGGGCCACCCAGTGGGAATCCGCCGGCGACGCTGGACTTCACCACCATCGGCACGAATTTCACATCGCTTTCGCCCCTGCTATATCAACTGTTCTTCATCGGCGACGGACTAACTGGAGATGGCACGGGCGCCGTTCAGCGGTTCTTCGTTCCACCTGGCGCGACGACCCTTTACCTGGGGATTCCGGACGCCTGTGACTACAACGGCGAGCCAAGTTGTTACGGGGACAACGTCGGGGACTTGATCGTAAGCTATGCGATTGTCACCGCCTCGGGCACACCCAGGATTACGCAATTCGCGCCAACGAGCGGTAAGGTGGGCTCGCACGTGCGCATTCACGGATATAACCTCCTCAACGCCACTGCTGTTGCGTTTAACGGCGTCTCAGCGAGCTTTGCCATAGGCAGCACGGACATCATCGCGATCGTTCCATCTGACGCCACCACTGGGCCGATCCAAGTGACCACTCCGAAGGGCACGGCCACGAGCAGCAGTAGCTTCACCGTGGTACCGTAGGCGCGACTGTCTGCCTTAATTCCTGCCTCGACTGGAAGTATGCCGTGCGTTGCAAAATGTGCCCACGCCTTCGACGAGGAACTGACGGGGCACCTGTCCCCGCAAAATGCCCGGATTCTCTCCTCGCGCCCTTGTACGCGTCTGCGCACCGTGTTGGTGACGTTCTTCGCGCTGACCGCCGTGTCGCTGGCCCGGTCAACGCGTCGTTGGGGGTGTCCCGCCCGTGTCTCAGCGGGCGCATACGTAGAAGCGATGTGTTTACGGCCCGCAGAATTTTGGCTCCACGCCTAAACCCGGTATACTCTGGACGCTAGGGCGCATCGACGCCCACGCGGAGCTATCGGGAGTGCGCATGAAGGCGCCTTACCTCGGCAAGGTGATCGAGTACTTCAATCCCATGCAGTCTCTCAACGAGAGCCTCAGGGACTGGTACGTCGATCGGCCGGACAACCCGCACGAAGAGATCAAGGTGCTTGTACTCAATGACCCCACACCGCTGAAGATCCTCTTCAGCGGGCACATTGGTTCGGGGAAGAGTTCCGCCCTGAACTGCTTGACCCGGGATCCCGAAATCAAGGGCGCATTTTTCATCGTGCAGTTCTCGGTTGAGCGCGACCTCAACATCTTTGACCTCACTTATTCCGACCTGCTGCTGGCCATCGGCAAGAGGCTGTTTGAGGAAGCCGACCGGGCCGGCCTCGATCTGGAGGCCAAGCTCCTGACCGACCTCGAGAAATGGACTGCCGAGGTCTCCGTTGTAAAGAAGAAAGAAGAAGGCGCGGACGTGGCCGTAAAGGCAAAGATCAGCGCCTGGTTTCTCAGCGCGGTTGGCACCTTGAAGACCGGTTACTCCGAGAACAAGGAGTTTCGGCAGAAGTTTGAGCCGCGGGTGCCGGAATTGATCACCTTCATCAATCGCATCATTCACGCCATCCAAACCCATCCGCAAGGCGGCGATAAGAGGGTCCTGATGGTCATTGAAGACCTCGACAAGCCCCCGGTCGACGTTTCCATGGACCTCTTCATGACCAAGGGCCCAGTACTGGTGCAGCCGGAGTGCAAGATCATCTTTACCGTGCCGACCTCAGTGCTCTATTCGGGCCAGATCAAGGTAGTGCAGCAGAACTTTCCCATGCAATACGTCCTGCCCAATTTCAAAATCAAGGACCAGGCTGGCGAAAGGAGCGAGGTGGCTTGGAATTGCATGCGCGACATCGTCCTGCGCCGGATGGACGCGCAGCTTATCGACTCGGGAGCCCTGGACTATGCAGTGGAGATGAGCGGCGGAGTGACACGCGAGCTGATCCGCATCATCCAGGCCGCCGCGTTGCGCGCCGTGGTTACCAAAGCCAATTCCATCCAGCGGTCTCACGTCGATCACGCCGTGGTGAAATTTCGAGGCGAATATAACAATCAACTCACCCGCCAGGAGTCGGTGGAAATCCTGCGGGAAGTGCACAAGACCCGCCAGCTCCGTTCCAAGGACGAGAAGCCCATGCTCGACCTGATGCACAACCTGATGATTCTTCAATATCCGAATGGCCCCGGCTGGTACGAGGTGAATCCCATTGTCCGGCAGCTCATCGGAGTCTGAACTCGCCGTCGCGCGGCCTGACCCGCTCACCCCTACGGACCGCGAGGCGGTCGCCGAGATTGTCGCCCTGGTGGCGAACAGCCGCACTCAAGGCTGTGTCTATTTCGGGATCTGCAACAACCGCCTGAAAATCGCCGCGCTGGAAGCGTTGCTTGCGGCTGAGTTGCGCGTCCACGGGATCGAAACGGCGCAGGTAGTGCTCGCGGAGCGCCGCGACGAACAAGAACAACCGGTCTATCAGGTGCTGATCGCTGATCCCATCGGGTATTTCGCGGCCCACAAGCCAGGCAAGCCCGGGCTCTTCCTGGTGCACGGCCTGCCCGAACTCATCCGGATCGAAACGGCTGCTGATGGTTCGGCGCCGGCGCCGGTCTCGCAGCGCTTGAATTACGGCCGCGAGCTGTTCCGCCGCGAAGCGATCTGCGCCCTCTTCTGGATCGACCCTGAAACCACGCGCTATCTCGCGGAGCGAGCCCGCGATTTCTGGTCGTTCCGCTCCGGAACCGCCCAATTTGACGCAGAGCCCGGTGAGCAAAACGCCCCC
>DASZIG010000038.1:0-76821 GCA_035949375.1 Terriglobia bacterium | reverse complement strand
CGCCTTATTCGAGAACGCGGCCAGCAGCTTCTCGCGAAAGATTCGGAGAAGAACAGTGCGAACGATCACCGCCGAAGCTTCCCTTAAGACATCCGCGTAAGACTTGACATTCACAGAAGCGACCGCAGATTCCGGCGGCGTTCCCACCAACTGGTCCGGAACCACGTTGCCATGCGCAAAGGCATTGCGCAGAATACAGATGTCCTCAATAACGCTCCCAACCGTGTAGGCGACCGCCGAACCAGGGTAAATGGGGGTGTTCTCACCGATGAATCTCGCCACCCTCGGAACCAGTGCTCGCTTTCCATAGGTCGCTTCCGACGCGAACAAAGCCTCAAGGGCCATGACCCGTTTGAGGAGCCTCATTTGCGGGTCGAAGTCCAGATACGCCTGCTCGGATAGTCGCACCGCAATCACGATCGGATTAAAACCGAATGTCTCGTCCAGAATCGAGTCCGTGAGCCGTCGAAAGTCAGCGACAAACTGGGCGGCCTCTTGAAATGCCTCCGGCCTCGCGAGTCCTGAACGCGCCTCGCAGTCTTCCAAGAACACAGGACCGGGACGGTGGCTGAATTGGTTAACTCTGAAGGGTTCGTTACCCATTGGTGCGCCCTGAATAAACCAGCCGTCGTGCGTTTGTGTCGGATGCAGAAAGCGACAGAACGCCACCAAGAATCGGGTCGTGATTGCAGATCGCTCCTCTTCGGGGCCAAGTCCCAAGTCCGACCAAAACTCGTGTACGATAGCCAAGTCCCACCTGAGCATCTCGTCTAGCTCTTCATCGCTTATACGTCGTCGCCATGTCTGGAAACTTGGGGCGGAGACCAATCCCTTGATATCCTCGATTGAGAATCCGCCAGTCAGATCGATCCGCCCCTGTCCCAAGTCTTCCGTGTTGAACAGCGGAACAATCCGCAGTTTGCGCTGTGGCATCGGATTACCAACCTTGATGGGCGGCGTGTACGCTTTGGCGCTAGGTGGCCCTCAGGCCTCTTGAGTTGAGGTGAAATACTCAGCAACATTCTTGAGAAAATCGGGCTTAAGCGCGGAGGCTAGACCGAGCTTCCGAATGCCGCACACTTGCTCCGTAAGCTTTGAGAACGGCAGAAAACCGCACACCTCGGCCACGGGTCGTTCTCGCAGATTGAAGGTAGGTCTCAGGATTTCCTGCTCGACCTTGGAGCGTCTCTCGTCGGGTGCCACCAAGTAAAGGTCAATATCCAGATTTGGCTGGAGGGCAAGCAGGTCACTCATGCGGAGAAGGCCCGAATAGATCGATGTTGTGGATTCGACCTCGAATGCCGCCTGAATCGAGTTTCCCCTGAGCCAGAGCACGTCGATCAGTTCGACCGTCCGCTGCGTTGCCTCATTGAATTGCGTGGGCAGTTGGTCTACCATGCCCGGCATCTCACCCAGGGCGACCCCGTCATACACCCGAGAGCGGTCGTTCCTCGCTACCCACACGCCGAGACCCATCTCCGCCCCGAGCCTCAGAAGCTGGTACTGAATCTCGGTGTGCGAAGTCCCTGCCTGGGCTTCGGTCTCGACGGGTTCAGCGGCGGTGGTTGGCCGGCCCTCGGCTTCAGGCACGCTCACAACCGCCTGCTTCTTGTCCTTCCCCTTGCGTTTGGGCACCCGGTACAGGGGCGTTCGAGCGAGCTTCCTCGCGTCCACCGGTCGCAAAACCGGCTGACGCTCTGCTTGCTGAAGCAACCGCATGATCAGTTCGCCGTCCTCCCCCTTGCGAAAGCGGTTGGGACTCCTGCGGACAAAGGCTTTGAATTTGCCAGCGTGCTCCTGCACCGCGAAGAATTCGACCTTCGCCTGCAGTTCTTGCATCGGAACACCGTGCTCCGGATCAAGCAGCACCAACGGGCGCACCTCGAAGCGCACTGGAAACTCGTCATCCGACCAAATGCGACTGCGGTCCGAAGTTGGCCCGATGCCACGCATTGACGACCGGAATCCGCTAATCTTCGCTCCAGCTTTGCGAAACTCCTGCCATGTCTTCCCCGTGAACAGGTCAATCCAATAGGTCATCGAAGGGTTCCCTCTGAGCCTGATTCTCGCGTGAAGGAGTAAACATACACCCAGGTCCTCTCGGCACGCAAACTCACGGCTGCGCTCGACGGCCTAAATGCCGAGTACCGCGTGGCTGCCGCTTGAGCAGAAATCTGGAAGCTCTAAACCAGAAGGCCATTGCGAGCCTGCCCGCGACCGAAAACCGACAGCTACCTGCTACAGTTTCTGCTACAGTGCCCAAGGTGCTTTCCGTTGGTGCTTGAGTAAGTGGTTTATTTACAATACGCGGGGGTGGCGGAACTGGTAGACGCAAGGGACTTAAAATCCCTTGTCCCGCAAGGGACGTGCGGGTTCGATTCCCGCCCTCCGCACCATGTTTTGAATAGGTTAGGCAGCATCTCCGACCGCGGGAAGAGCCCCCGCTGATTGCGTGGTGCGAGTAGCGGTGTCAGTTGCCGTCACTGGGGACCGAACCAAGCGCTCAACCGCATCGGCCTGGTGCCGAGGTGCAAGGTGCGCGTAGCGCATAGTGGTCACGATGCTCCTGTGGCCCATTAACTCTTGGACGGTTCGAATGTCCACGCCACCCATCACGAGCCGGCTCGCGAATGTATGCCTCAAACAGTGCCAAGTGAAATCGGCCATCTCCGCTTGGCTGCAAATTTCGGGAAAGAGTTTGTCCGGCGGCTCGACGGGAAAAACATAAGTGGAATTGGTGGTAAGCCTGAGCCCTTTCAAGGTCTCTTTCAAGAGGCTATTCATCCTGATGTGCCGAATCTCGCCATGTTTGCTCCTAGGCAGAGTGATAACTCCGCTGCGAAAGTCGACGTGCTGCCACTTGAGCCCTCCGTCCGGGCAGTCGCGCGTCACATATTGTTCCGAGCGGCGCATTCCCGAATGCAGAGCAACAAGGATTTGCGGCTCAAGCTCCGGGCAGGTCGCCCTGACCTGTTCCATAAGACTCTTTTCCTCGTCATCGGTGAGGTAACGGACTCTGGCATTGTTCTCGATGCGGTGCTTTGTCCCGCGGACCGGATTCGCATTCGCTTTGCCATTGCGGATCGCCAGCGAAAAGATCCCCGACACCAGGGCTCTGTAGCGATTATAGGTGGCCGGCGCCCACTCTTCCTTTTCGGCGCATTCGGCGAGATCTCGCTCGATACGGCCCGCTGAGAGCTCAACCACAAGACAATCGCGCCAGAGCTTCAATAGCGTTTCCATCCGACCGGCATCGTGGCCATGGCTCCGCTTCGTCTGCCTTGAGTGGAGCAGAAAGTCCTTAGCCATCTCCTCGAACAAGAGCGACCGCCGATGTATCTTTTCGGGGAAGAATTTCCCCTCGCGCACTTCAGACTTGCGCTTCTGGTACGCGGCACCGGCCTGCGTTACATACGGCCCGACCTTCTCCCTTCGAATTTTGCCACCGCCGTCCGCGTAGCGAATCCAATAGAGGCCATCCTTGCCGACGAACACTCCTCGGGGAAGTTTTCTCTTCATCATCGTCTTTGCCTCCCTGGCACCTTTTCCCGATCTAGCGCTCTCTTCCTGGCAGCCCAAGTTCGGGCCGTCGCTCGGTGGGCACAGATCGAGTCGCAGTATTTCCTCTTGTTTGTGGGCTTGGGAATAAATACCCCTCCGCATTCCCAACATATGCGGAGGGGCTGCTCTCTTTGATAATCGAGAAAAATCATGAGTCGAAGGGCCTGCGCCAGATTGGTCACGAGCCAACGTGCCTCGATCCTTCGACTCCGGTCCTCGATGCGTGGAATCAAACGTCCAGAGACCAAGAGACTCTGCTCGATCGCAACTGCGACCGCGTTTCGCAGAATCGGCAGTGAAGCCCGCCGTAACCACTCTTCTGCCTTCTCCTTACTCCACCTGATCGGAATTACTGAAGCGGGCCTGGGGAAAGCCCAGGAGCCTATGGCCCACATGCGGGGAGCCTGGCGGCGCGGATCGCCAGCTTCGGCAACTGCGTGTGATCTCAGCGCTTCCCGCAGATCGCCCTCGTTATCCCATTGGCGTTTGAAAGCATCGTACAAAGCCAATTGCGATCTAAGCCTGCGCTTATAGGCCCAGCACGCTGCAATCTCGACCGAAGCCTTACCGTTACTATCGAAGAGTTCGAGAGGTCCCCAGTCCTTGATGAACTGCGCGAGCTCATCATTATCGGTGGCCTTCAGGAACGCCGCGTGCGGCGCCTCTGCGTACGCGTCTTCGAAAGCATACGCGCTGCCGTAATCTAACGTGCACTCGAATCTCCCTGATACCGCGGTAACGGTTTTGCACCGAGGCCAGCCTCTCCGGGTTGCGTTGATATGAGTTTGACTAGACATATCAATGCGTATTCTTGCATGCTTACGGAAGCATGTCAACACTAGAGAGTTGGAGGTCGGATCAATGGCAATCACTCTGGGTCTGAAGCGGGCTGCCGAGGAAAGCGGTTTGAGCATTCGAAAGCTCCAGTACCTCATTGCACAAGGGGCCCTCCCTTCGCTTCGTGTTGGGAAACGTCGTCTGATTTCGGAACGAGCCCTTCGCGAATTCTTATTGGGGGGAGGCAAGAAAGAAGGATGAGGCGCAGAAATAAATGGTCCACAGCAGCAGGTGAGCGTAACGGCCCCTCCCAGCACATCCGGCGCCGCGTGTTTTGCCCGCCTAATCGGCTCGGCCCGGCAGTCACAACTCCCAGGAGGTATTCAGGTTCATGACCGCGCGCGAGATCGCCGACCTAGTGCCCATGCCCCAGCTTCTGGATGTGCTGGGCTTTGCGGTCAACGAGCGAACTCACCGGGCCCGCTGCGTGCTTCACGGCGGCAAGAACCCAACTTCCTTCTCCTGGAGGGACGACGGTCGATGGCGTTGCTTCGTTGAAAACATCAGGGGGGATCGGATTGCGCTGGTTCAGAGAGTGAGGGGTCGAGGGTTTAAAGACGCTATGCGCCTCTTAGCCGCTTTGTCCGGCGTGAAATGGAGGGATTCCACACTTGGCCGAGCGCGGCTCGCCAAAGAACGGCGCGAGCGACAGCGTCTCGAAGCAGAGGCCTTAGCTTCTCTCAAGGCAGAGCGCGTCCTTCGCCTCGAAGCTGCCGAACACGTCCGCGCACTTGAGCGTTTGCAGGAGAGGGCCGGAAAGCGCCTCAAGGCGCTCATGGAAGGAGTGCCGGAGCGCCTGGTCGGGGAAACGGAAGCCCTGTGGAGCGCATTAGAGTTTGTTGCAAAGCATCTCGACACCTCGCTCGCTCAGTACCAGCTGCTGGCATACGGCGCAGAGAAGGACCGCTTCGATTTTCTCTCTAATTCCCATCGCAGAGCCGAGTTAATCGACCGGGCATTGCTCGGCGGTCTCGCAGACGACTCCGGCGGACCTCTCGAGGTCACGTGGTGAAAGCAACTGTCCTGCGCAGGATGGAAACCCTACGAAGTGACACCAAAGTGCCCGCGGCCACACCCCCATGCCCCGAAGTCCAACCGAGCCATGCATCAGACCCTGGCCTTGTGAAAACGCTGGCTGACGAGATTCTACGCACCGAGCACTTCGCCCAGGACTCCGGAGGGAAGCTCTACCGGTTCGCTGATGGCGTTTACGCACCGGATGGCAGTGCTCACGTAAGGCGGACGGTCAAGAAGTTGCTGGAAGACTGGAATGAATCGGCTAAGTGGACATCCCACCGTTCCGAAGAGGTCGTGGAGTATGTCCGCGTGGACGCTCCAACGCTCTGGGAATGTCCACCATTGAACCTTCTAAACGTACAAAACGGTCTCCTCGATGTCGAGACGGAACGCCTGCTGCCTCATTCCCCGGAACACCTTTGCTCAGTCAGGTTGCCAGTGAGGTACGACCCGAGCGCCACTTGCCCCGAATGGGACGATTTTGTTGACCAAGTCTTCCCGAACGATGCTCAGGACCTGGCATGGCAGATACCAGCCTGGCTGATGCGTCCTGACGTATCACTGCAAAAGGCGATTCTTCTGCTCGGCGAAGGCAGTAACGGCAAGTCCACTTACCTTGCCGGCGTGACCGCTTTTCTCGGCCGTTCAAACGTCGCGGCAGTCAGCTTGCACAAGCTGGAATCAGACCGATTTTCAGCGGCGCGGCTGGTGGGGAAGCTGGCGAACATCTGTCCCGACCTCCCTAGTTCGCACCTGGCCGGAACGTCTACATTCAAGGCATTGACAGGTGGCGACGCGGTTCTGGCCGAATACAAATTTCAGAACAGTTTTGAGTTTGTACCCTTCGTTCGGCTCGTGTTTTCGGCGAACCATGCCCCCCGTAGCGGGGACGCCTCACATGCCTTCTTCCGTCGCTGGCTTGTTGTCCCGTTTACCCGCATCTTCGAGGGCGGTGACGCGATTTCCCGACCAGAGATGGATGCGCGTCTGTCGAACCCACGGGAGTTGAGCGGTGTTCTGAACAAGGCTCTGATAGCTGTAAGACAAATCCAGGAGTGCGGGGGACTTCTCGAGTCCGAATCAATGAGCGCCGCTCGCGATGAGTTCCGGAAGATCACGGATCCTCTCGCGGTGTGGTTGGACACACACACAATTGAGGAGGGCGATGCGTTTGTGAAGAAGGACGACTTGCTCTCTGCCTACAACAGGACCGGCGCGCAGGATGGGCGGCCTTCGATGACCGCGAAAGCCCTTACTCAGGCATTGAAAGTCCTGCGGCCGAATCTTAAAGAGGGCCAGCGGACAGTTGGGGGGCTCCCTCAACAAAGGGTGTGGCTGGGACTGGAGTTGCGCTCAGCCGAAGAGGAACCCTAGTCCCAGGGGACAGCCGCATCCAGCGTCACTGAATTCACGCGATTCACTGGATTGTGCCTTACTTATTTATTTCTCCCCCCTTCCCCCCGATGGATCTGATCGAAGAGAAGGAAAGGGAGAGTACGAAATCACGTGAATCCCGTGAACCAAGTGAAATGCGGAAGGAGCGCACGTGTGGGGATGGCAGGGCCGCAAAGGCAGAGGCCGTCGGGAAGAAACTACGACTCTTGGCGCGCAGGCAATAGCCGGAGTTTCAGGATAAAGGGCCTCGCGTCCCGAGACCCTTTAGGGTCGCTTGCTTGGGCTCTGCGGGCTCCAGTCCAAAAGAAACCGAGCGGCAGACCGCGCATGAACGAGAAGCTCGGTTGCCGGCACAGAACGCCTTTGTGGCCTTAAGCGCGCAGATTGGCAGCTCCGGTGAAGACGCAGAGTGTGAGGGTTCTAAGCGCTCGAAGTACGCCGTGCCGTGTGTCTGCTTTAGGCGCGGTCAAATGCCGTCGTGCACAGCCGTGTGTCGATTAGGACGACGTTTGCGCCTCTCAACGAGCCACCGGAGCCTCCTTCACCCAGTCGGTCCTTATTGTGACCGCGGAGCCGCCTATGTTCCCTTGGGGCGCTGCCACAGAATGCGGTGACAGGCCCCGATTCTCAGACAGACCCGTTTGAAGTGAGGAAGTGCACCGGAGGAAAAATGCCAACAAAAAACTGTCCTAATCGCCGCTTACGGCCTTCCAGATGGCTTTCGGCGAGCCCGAGCAACACCGTTCCGCCTATATGGCTGACAACACGGGAGTTCAGCGTAGCGTACGGGATTTCGGTTTGGACGGTCCGTCGTTGGGTCAAGCAGGGGCGGGTCCAGCACATGCGGCTGCCCCTTTCCCCGCGAGGGCGCATCGTGATTCGAGATCCAGAGTGGGCGCGCCTTGACCCGCCGACTTCCGACGATCCCGCTGAATGGCTTTGTGTTTTCAGACAGTGCGAAGTCGCTGCGTTGCTTGGTGTTACGAGTCGGACGCTAAGGAACTGGGAGAGGACCCGCGGCGTTAATTTCAAGATTATCGGCGGCCGCAAGGCCTATTCGTTGCACGAAGTCCGGCGGCTCCTCGCCATGCGCGAAAACGGCTGGAGATTCTCGGGTGCCCGCTTGGAAAGACTGTTGATGGTCAGGTGGGCGGGGCAGAAGCTTCGATCCACCAGCGGCCAACCACGAATTGCACCGACTTGAGTTCGTCGATGAGAGCCAATCTGGAAGGGCAAAGCCCACCAAGGGGCGCATAACGTTCGCGTTTCAGGTGTCGATGTGCCTCACCGGCTGTTCAGTACTGAACGACCCTTGGGCGCTGGCCAAACTAAAACCCAGACCGAAAGTGCGACGAGCGGGCTCAAGGTAGTGCTCATTTCCGGCTTGGTCCCCGGTTTGACCCGTCGCCTGATTCCCAAAACGAGCTGACTGACCTCTTCCCGGTCCACTGCAAGGGGTTCCACGACCATTGCGGCGCGGACGACAAGCTCTGCCGTGCGTTTCCTGGGCCAGCAGTACTCGCTTCCATAGGCCACTGTCAACGAGTTCCTCCTCAGCGAAGCTTGGAACATCGGGGCGGGGCACGCGCGCGTAACCGCCGGATCCGTGCACGTACAGCCAAAGTGGTCGGGTTTCCGGTGGACGAGTGTCCGACGGTCGCTCACTCAGCCAGGCTTCACTCTGTCTCGAAACCGCTGTTGCTCGCGAACTTCAGGGTTCGGCTGTTTTCCGTGACCGTCCGCACGACGTTGTCGGGGGCGCCTCCCGGGACATCTGCTTCGACCTCCAGAGTCACACGCACCGTTGAACCGACGAGTCCGGCGAGATGGGTAACGACCTCGTCCGCGATCCTGCCTGCGTCGCGGCCGACCCGAGCTGGATCAAGTGCTACCGTGCCGTGATAGCGACGAGGTTTGGGCGGTTGAACCGGACCCGGCTGCTGAGTGCTAGGTGCTGCAGACCCGCCGGTGCCGCTGGGCGCCGAAGTGGTGCCGGGGTCCCCGCCTAACGGCAGGGGCGGCTTGGTCTCTCGCTCGATTTGCGGTCGTGCGATATCCGGCCGCACCAGCAGACCGGAATCGTCGCTGGTTATGCCGATCTGAGCGCCGGCTCGAAGTCCGCGATAGCGACCGGCCGCCTCGTCGTAGCTTTCGGCATAAGCAAAGGCGTCCTGCTCCCACGTCAACAACGCCAGACCCGAGCGAATGGCGTTCAAGAGGACGGCGCTCGTCTGTAACCGGGGCAGGTAAAGGTAGCGACCGAAGTCATCCGCAAGCTGCCGAATCGCGACGTGATTGCCACGCCATAGCGGGACCCGATCAAGCTCCATACGGAGACGTGAGGCGGCAAAGCTGACGAGTAGCGATTCATCCCTCCCAATCTTCTTGCTGGCTCGCTCCGCAAGCGCCTCGTCTCCGGATAGCCGCATGGCTTGCCATGAGACGGCGGCCTGTGGAGTCGCCTGGGTTGGCACCAGCAACCATTGGTAGGTCTCCGGAAGTCTGGCGGCCACGATGCCCTCCGCGGCGGTCTTCTGAGCCTCTGCCTGTTTCACTTGGTTTGGCGCGAGGTCGAGCTTTTCCTTGTCACCGAGGATGGAATCCCAAGCGAGCGACTTCCGCACCGCCTCGTCCAGGTCCTGCAATCGAGCCTTGTCGGCCGCCAGAAAGACCAGAGTGTTCTGGTAGAGCCGCGGTGCGGTGCCACGAGTCTCCAGGATTGCTTTGGCTGCCGCCTGGGCGGCGTTCTCAGAGTCCTTGCTGAAGGCGTCGTCCGCGCGCAGAACCACAAGCCGGGCATCGAGATCGTCCGGCACGTCGGCGCTCGAGCCCGGCATCGGATGCACGCGCTTGAAGTCGCCCACCTTGCGCAGGTCGGTTCGCAAGCGCCGATCTATCTCCTGAATGACCTTGTCGGGATCTCGCTTGAGCTGTTCAGCGCGGTCTTCCGCGAGCTTGGTCACCGTGGGCTGCGTCGCATACCAGTAGCGCGGTCCGTCTTGATAGAGATAGGTTGCCAATGACGCGAGCCTTCGCAGCGCGTCGCCAAACACCGCAGGGGATTCGCCCGGCATGACACAACCAAGCTTCACGCGCCGGTCCTCGATGCCGCGGTTTGCAGCGGTCGCAGTCGGAGCAGAGCCCAGGTAAATGGTGCGAGCCACCCGGCGTGTGGCGTGCAGCTTGCCCAGGTTCGGCACGTCGCCGTCGATCTTCAGGGGCAACGAGCTTGGCCCATCCACGTCCTTTTCAATGGTCGGCACCCAGTTGTCCGAGAGATAGCGCGTCAATTCGGTCTGGACGCGCGAATCGTCAATGGGGATCGTCGAGGGCAGGATGAGGGGGTTGCGGTCTCCCTTCTCCCAAAGGCTATGGATCACCGCCGCCATCAGGCGCAGCACGCCGCGCGTGCGCTGAAACTTCACCAGCGTGGACCAGTCGGTGTAGAGCCGGTCGAAGATCTCAGGATGGATGGGGAACGCGGCCTGGATGCGCTTCTCGTAATCGGCGTCGCGGCACTCGGGCGGAAACTCCGCGCCCTGCGACCCGTAGAGGTCGGCAAAGGCGCGCGCGGTTACGTCGCGCTGCTTAAAGTGCTCCGGTCCCGCCAGCGGCTCGAACAGCCGCCGCCGCACGATCTCGAAACCCTCCTCGGCAGTCGCCGGCCGCCACGACGCCTCCAGCCGCCCCACGACGTTACGCAGCCGGTCCAGCGCTTCGCGCCCGCGAATACCACCGACTTCCACGTCATCGGCTTGTGTGTGAGGTGAGCCCGCCGTGTCTGAAGCGGGCAGCGAAATCACCAGCAGGCAATTCTTCGCGGCCCTCGCCGCTTCGGTCAGCGCTTGGGCGAATGTAAACTGGGTCTCGAAGCCGCCGGCCGGCAGATCGCTCTGGTCATGAAGCTGACGGGCGTAGGCAACCCACTCGTCGATCAGCACGAGGCACGGACCGTACTCGTTGAAGAGCTCGCGCAACACATCTCCGGGGCTCGTTGCCTTCTGGTCGTCCTCCGCGACGCGGGCGAAAGCCTTCTTTCCGCCGAGCTGGTAGGCGAGCTCCCCCCAGAACGTGCGTACCACCGTGCCATCGGGCTTGGTGACGGGATTGCCTGGCGAGATTTTGTTCCCCACCAGCACCGCCGGCTTCTTAACCCTCGGAAGGCTCTTCACGCCAGCCTCGGCCAGGACCGCGTCGAGGCCAGCCAGATCCGCGGCTGGAGTGCCCGAGACCATGTGATACAGCGCCAGCATCGAGTGGGTCTTGCCGCCGCCGAAGTTCGTCTGAAGCTGTACCACCGGATCGCCGCCGGAGCCAGAGAGGCGTTGTACGGCGCCCACAAGCAGGCCCTTCAAACTTGCCGTCAGATAGGTGCGGCGGAAGAACTCGACGGGCTTGCGGTACTCATCCGTGCCCTCTCCCAAATGGACCTGCCACAGGTCCGCGGCGAACTCGGCTTGCTGGTAGCGGCCGCTGGCCACATCTGCGTGCGGGGTTACAATCTCGCGCCAGGGCTTTACAGCGCCGGTCGCCCCCGATTCGATCAGCGAGCCTCCCGCCTTGCGCTTCTCACTGCGCACCTGCTCGTCGAACATCAGGCGACGCAGTTCCATCTTCATCCGCCCAACCTCATCGGCCTCCGGTGCTGAAACAGCGGTTAGGAGGCGGTTCATTGAGTCAAGCGCTCTGTCAGTGTCGTCGCTCGAAAACGGCTCCTGATGCGCCCACTTATTGCGCCAATCGCGCAACTCCTGGACCAGCGAGCGATCCGCCCTGCCCAGCGTTCGCCCGAAGACATCGTTCCAGGCGTCCCACATCACCTTCAGCAGCACCGCAACATCCCATTGGGCGATCGAACGCTTGGCGTTCAAGCGGTCATCGGCGGGCAACAGGCGCCGCGCCTCAGCCAGCGCCTTGTCTTTGTAGAAGCTCACAAGCTCGCGCTCGACAAAGGGCGCGAGGCCCTGGCGCAGAAATTCCATCGCCTTGCCAATGCGCTCTTGGTTGGTGACGGCCATTCGCTTATTCCTCGGCTTCTTGGAAGAGTCCGGCTTGCTCGGGCCGGGGTTTGCTGCCCTCGCGTGCCAGGCGCATGATCTCCGGCCAGCTTTGCACGAGTGCGTTGTATGAAAGCGCCTCCGACGTGCGCTTCTTGCGCTCGCACAGCGTGTAGAGGCGGTAGCAGAGTTCGCGTGCAATCTCAGCCTTGCTGCCGAGCTTGACTACGAGGTCAGCCGCCGCACTCTCGCCACTGGCTTCCAGAGCGCGGACCAAATGGTGCACCATCTCCCAGGCAGTCAGGCGTGGGTCGGTAGCTGGGTCCCAGTCCGATGGCAGCTCCTCTGGTTTCAAGAGCCGCACCTTGCCGTGGCCAGAAGAGATGACCCCCGCCTCGACCATGCCTGAGACGCTCGTGTTCTTAGACTTCGAGAGCTGTTCAGCCACGCCGTATTCGCCCGCGTCGAATCCCGCGTGCTCGAACCAGGCGAGCGCCCACCGGCTGTCGGCATCGAAGTCGCCTTCCTGCTCGGCCAGCGCCTCGTCGAGGGTCTGGTTGATGAGTGACAGCGCATCGCGCACAGACATCGGTTTTCCCTCTGCATCGAGTACACGGGCATAACGGGTGTAAACGGCCATGCCTGGGCCGATGGCCGCCTGGGCCAGGTCCACCGGCGCGATATTCCCGCGCTGGAGGTTGGCCAGCGCGACAGGTAGCTCAACCTTGAGCGCGTTGACAAATTCCGGACGCGCAGCGGTGGATGCGTCTGTCGCGCACGGGCGACAGACGAGGACAATGCTGGAAGCCAAAGCACTGACGTTCTTCTTCAGATTGCCTGTATATTCCGTGCGGATTGGCCAAGTGCCTGTAACGTCGAAGCCGGCCCGGATCACTGCATCGAGAAAGGTCTCCCATCCCGTCGACGCAGTGCCTTCACTTTCGGTCTCCGATTGCTTGAAAGCATAGTAGATGGTCACTGGAAAAGCCGGGTGAGACTGCTCGGCGAGCCGATGCATTGCCAGCGTCATGCCCTTGAGAAAGAACGCCTCCGCATTCTCTTTACCGCCGTGGCGATGCGGCGTGGCGACCAGTTCCTCGGCTTTCGGCACGGCGAGCGTGGCAAAGAGATTGGGAAAGACGGGTTTCAGCGAGCGACGTAACCAAACGTAAAAGAAGTCGGACAGGTCAGCGTAGCCGATGTTGTCGTAGTAGGGTGGATCCGTGCAAACCAGCTTAGATTGACTCAATGCTTGTGTCGCTGCATCTTGCTGGTATGCTTTCCCAAACCCTACTGAAGGGAGGGTCAGAACCGCGTTGATCAGGTAGCCCAATTGCCCAAGGAAATTTCCGGTTGATTCACTAAACGGGTTGCCTTCAACAAAATCCCATGTCATCGGCAATGCTTGCCGTGCAAAGACTTGCTGTATGTTCTCTCCTAGCATGTCCCAGAAGTTTAGCGTCGAAGAGCGGTTCGCGAGGCGACTGATGCCCAGAGCCAGATAAGCCGCTATCCCATCGGCGTAAGCCGTGGCGCCATCGCCACCAGCATCGAGAGCGAGACCACCGTCCGGCAGGCCGACAGCGAGCGCCTCGTGCTTTACCCGCTCGCGCGCTTCTGCAACCAGGTCGGAAAAGGTTGTCAGCGCCACGAGCTGGCGCGGGGTGAATAGGTCGCCGTAGCTCGTCAGTCCATACAGCGGCGGCGAAAACCACCGCGGATTCTCGGGCATCGCGAGTTCCGGCTTCCACGTCGGCCGCGCCGTCCGGGCACTGGCTTCCATCTCCGCTGTCGGCGCGAGATAGAGGCGCCCGCGATCGCCCTCGGTGACGATCGCCATCAGCCGTGCGCTCATGCGCCCCGCTTTGGCCTCGGAGTAGATGTGGTTTGACGTAATCGGCGTGTCTGACATCAAGCACTTGAAGTTCGCCCCGCGTGCGAGCTTGGTGCCGTTCTTCGCGCCTTCCGGGTCCTTCGGCTTACCTACCTTCACTGTGAAGCGGTAGCCGGAGCGCTCGATCACTGGCTCGACGTAGGCTTCCCTACCTGGCTTCGTACAGAGCATGAAGGTAGAAGCGAGGGGCACATCGACCTGTGCGAAGGCCGGGTTGGGGCTCTTCACTGTGCGTGCCCATAGCCAAGCAATCACCGTCAGTTTCTTGCCAACGTAGGGCTTTAGATCAGACCGTTCCTTGGCTATCTCCGCCGTGATCTCGATCTTGGGGTACAGGTGCCCGATGCGCCTCTCAGCCTCGTCGCGCATCCACTGGCCGTCGTAGCGCACGTCCTCAGCGAGCCCTTGAGCACCGTGCCATTCGCGCTGGATGAGTGTCTTGTCCGCGCGCGACGCAGGATTCACCGGGGGCCGTGAAGCGAACTTTGGCGGGATCTCGATCATGGCTTTGTTGATGAGCACCGCCACCGGGTTCAGGTCGCTGGCGTAAGCTTCGAGACCCAGTCGCTGCGCTTCAAGAGGCAGCGACCCGCCGCCGGCGAAGGGGTCGTGGAAGGCAGGGAGCTTGTGGCGATCAAACAACTCTCTAGCTCTCGGATGATCCGCGTTCTCGGCGCACGTCGCGCGCCAGCCCTGCCAGATCTCTGCCCTCGCCCGCTCCAGCACCTCCTCGTTGGTGGTGTTTTCCCATAGAACGAGCTGACGGATAATCTCGAACAGCCGTTCTCGTTCGATGTCGGCGACGCAGTCCTCAAGCGTGGGCTCGGGTCCCGGCTCCGGAACGGAGTGATCGCTGTTGCGCCGAGCCTCCTCGTACTTGGCTTTGCGCTCGCTCCACGCGGCTCGTCGTTTGCCGAGTTCCCGAGTGGCCGCTCGCTTCCTGCCAGGGTCGCTCAGCAGGGTTCCCGTGTGCTCAGACGGGTCATCCACCATCTGAGCGAAGATCACCGCCCGCGCTGCAGCAAGCGGCCGCCGCGCCCACCACAGGTGCAGCGTGCTCGGGTGCCCATGGCGAATCGACTTCTCGCGAGCTGAGGCGATATTGATTGCTTCCAGCGGCAGCGCAACCTCGATGAGCTTTTTCTTTTGCTTAACCATCACTCAATATCCGCCTCGTCCCACATGGGCGTTCCGTAGGGGAGATTCATCTCTGCGATCTGGTGACATAAGGCAGAGGCTGCATCCATCGTCGAACGGCACGGGAGTAATAGGCTAACGCGCAGTACGTTTCGCACGAACTCGTCCTCTCGAACGAGCGAAGGGAAAAGCTCCCAGTGGAGGTAATGGCTCCAGCGCTCAAGGGCGTGGCGCGATTGGTCTTCAAACAGCTTGCCCTGAGCGTCGAATCGCTCTTGACGGTACCGCTGGCAGATGAGGCCCCAGGCCGGCAGTAGCGGAGTCAGATCGATCCGGCTCTCAAAACGCGCCTTGTCAATGGCGTCTATCACCGGGCCTCGGAGACTGACCAACTGGGCAGCTTTCAAGAACCGCCTCAAACAATCATGGATCAGGTTCGAAAGTGCATAGCGCATATCGTCACGCTGTACGACGGCGAATTCTTCGGGTGTCATCTTGGCAACTCCGCGCGGGGCGCCGCTAATGGCCCTTGCGCCCACCACTCTTGGATGATCCCAGATGGGTTGCACCGATAGATGAAACGCTCCCTGAACGACGTTACGTTGATCGCACCAAGCCCGAGGGCGGCTTCGAAGATGTTTTTTGGGGGGGTCATGCGTTGTTCATTACGATCACACCGGGGTGCTCCGAATGATCAACGGCTCGGCAAACCAATCGGTAACTGGCAGGATAAAGGGTTAGCTCGCCGCCATCGCGCATCGCGCGTAGGCGCGCACCAGTTATCTCCACGGCGTCATCCTGCGCATCAGAAAGGATAAGCGCATACGTGTCCGGGAATTTGTCGATCAGAGCCCAGATATCCGCCTCGATCTGGAGCGGATCGCGCTCCAGGCAGTGGTCCTTCGGCCAGTAATTCCGGATCAGGTCGCCGTTGGCTGTTCGTCGCTCCCAGAAGCGGGTGCCAGTCGGCTTCGCGATCCAGCTTCCATCGGAATGGAAGAACCGGTCATCGCCATCCTTTCGAAAGCCACGACTGCGTGCGAAGCGCTCTATAATGCTTGCTTTACCAGGTCTCGGGTGACGGTGACTTCTTTGCGTGGCCTCACCGCTGACCGGTTCTTCCTGATCCTCGGCGGCGTTCTCCTCTGCGTCATCGACACTGCAGTGGTCAACTTGTCCCGGCGCTCCACTGGTCGCGGTGATTTCATCTGCGGTGGACACAGTCGCGGCCGGAGAAGCTTCTGGCTCAGCATCGGGTCTTTGGCCGGCTGCCTCCGATTCGGCACGCTCATCGCCAGATACGTTCTGAGCGGTGCGCGGTATCAGTCTGAAGTTCTCCTCCACATAGTCGGTAACAAAGTCCGGTTGCCGGTCGAAGCAGAATTTGATCGCGTCTGCAATGTCCTCCCGTTGGAAAGCTCGGCGCAACTCCTGTGACACGGCCCGCGCAAGTCTAGCCGGGGGCCGGTCTTCAATGTAAAGGACCTTGTCGAGCCAGATGGCTTCGGTTTGTCTGGGAGTGCCCGCCGGCACTCCGCCAATGTAAGGCACGACCTCAAGTCCTGGCGCATTCTGCCACACCGTCGCCGCCAGTTCAGCTGCGCGCGCTCGGATATAGGTAGTCTCTGCTTCGGTGTCTAGTTCCACCCGCTCAAGCTCCGCGCCAAGCTGGTTGAGCCATGCCCGCCTTGTCGGGCATTCGGTAAGCAGCGGATTCCGCTGGAACCGCTCCTCGACCTGGCCAGCCAAGCGCGGCAAATCAGAAAACGGGGGTGCTTCCGCAATTTGCGCGGGCAGGCGCAGGTCAGCGGTCTCTTGCTTCACCCACTCATGCAAGTGGCTCCACGGCACTAGGGACTGCATGGTCAGCGCATATCCGAGCGTCGTTACCGGCACCCATTCGCCTGCGAGGTTGAGCCAGTGCCCACACTCGTGCCAGATCCGAACGGCATGACGAGCAAGCAGTGTTCGAACACGACGGACATCGTTCTGCATAAGTAGCGCGCCGGACGGCAACTGTTTCAGCCACTGAATAGCAAGTTCTACCGTGGGACGTTCCGCGATCCCGAGCTTTCGCCAAAGGGCCAACTCCTGCACGGACGTGCGGACAATTTCCGCACCGGGCACGTCTTCTTCATCTGATGAGAGGAAAACACCGGACACATTGGTCCATGCGACGCTCTCGGTCAAGATGATCCTTTCATCCCGGAAGGCATTCTTGATGTTCGTAAGGTCGGCCGTGGAGGAAGTATCGATAAGTTGATCCAGCCGGCGATACCATTTTTCCACTTCATAGATTGGCGGCCTCTCGGACCTCGCGAGAGCCCGCAGGCAATCGAGCAGACGATCGGGGCCGGTCGGCGTGTCGCGAGCACCTAGGAGGTTCAGCAAAGGACGCGAGGCTTCGCGGTCCAAGCGGGCGTGAAGGAAAAGCTCCACATCGAGCAGCGGCTCCGTCTCGGGCGTCCGGAGGAGGAGGGCTTCAGGCTTGTGGTACAGACCACGCGTGTCAGGGAGGCAGGGGAGCTTTCGCAGCCGCCATAACCAGCTCGGCGAAAGGGGATCGTCCACGATTGTCTTAACGCTGCCATTTGTTGCAACCTGCGTTGCTCGCGCACTTTCAGCCTTCGTCCAAAAACCGTCGGGCTGCGCGAGAAGGCGGTCCACAATCTCAGCCCAAACGTTCGGATCGCCCTTTGAGAGATTGTCCCAGTGGTTCCAAAGCGCTTGGTCGAAGTCCCAGTCTTCGATCACGAAGTGGTTTGTCACGTAACGGTAGTACGGCTTGGCACCACATCCTCTGCGGCGCAATTCCACTTCGAGATCGTTGCGACTCCAGAGGGCCAATCTCTTCTGTAACAGAGGCGCAAAGCCCAGGATGCCTGCGCGCCCCGTCGATATCCATCGCACCCAATCATCCTTTGTGCAGGACTCGAACGAGTTCAAGTATTCCGGATGTAGAAGATGTGCGGAACCCCAGCCCTCCGGCAACAGTGCCTCAAGCGCGCCGTCGGGGTCCCAAAGTGGGGCCATACTTATCGCGCGCAGATGCCGGTCTTGCGTCACAAACCGAAAGGACCCACCTACGTTGGCGCCGAGCTTGGCCGCAATCTGTGCGAGCTGAACGCAACTCGCGATTGAAACCGATTCCTGCCTAAAAAAATCTGCTGCCACCTGGTCAACGACTGTGCTGACATCGTTGGTATCGTTCAACCCGATGGCGACCAAGACAGCAAACGCGACGGCTACATCTTTCTTGGCGGTTTCGTCACCACTCTCCTCGGCGGTTCGCCTTTGTTCGGCAAGGAACCGAGGCCAGTTCTGATTAAGGACGAGGAGATGAGCAGCGAGAAATTCCCAATCGCTATCCGATTGCAGCAGTCTCGCTTCACCCAGCCTAGCGACTTCGTTCGCGGCGTACAGCACGTCTTTACCTTGTACCGGAACGATGCGCAGAGCCCTCTTGTCGATCCCCCAGCTATAACCCGTTACATCTGGAGCTATGTAGGCCCACAGCTTTAGCAGTCGCCCCCAGCTTTCAGGTTTGGGCAGATGTTTCACCTGAAGCGTTGCGAGGACATCGCCCTTGCCGATTTCCTCAATTAGACCCCAGTGGATCAGCTTCTCTCGATCGCGGCGTGAGACGTGGCGTGAAAATGGTGGCCGGTCGGCTTTGTCTAAGAACGCGGTGATCTGCCCCTCACTCCACACGTCTAGCAGTTCGTCTGGGACGATCACGGCTTCCTTAGCATTGACCATGTCGCCGGCGTCCGTCAGCAGGAACGGCTGATCCGTGATTGCTCGGCCAAACGCCTCCTCGACAACAGTTGCGCAAGTGCCCTCAAGCGAGTTGTCCTCGCGGTCCACGTCAGGGAGAACCCCGTAGGCAACCGACCGTTCGGCGACCGTCGCCTCGTGCTGGCCTAGCCATTCGAGCATAACGGACGCGGCGAGAGTCCCGATCCGTTCGAGGAGCCAGCGATTCGTCGGCGAGATTTCCGGGTCCTTGATCTTCAGCCGGGACGGATCTTGAATGAATGGCGCGTTGCACGCAAAGGGAAGAGTCGTTTCAACGCCCGTCGGTAACACGACAAACAGTTGTCCCTTTGCGCCGTGAACGATTTCGACGTTGCATGGCGGGAATTCCCGAAGCTGGTCCTCGGTAACCTGCCGCTCCTGCCTGATCTCGTCGAGCGCATCCTCGGGGAACGCGTCCGGTGCTGAGCGCGCAATCAGGTAAGCCTCAGCGGCATTACCATTGAGAGCCATCCACTCGCTCTGGGAAACCGGACCGGGACCCAGCCTTTCCCAATGTAATTCCCGGTCGTCAATTCTCATCTTGCGAATGTGCTTGAAGAACAGGAGCGACAACGGGCTCCGCAACCAGTCTGCAAGGTTCTTCCGGATCTCCCTTTCTCGGCGTTCCTCGTCGATGCGAACCCGCACCTGGGTCAAATGGGCGGCGGGCGCGGGAATCCAGTGCGGCTTAGTAAACCTCTCGCGTTGAAAGCCTACCGACAGAGTTGGCGTAGAAAGCTCGACCGTATCCCCGAGACTGAAGGTGCTCTTGAAACCTATCCCGCGGAATCCGATTGTGTGCAGCGCTCGCTTGTTTGAATAACCGAAGCGGCACAGCGAAGCGAAATGCTCCTCGACAAAGTCACAGCCGTTATGCGTGAAAATGAACGCCCCGTCCTCGACGCGAACCGATGTTTCAGTCGCCTCGGCATCGTCGGCGTTCTGCAGCAGCTCCGAGAGGACGTGTCTCGGGCTCTGGACCTGCTTGAACAGCAGATGCCAGGGCGCAGCCAGCTCCGGATCGCGCTCCAACTGCTCCCATCGCTTTGCCGCTGCTTCGCGGATAGTTTCGAAGTAGGGCGGCGGTGTCATGCCGGTGGCGCCCCTTTCGCCAGTAGCTCGGCGAAGTCGTAGTTGACGCTGGTGACCCCGAAATCCGGCTCCCTATGGAAAGGCTGGCGCACGTAGTGCACACGGTGCGCGTCTCCCTCCAGGAACTCGACGATGGCGAGGATGAAATCCTCGGGCTTGTTCAGGGAGTAGAGAATTTCGTTCTTGGTGACGGTGATGGTCGCGGCGCCCGAGGCGCGGCCCTTGACCTCCAGAAAACGCAGGCTGCCAGTGCGTACATCGCGGCTCTCAATGTCGTAGCCGAGCCTATCGTATTCGCGGTCGGCCGGGTCGAAGCCAAGTTCGCGTTCCACTTCCATCACGATGGCCCGCGCGCGCGCCGCCGATGCCAGAGTGTCCAGGGTTTGCGTCATTTTGGGCAACGGTCGCCCGGTCATCCGGGCAATGAGTCCCGCAGGCACCACCACGAACCCGCCCAGTGCTACAGGGGGCAGCGCGGAAACCTGTGCTTCCAGGTCGAGCTGCTCCATGCGTTTCTGGAGCCGCGCCTGCAGGTCGTCTGCCCGGCGGCGTGCTTCTTGCGAGTTCAGGCGAGCGTTGGGCTTGCCGGCCTGCTCCTGCAGCTTCAGATCCTCAGCGCGATGGTCCCAGTATCCAATCTCCTTGGTAAGCCGGTCCTTGACCGCAGCGCGTGCCTTGCCGATCCAGGCGCTGCGCCGGTCGCGTACCTCCTTTAGGTGCTCCGGCACCACCTCGGCGATGGCGTGCGCCAAAGCCTTCTGCTCCGAGTCGCGAGTAATCCAGGCGCTCTCTGAGTGGGCCAACAAGGCATCGCCGCTGGGTTCATCGGCGCGTAAGGGCCGGAAATCGAGATAGGGCGCATAGTGGATGTGGCCGGCGTGGCCGCTGGCATCGAGCTCCACATAAAGCATCTGTTTCGAAATCGTCCGGCGATCACCACTCTTGAGCACGCTTGCGTCCTGGATGGCGTGCTCTAGGTAGAAGATCACGCGCGGCGTCGTACCCGGATCGCCGTCATCTATCAGCACGGTGCCACGCCGGAGAAGGTCGCGGTGACGATCGAGCGTCAGGTCAAGCGTGGCATCGAGCAGAGGATGGCCGGGGCAAACGAAGGCGGCGAGCGGCTCCCCTTGCGGTGCGATCAGAGACTTCTCAAAGGTGATGCGCTCGTAACGCGGCAGCACCGGCTCACCTGTCCCGATCAGACGATCGCGGTTGCGGACCGGCGCGGGCACGTGGGTGACTTCATAGCGGCGCGCCTCGCGCTGGCGAGCTGTTCCCCCGAGCTGAGCGAACGCTTCGAGGAAGAATGACTCGACGTAGTGTGGTTGCAGGCGGCGGGCTTCGGCGCGCTCCATGTCTTCTCGCACACGGGCGACACGGCTAGAATCCATCACGTCGTGCGCCAGGGCACGCTCTTCAAGCAGGTCCTGAAGGTGCGGGCGATCGACGGCATCGGCGATGGCCTGCATCAGTCTGGCGCGGATCTCGGGGCGTTCCCCGTAGCGGATGGCCTGAATCAACAGATCGCGCAGCGGCCGGCCTTCAAACTGAAGCTTGCCGAGCACGTCGAAGACCTGGCCGCCAAGAGCCTTACGGGCCTGTTCCAGCTTCTCAAGCAATGTGCGGTAAACATCGCCCTCGCGAGTTTCCTCGGCTACCAGATTCCAGAGGTGGCATACCTCGGTCTGCCCAATCCGGTGGATGCGGCCGAAGCGCTGTTCAATCCGGTTGGGGTTCCAGGGGAGGTCGTAGTTGACCATGAGGTGGGCTCGCTGAAGGTTAATGCCTTCGCCCGCTGCGTCGGTGGCAAGAAGTACTTGAACTTCTGGGTCATGTTTGAACGACTCCTGTGCCTTCGTGCGCTCCTCACGACCCATACCGCCGTGAATGACAACCACGGCTTCCTTGCGTCCGAGCAGCGTCGTGACCTTGGTTTCGAGATAGGTCAGGGTGTCGCGATGTTCGGTGAAGACGACCAGTTTCTGCCGGGGCGACGGCATCGGCGGCGGAATGGTGTCGGCGCCAGCGGAGGAAGCCTCGCCGGGCGTGTCGCCGCGATTAGCGGACTGCGTAAAGATTTCGCCGAGCAAGCTGGCGAGTTCCCGCCATTTCCGGTCCACTCCGCTACGGCGCACGTTCAGCGCGAGCGATTCAATGCGACCGAGCGTGGCGATTTCGGCTTTGAGTTCGTCGATGGTGCGCGCGGCCGTCGCTTGATCGAGAATCTCCTCCTCGGCAGCTTGAACCTCGTCATCTGGCGCGTCCTCTAGGTCGTCTACGTCCTCGGCATCGAGCGCCGGCCGTGCGGCAGCGATGGCCTCAACGGCAGCGCCGCGTTGCAAGAGTTCGAACTCCCGGAGGCGCTTCAGCAGGCGCTCGCCGCGGCGACGCAACGACTGGTAGATGGCTTCGGGTGAGGACGCGAGCCGCCGCTGCAGGATCGTCAGCGCGAACCCCACCGTGCCGGCTTGTTTGCCGTTGGCAAGCGCCTCGGCACGGTTAAACTCATCGCGCACATAATCGGTAACTTCCTTGTAGAGCTGCGCCTCAGCGTCCGAAAGCTTGTAAGGGACGGTGTAGGCGATGCGTTCCGGGAAGAGCGGCCTGCCGTCGAACTTCAGCAGGTTCTCTTTCACCATGCGGCGCATCAGGTCTGAAACCTCCACTTGGTGAACGCCGTCACGAAAACGGCCCTCGAAGCGGTCGCCGTCCAGCAAGGCTAGGAAAAGCTGAAAATCCTCCTCTTTTCCGTTGTGCGGCGTGGCCGTCATTAACAGGAAGTGCCGCGTCAGGCCGGATAGCAGTTGACCCAGACGGTAGCGCTTCGTGTACTTGATCTCGCCGCCGAAAAAAGTGGCCGACAATTTGTGGGCCTCATCGCAAACCACCAGATCCCACCGGCAGTCTGGCGCTTGGAGCTTCTCTTGCACGTCTTCATTCCGTGAAAGCTTGTCTAGGCGAGCAATCACGAGATTGTTTTCGAAAAACCAGTTGCCGGTACGCGCGGATTCAAGCTTGTCGTTGGTCAGGATCTCGAAGGAAAGTTGGAAGCGGCGGTAAAGCTCATCCTGCCACTGCTCGGCCAGACTGCCGGGGCAAACCACAAGACAACGCTGCAGGTCGCCGCGTACGATCAATTCCTTGATGAGCAATCCGGCCATGATAGTCTTCCCCGCGCCGGGGTCGTCGGCGAGCAGAAAGCGCAACGGTTGACGTGGAAGCATGGCTTCGTACACGGCCGTGATCTGGTGCGGCAGAGGTTCGACGAGCGAAGTGTGCACAGCGAGCACGGGGTCAAACAGGTGCGCCAGACGGATGCGATGCGCCTCCGAAACCAGGCGGAACAAATGCCCGTCCCCGTCAAAGCTCCAGGGGCGGCAGTGCTCTAAGACTTCCAGGCGGGGCTCGTCGTGGCGATAGAGCAGTTCGTTGGCAACCCGGCCGGCCGGCCCCTTGTAGGTAAGTTCCAGAGCCTCGGAACCAAACCATTGCACAGTGACCACCGTGACCACTTGGTCCGGCAGAATGCCTTTGACCGAGGCTCCGTGCGTTAGGTCCTCAAGACGCATCATGGTTTTCCGGGTTACTGGTCACTACGGGATACACCAACCAGCGCGCCAGATTATAGCACAGACGGCCTGGCCGGGCAGGGGTTGAACGAACAGGGGTTGAACGACACAGTTTAACGACACGGTTGAACGAAAGATACCAGCTCGGCTGACTAAACCAGCGAATCGACGGTCAGGTAGCCCGGCTGAACCGGACAAACAGCAAGCGGGAGAAGATTTCCAGAGAATTTTTGGGACCGCTGTCGAGTCTCATCGAATGGGTGCTCCGGAAATGGGACTCCCACCCCCTGATCTGGAGAGTTGGGTTCGGGGCCCAGCGGGCCGGTGGCCGACGCGGGCCGCCAGCGATCTGTGCGGGGATAACGATGTGAAGGGGGGCCGACAAGCGCCGGGCTGCGCGGCGATGGTAGGCCTTGGTGCGGCGGCGCGCTAGGCTCGGGACGAACTCAAGGGGGGTCGATCCAGAGCGTGCCGCATGCGTGGGTGGACTCTGAAGGGTGAGCAGGCCTCTGGGGAAACCGGCGATCCACTCCAGGGGGCTCCAGTCAGGCGGGCTTCGGGACAGACAACACGCCAACGGTGCGACGTTTCTGGTGGTGTCCCGGTGCAGGCTTACCTCTTGCCAGCGGGGGCCCGCTATCCGACGGCGTTGGAGGCGCAGCTTATAAGTTTGCCCTTGACATTCCGAGAGTAATACGCTACATATATGAACGTAAATGAGAACCTACTCCACTCGGCAGGTTGCGGCGCTGATTGGAATTCACTGGGTCACTCTGCGGCGCTGGCTTGTCGCGAAAAAGATCCGGCCTTCCGTGGTAATCCCGCTCGATGGTCGCACGTTGTGGCGCTGGACCAAAACTGATGTGGAGGTGGCGCGCCAGTACAAGGCGCAGTTCTACCGGAAGGGCCGGGGTCGGAAACCGGCTGGGAAAAAAGGCGGCAACCGCTGAAGCGGACACTTCAACGGCTGCCTGACCAAATCAACCTACAGGGAGGTCGAAATGGCTGGTAAGAAAGCTAGCATTCCTTCTTCGATGGCTCAAGCCGGAAGCTCAAGCGTCCGGGACATTCGGGTGGCGCTCTATTGCAGGGTGAGCACGAACACCGGCCAGCAGAGCCCAGAGATGCAAGTCCGCGAGCTTCAGGAATACGCGGAGCGGCGCGGCTGGCGGATCGTTGATGAATACACAGATCAGGGAATCTCCGGGGCGAAGGAGTCGCGGCCGGCGCTGAATCGCCTCGTGACGGAGGCTCACCGGCGGTGCTTCGATGCCGTCCTGGTCTGGAAACTGGACCGATTCGGGCGGTCGTTGCGGCACCTGGTCAATGCCTTGGCTGAATTCGAGGCGCTGGGAATTGCCTTCGTGAGCCTTCGAGACAACCTCGATCTCAGCACACCCTCGGGCCGCCTTATGTTCCAGATCATTGGCGCCATGGCGGAATTCGAACGGACGTTGATTGCGGAACGGGTGAAGGCGGGCATGCGCAATGCGCGGGCGAAAGGGCGCAAGATCGGACGGCCACCGCGCACCTTCCTGCCGCTCGACATGCGCAGCGCGATTGCCGAGGCCTACGAGCGAAAAGAGGGCAGCCTGCGGCAGCTGGCCGCGCGCTTCGAAACCTCGGTCGGCAGCATCCAGCGCTGCATCGCCGCAAACGGCTAGTCGCCCAAACAGGATGCTCAGCCCGGGGGAGTCCTCGGGTGTATCAAAGGGCTCCGCCGAGTGGCTCCGCATCCGGCTCATTCTGAATCTCCCAAGTCAGTCGATCGCTGCCGTATCAAAAGATGTGGTTTGATGCATGCCCCTCTCGCGAACCGAGAAGCCAATCTCGAGAAAGCCCTTGGAACGAACACAAGCGACCCCGTTTACTTGATTCTTCGCGATCGCAAGTTGATATAAATCACCACCAGGACGACTAAGCACGCGCCGGAAAGAAGGCTATTGATCACGTCCCATCGGGGTAGGGTCTTCTGCTGCTGCTCGAAAAAGTAACTTAGCACCGCAAACAGAATTGCCAGAATTGTTAGAACGGAGGCGATGGACGCATACATCAGTGCCTCAATTCTGCCCATCCGTCCGTCGGTTTGTTCCTGAATTCTGTCGATCCGCTCCGAGGTTTGTTTCTTAATCGTTTCAATTTGGAGTTTGGCCTCGGTATACAAGGCGCTTTTCAACTCTTCGGGCTGATAGTCTGAAAACAACACTCGCTTCGGCGGTCTTGGGTACTCTCTGCACTTCCCTGCTCTGAAGACCGTAGTCGTCACGAAATCCAGGCGCGCTAGCGGATCGCCACGTCGCAGCGTCACAGGTTTGTCGGACAGATTGTAAATCGGGCAACACAAGTACCCGACCCAGCCAGGATCGACCTGAGGACCGCCGACCCAAAGCAACCCCTGGTAGGCCCACCTAACGCGAATGTTCCACCTGGCGATCATAAACCGCGGCAGGTTGAGCGTTTCGCCGGTCTTGATAATGGCGACTTGAAATGCATCTATCCGGATCTCTTTGCCCTCGGCAAGCGACTTCTTCACTCCACCGAGCGAGTATTCATCTCCGACCGTTAGCTCGTAGCCGGCGGGGGTTAGGTTGTCACGGTTAAACGGCTCAATCATCCTGCATCGCTTGACCCAGTACTCTATCTCGTCACTGAGCAAGACACCTCTGTGGGTCTCCTCGCGGTCGTCTGTGTCAGGGCACCAGTAGCCGGCCAGTCTTCGGGCTTCTGCTGAATCGTTGGGTTTCAGCTTGTCTGCGTCATCAGCCATACAGTCCTCCGCACGGTCACCGCTCGCGCGCTGCGATTAGCTTGAAGATATGCTCTCGCAAGAGCCGCTTAGTTTTCCGGTCGTTGGCGAAATCGCAACTGGCGCTGTCGATCTTTATGATGTCAGTCTCACTCCCGATCATGGTTGTTTCGCTGTGGATTGCGCTGTTGAGTCGCCGCAGGTAGCGAATCGTAAGCGAAGACTCCGGGGCACGGGCGCGGGCACGAATTCGATTCAGTTCAGTCCGCGCATCGCACTGCAGGTACACCAAGAATGCAGGGGGTCCAAGGTTGCTCACGACTTCCGCCCAAACCGCGTCAAAAGTCTTAAGCGTCGATCCACGGAGCGCTGCCCTCGCATAGGCTAGGTCGAGGAAGATGGAAAAATCGCATACGAGACTGCGGCCGCGGCCACACGGTTCTCTAATCTGATTACAGTGCTGGAGCAGGAACGCAACCTCTGTCTCGAACGAGCATTGCAAGGGTGCAGAAAGAAACTTCCTCCAAAAGGGATTTGCGCGAAAAGTTTCAAACACTGGCCTGACTTCGCTGCCCTTGAAGAGGCGGACGAAAGTTGTCTTGCCGGATGCAATTCCGCCACAAACCTCAATCCGGGCTGCAGCACGCATCCGGTAAGCCTCTGCTTGAACTCAAAGCCGCTCACGGCATCCGCAGTCGCCGTGGGTCTCGCCCGATACATCGAGGGTTATCTAAGCAAACTGGCCTCGAGAGCCTGACCGATTGGGGCGTCCGCGCCGCCCTGAATAATGTGATCTAAGGACGGACCCACACCCAGATATGCTAGGGGCAGGGCCAGCTCTTGTTTCAGTTGCTCAGCGAAGGCGCGTGCTTTTTCTGGGAGGGATTCCTCGTCCGGAACTCCGTAGCTTGCGAAGTCCAAGTAGTCTAGGCCATTAATGGCTATTCGGCTGGGCCTGTTCACGCGTACTGCAGCGCGAGCCAACTCCCATTCGAAACGCCCGACTCGCCGGACTTTGTTGGTTACGCTCGTCCGCTCTTCGATTTCGTGCGGGTAGCCGCTCTCCCTCCTGATTTGTTCCCATGTAACTTCGTTTTTCAATGCCCCCGCCTGATCGCCGGCAACCCGGATCGGGAACGTCCTAAGCACGACGATGATTTCAGTCACGAGGCGTGGGCTCAGGCCGGATTCACTGAGAAAGCCTGCGGCCGTGGTGTCTCGCGATGTCGCCTTGGGGTATTCGGCGGTGTGATACAGCGAGAGACCAAACCCTTGCGTGCCCTCCACCAGCACTTTCTTGCCGCTGTCAAGGGCCTCGTTCGCTTCTGCGGAAACGTCGGTGAGCAGCTCCTTCAGCCACGGGTACTGTGCGGCCGCATCTCTGGCGAGGCGCACGTCTTCCCCGCGCAGCACCCGCCTCGACACGGCCGAGCCTACCCCGCACAGCGTCGAGCTCAGGCGCTCACTCAACATCAGCCGGTGTTCGTTCCGCCGGTCCGCATCCTCAATGACCATCGTATTCCGGTCCACGCCAACGCGTCGCGGGTCGATACCTAACCTGTCGAGTTCTGCCTTGAGTACCTGCGGGGCAATCAGCGCACCCGCGGCAATAAGCAGCCGCGTGCCTGGCCTGATGTAGCCGGTTGGGAGCTGCCGGAGAAGCGCGGTCGTGCCGTCCGGCCCAACGAAGCTGTGCCCGGAGTTTGGGCCGCCGCAACGAATGCAGATGTCAATGCCTTCCTGTAGCGTAATAAATGCGGAGACCTTGCCCTTGCCTTCAGAGCCGAACTGTCCGCCAACAACCACCCAGAGACTCATACAGGGCCAGCTTTCCTGAATTGTCGAAAGGCTTCGTTCAAGGTCGTATACAGGTCCTCTAACGAGCCTTCGTTGCGGAGCACCATGTCTGCACTCGATCGAAGGGATTCGATTCGCTGTTCCACCGGATGCGAATCGGCACGCCGAAACGCGTCAAGACTCCAGTACTTGTCGTTGACTTTTTTCCGGTTCCAGCGTGCCTCTTGAGGGCTCTCGAGGTACAAGAGACGGAATGACGATCCGAAGGCGCTTCGGAGACTCTCGACGTCGAGGGAGTGGCGCAGGCCGTCTACGGCAACGTCCGCATCAGGCGCGATTTGTGCGATCAGCCGGCGGTTGAGCTCGCCCTGCATGCCCCTGGCCATCACGTCCCACCCGATTTCCTGAAGGCGGGATTGACTCCCAGGTTCGTTCGCACGCCAATCCGAGAGGACCTGACTGTACCGCACGTATTGAAAACCAGCTCTCGACCTCAAGTACTCAGCGGCGCATGTCTTTCCCGCGCCGATGCGGCCCGTAGTGCCGATCACGAGGCGGTCACTGCGCGGCTGCTGCAACGGAGTCGACATTGGGAGATTCTACCGCACTGGCGGGTACGCCATCCAGCCCAGTAGCCGAGACGATCTCTGCGAGCTTGGCGTAGTTGAATCTTTCCGATCTCGGGACGATGAGGTAATCCTCCGCTTGCGTGCCGAGCGCAATGAAGTCGTCAGCCAAGTAGAAAAGACCCACCAGTGCAGACGTAATGGCGTCGACCTCGTCGTGAGTGATTTTGGCGGTCAAAAAGTCGCCGGTGATCCCGGCCCGCGACAGTCCCCACTTCAGCTCCTCGAGGCTGGCCTTTTTGCGCGGGATTCCGAGAATGTCCTGGGCGGCGCCTGGGTAGCTCTCAATTACCTTGCAGCCGGCCTTACGGAGCTCATCCGCCAGCCTCATGCCGCGCCGGGTGAGCATCTCCATGCTCGGCAGCAGGCACCAGAAGACCGAGATGCCCATTCTCTTCAGCGCGAGCTCACACTTGCGATAGATCGGCACGCCGGGCCTGCCATACCCCTCCGGAAGAGAGAGCGGCGAATCGATGGACACTAGGTCCGCGTTGGCCGCCAGTGTTTCGCGGATTAGTTCGTCGTCCGTGCACAGGCTCTGGGTGATGGCCGCCGCACCATCCATTAAGGCCCAGCCCGTGGCGCGGCGCTCGCTCCCCGTCAGATCGATCCCGACGATTCGAGGCGGCTTTCCCGCGACCGAAGATCGCTGCAACAGTCGCGCAACCAAGTTCGCGGAATCGGGTCGCCCCAGAGAGCGCCTTAGCGACGCACGTTTGTTGGCGCGAGGCAGATCCGCCACGCGGCTGAACAACGGCGCCACGGCGTCCTTCAGAAAGGCGCCGCGGCTTTGCGTCAGCCTATCATATGCGATCTCCATGATCGCCTTCAGATGGACCACGTCTTCGGTGTTGTATTGAATCAACTGTTCGAGCGCGTTCGGGTCCCCGCGCAAGTACTTCGCCCACAGCACGGGGGCGTCCTGCCCCGAGACACTCTCCACCGACTCGGCCCGGCTCAACCCCAGTTCGGTCTCGATCGACTTTAGCCCGCCCGTCATGCCCAGCCTGCGCGTCACCCATCGCAAATCGATGTGGATCGGCGGCAGCACGAGCTCCGGGAAGGCCAGCTTCAAGAACCGGAGGTCGAAACCGGCGCCGTTGAAGGTGATCACCACCGAATACCGACGCAGGTGCGCGGGAAATTCGTGCAGATTATCGCCCTCGACAAAGGCTGTGTATTTGCGGCCGTCGTACAGGCCCACCATCGTCACGCTGTCGAAGACAGCCGAGAGCCCGGTGGTTTCGATGTCAACGTAAACGCACTTGTCGGCAAACTCGGGGAACAGCCTCCACGCCTCGCCGAGTGCGGACAGGCGCTCGAAGAAGGCAGCGTCCTTCCTCCGGACGGCCTCGCGTGAGCGTGGGATGTACTCGTCGAGTTTCTGTTGCAGTCGTGCGCCAACGGCACCGAAGCGCTTCTCAAAGCGGTCGGCGTCGTCCCAGCTTTGGATGCCGTGTTCCCACAGCTCCTGCTCGGTGTGCCTACCGATACCCGGGATGTGGATGAACGTCTGCTGCAGCATGGGGAGCCCCGCTGCCGTATCGGAATAAGATTTTACGATAGTGATTCTACTTGAATAGATTTTCTATTTCAATATAATACTTGCCGTGACGTTGCGGAGCAAAGGAGCTTGCTGTTGAAAACTCGCGGTCGAAGACACTCCCCGGGCGAGCGGCAGCTGCTGCAACAGGTTAAGCTCGTCTTCGCGGAGAAGATCGAGAAACTCGGAGCCAAAAGGGCTGCCGAGGAGCTGAACATCTGCTTGGCATCGATTTACAAGTATGCTGCCGGTGATGACTTGCCGAGGATTGAGGTTCTCAGAGACGCCCAGCACAAGTGGGGGGTCAAATGGGACCTAATCGATCCGTCCCAACTCTTGCGACCGCGAAAGGTGTCGTCCGCCCGACAATACGCGCTCTCGTTCCTTGAGACGGTGCGGGCGCAGGATGTGGAAGTCGCCAAGATCTCGCCAAAGCACAACGGCAGTCTCCAGATTTTGTTACAGATCCGCTTTCCTGCGTGATCCCCCGGCGGGAGGATCGCCCGCAGTTACCTGCGGTGCGTCAGGTCTTTGGCCCGCCAAGGGAACCGAAGATTTCCGTGCGCTGCCGGCAGCCGGACGCGGGCGTATTTCCTCGAGCACTGGCTCGACGCGCTGTTGGTTCCCATGGGAATGATCAGTTCGGCCGTTGTCTTTACCTCGCGAGTCAGTGGGCCTCGGGGTGGTGGAAGGGGGCAGAGCCAACCAGACGGCGGCCCCCTTTGCATTTCAAGTGTTTGAAATCCACCCTCTTGATCCAATTCTTGGTGCTAGTAGCGGTGCTAGTTGCGATTCGTGAATCGTGCAGACTGGTGCGCATCAGTGCAGACCGGAGACGTTGATCGTGACCAATATTCATGCGGCGATGATCATAGTCCTGCACCATCTTGCCGGGTGCTGCGCAATAGTGCAGAATGGCCGTTTTCGGGACTTAAAATCCCTTGTCCCGCAAGGGACGTGCGGGTTCGATTCCCGCCCTCCGCACCAAAGCGCTTGTTGAGCTTACGGGAGACGCTGAACCGATGAAACCAGCACCTGTGAGTAGGGAGATAGAACGATGCAAATCAAGGATCACGTATTCGTCGTTACGGGCGCTTCCTCGGGAATCGGGCTGTCGACGGCGATGGCTCTGTCTGACCGCGGCGCGAAAGTCGCCATGTTCGCTCGCAGCAGCGATGCCCTGCAAAAGTTGGCGCAGCAGCTTCCGGGCAGCTTGCCTGTTACGGTGGACATGACGGGGTTTGATCAAGTGCGGGAAGCCATACGCGCAGTGCATCAGCATTACGGCCGGGTCGACGGACTCGTAAATAATGCCGGGCGCAGCTACGCTGCCTCAATAGAGGAGATCGAGCCCGCACTTTTTGACGAAATCTTCCATCTCAATGTGCTCGGGCCAATCGTCGCGATGCAGGCTGTGACTCCGGTGATGCGGACGCAGGGCGGCGGAAGCATTGTGAACATCAATTCGGGGACCGCCTTCATGACTATTCCTCAATACAGCGTATACACGGCTTCGAAGCGGGCGCTGCTTGGTTTCAGCCTCACGGCACGCGCCGAGTTGGAAAGGGACCACATCGTCGTCAGCGAAATCTACCCGGTCGTCACGGCAACAAACTTCGGCAAGAACAGGATGGGAAATCCGGCCGGGGGCGGGCCGGCGACCGATTACGGCGAGGGTGACAAGCCTGAATTCGTCGCCGGCCTTGTTCTGCGAGCCATCGAAGAAGGACAGGCTCAGTATTTCGCGAATGATCGCCTTCGGAAAATGGCCGGGGGCGCAGCCTAGGATCCAACCTTCAGGTCAGACCGGCAGCTGCCATCCATGACTGCTGGAAATCCTTACCTCAAGTAGGTACGCAGAACTTGAATCAACCGCTCGGCGGCGCGTGCGCGGTCTGAGCCCGGCTTGGCGTTCGGACTGAGGACGTGGTCCCGGACCTCACCCTCCATGAGCTCGCCCATCAAGCCGTTGATCGCCCCGCGACAGGCGGCAATCTGCTGCAGGATGGAAGCGCACTCTTCGTCCTCCTCCAATGCCCTTTCGATCGCCTCAACCTGCCCGCGAATCCGGCGGGTTCGGGCGAGCAGGTTCTCTTTGTCCTTTTTGGTGTGCGACAATTCAGGTCTCCCTCCAGCTTACCGGTGACGCCTTCACCGCGGGCCTATCCATAAAGAATAGCACTCTCCGCCGGATGAATTAGCAGCGGCATGGCGCGTCAACGGGAGAGCAAACCTCAGTGGCGTCAGATATGAAATCTTTATCCATTTTTTACGATTTGTTTATGGACAAAACTCCCGGAAGAGTGTTCTAATGTCCTGGGTACTGGTACCTAGTATGCAAGAGGTGCCGCTTAAGAACTCAACAATCGGGCTGCCCAACGCAACGATTCGGGCGCGCGGCGCTCAAATGTTTGGAGGACATTCGATGGATATGATGAACGAAATCGGCGAAACGGAACCTCCCGGAGGTCGGAGCGTTCCGGCATTACCGTGAGATGGTGATTAGCCCGCCTGGCTTTCCTGCCCGCCCGTTATCACCTCGACTCCCTCTCACGGAAATGGAACCGTGGAGCGAGGTGGCTTAATCCCGCCCCTAGAAGTTCGGACTCGATAAGACACCCACTCCCAGACTAAGCGTCTTGCCGTCTCTTCCGCCCGCGTGCGCGAAGTGGGGCGCAGGAGTTCGTGTGCCCGCTGAACCGGCGGCAATGCCAACAAAGACGAGAGTCGAGTAGAGAAAGGAGGGCACGAACATGCTCAAAAGGAAATGGATGACCGACAACACAGGACGCCTCGTGTGCGTCTGGAGTGATTGCAACACACCGCGCGGTCGGTGGACTTATCTCCACGGGCAAGCGGTTGCGCAGGCAGTCCAGGCGCCACGATCGCGGATCAGCGCGGGTACAGGCTGGTTCCGGAGGGTCAGTGGAGGAGCGCCGAAGAGGGCGCTCTTCCCGCTTTCTTGTCTGCTGAAAGAACTGGGCAGTCCATAGTAGAGGAAGCGGGCGGGCCGGCGGCCAACGCTTCTCCACAGGCGAACACATTGAAAGCATTCAGCCAAATAAGCTTTCGCACCGGTCGCGGCCGTACCCACGGTCCCGCGATTGTGGCGGAGGATGTTGGCTCGATGATCCATCCACTCAATTGCACGATGGTTCAAGAGTTCAATCCGGCTCAGAATCACACCAAGCCCGTGCGCTCCCACCCGCACGGGACAGGCTTCTTGAAACCTTCACTGCGACCGTCATCGCCACGCCACCTGCGAAAAACCAAAAAAGAATCTAAAGCTTTACAAAACAAAGCCACCAAGTCAAATAGAATCAATAAATCGACCCGAAAAGGCCAAAACAAAGCCAAACAAAGTGAAAAAAGCCAAAGGGCGAACCGGAATAAGTCTTTCGGAATCACTCATCTGCCCTTGACGGTGGCTTTGTGCAACCGATTCAAAGCCAGACTCGTGCTTGCAAGGGACGACTGGATGACAGGGACCTCCGAGCTTCAACGACCAGCCCTCTACAAGCCATAACCCGCTTGTCGGCCAAGGAGTTTGAATCGCTCGCGTTGCTGATGCAGCAAGCCAGGCCACCACGTCGCTTGCCATTGCATTGTGAGGTCCTTCGGTGTACCCTAGCGGCACGACCGGGGATGATAATTCCGGTTAGTCCTTGCCACAGGGAACCTCCGATGAATCGCACGCTCAAAGCTTGGCATGGCCGTAAAACTCTTGTTTTTCTCACTCTTATGCTCGCCTCGATCACTCCGCTGGCGCTCGCGCAATACACTCTGGTGCAGATCAGCATCGACAAGTTCACCAACACGGACAGCGATCATAAAACCGAAGTTGAACCCGACATTTTCTCCTGGGGCTCGACCATCGTGAGCGCCTATCACGTGGCCCGCAGGCCCGGCACGATCGGATGGGGCAGCGCCGACATAGGCTTCTCCACCTCGACGGACGGCGGCAGCACCTGGACCTATGGCTATCTGCCCGACCTGACCGTGAACTATCAGGGCGGCAAGTTCGGCGCCGAGGCCGACCCGGCGGTGGCGTATGACGCCAAGCACGGGGAGTGGCTTATCGCCTCGCTGCCGCTCGTAGGTCTGAGCGGCGAGTCCAGCAAGATCGGTGACGTAGCGGTCAGCCGCAGTTCCGACGCGCTTCATTGGGGAAATCCAATTCTCATCGACCAGACGGCGCTCGACGACAAGACGTGGGTCGTGTGCGATAACAACTCTCAGAGCCCCTACTACGGCAATTGCTATACGGAGTGGGACCAGGCATATGGCTCCGGCGACGTGCTGATGAGTGTATCGAGTGACGGCGGACTCACCTGGAGCGCGGGCAAGGCCTCTTCCGACCACGCCGCGGGGCTCGGCGGCGAACCACTGGTTCAGCCGAATGGTACGGTGGTGGTGCCTTTCGAAGGCGGGGGCATCGATGCCTTTGTTTCCACGGACGGCGGGAACACCTGGGGCAAGAGCGTTGTGGTCGCTTCGATCGACAACCACTATGAAGGCAACATCCGCAATCCGAATCTGCCGACGGCGGGAATTGACGCCGCGGGCAACGTGTTCGTGGCCTGGTCCGATTGCCGCTTTCGCGCCGGCTGCGCCTCGAACGATATCGTGTACAGCAGCTCTGCGGACGGAGTGACCTGGGGCGCGGTCACCCGCGTTCCGATCGACTCGACGAGCAGCACCGTGGACCACTTCATTCCGGGAATCGGCATCGATCCGACCACTTCCGGCGCCGGCGCTCATCTGACCGTGGTCTATTACTACTATCCGGTTTCCAAGTGCAACAACACCTGCCAGCTCGACGTGGGCTTTAGCTCTTCCGAGGATGGCGGGGCCACTTGGACCTCGGGAGTGAAACTGGCAGGGCCCATGCAGCTGAGCTGGCTGCCCAATTCCGATGACGGGCCCATGGTGGCGGACTACATCGGCGTTTCCTACAACAACGGCAACCCATTCGGGGTCTTCGCCGTAGCCACAGCGCCGTCCGGGGGAATTCTTCACGAGTCCATGTTTACGACGAAGCAGCCGCTGACACCCCTGCCCGGGGCACAGCGTCTAAGCGCGCGTGCCGACCGGCCTGTGCCCGGCGCCAAGTCCGACCACGTGATGATCTATTACTACGACGATGAGGGGCACCGGCCCATCCCGCCGTCGCGGTTGGTTACACCCCAGAACCAGAAGTAGGGCATGCCGGGCTGAAGTTCCGTCGGGCGGGGCCCCTCTTTGAGGGTGGGCATCCGCCCGTGGGTCCGAGGTGCCGAAACCAACGGGCGATGATCAGCACAACTCGGAGCCGGGCGTCTCGGCTAGCGTGCCATGTTGTCCGGGTGTGATAAGCTCTGGTGGTTAGCAGACCCGACAACGCCGGAGTGAGCATGGGCGCGGCAGAGGCCGCAAATCCGAACCCCCAAATTCTGGACCGCAGCAAGTTGGACCTGCTGTTCGGCGCGCTGACGGATCGCGGATATCGCGTGGTGGGACCGACCGTGCGCGATGGCGCCATCGTCTATGATGATGTAGCTTCCTCGGCGGATCTGCCGGTAGGCTGGAAGGACGAGCAGAGTGGCGGCACCTACCGGTTGGTCAAGCGCAACGACCATGCTCTATTCGGCTTCGCGGTCGGCCCGCACTCCTGGAAGCGCTTTCTACATCCTCCTGTTGTACGCCTGTGGCAGGCGAACCGGAAGAGCGGCGGGTTTGATGTCGTAGCGGAGAAGGGCGAACCTCAGAAAACCGCATTTATCGGCGTTCGCGCCTGCGAACTCAACGCCATCCAGATCCAGGACAAGGTCTTCATGGGCGGACCCCATGTGGATTCCGCCTATCAGGCCCGCCGTGAGAGCGCCTTCCTAGTGGCGTTGAACTGCGGCCAAGCGGGCGGGACCTGCTTCTGCGTCTCCATGAATACCGGACCAAAGGCTCGGGACCGGTATGATCTGGCCCTGACGGAGGTCCTCGAAGACGGCCGGCACTATTTCGTGGTTGAGACCGGCAGCGAAGCCGGAAGAGAGGTTGCAAGCGCGCTGCCGCTCCTTCCGGCTGAGCCTGCGGAGACTGTCGCGGCCGAGCGTGTTGTGGCGCACACCGCATCGCAGATGGGGCGAAGCCTCGACACCACCGACATCAAAGCGCTTCTTTACCGGAATTACGAGAATCCGCGCTGGGACCAGGTCGCGGCGCGCTGCCTGACTTGCGCCAACTGCACGATGGTGTGCCCGACCTGTTTCTGCACTACGGTGGAGGATGTGACCGATCTCAGCGGAGAGCACGCCGAGCGCCAGCAGAAATGGGATTCCTGCTTCACGATGGATTTCTCCTATATCCACGGTGGCAGCATCCGGCCGTCCGCGCGGTCGCGCTATCGCCAGTGGATGACGCATAAGCTCGCGACCTGGATCGACCAGTTCGGAACCTCCGGCTGTGTGGGGTGCGGACGCTGCATAACCTGGTGCCCGGTCGGAATCGACATCACTGAGGAAGCGAGGGCCATCCGGCATAGCGATGCCAACCCCGAGGCTAAGCCGCGGAGGGACGAAAATGGAGATTGAGACTCTCAAAACCCTGCTCAAGGAACATTCCTTCGTGCGCGGGCTGGACGATCGCTATGTCGACCTGATGGTGAGCTGCGCGACGAACGTCCGTTTTCAGCCCGGCGAGTATATTTTTCGGGAGGGGGGCAGCGCCGACCAGTTCTATCTGCTGCGCCATGGGCGGGCCACCGTGGAGATTTACGCGGCCGAGCGCGGATCCATCACGGTTATGACCGTGGGCGAGGGTGAAGTTCTAGGATGGTCGTGGCTGTTTCCGCCTTATCGCTGGATGTTCGACGCGCGCGCCCTGGAACTGACGCGGGCCATCGCGCTTGACGGCAAATGCCTGCGGCAGAAGTGCGACGAGGACCACGAACTCGGCTACGAGCTCATGAAGCGCATCGTCCAGGTGGCGGAGCAGCGGCTGCAGGCCGCGCGCTTGCAGCTCCTGAACCTGTACGAAGTTCAGCCGAATTCTGCGGGGGTGCGATGAGCGCAGCGGCCGATCCCATGGTCCCGGACCCCTGGAGGGTGCAGCGCGTGCGCCGCGACACCGCGGACACCTTCACTATGGAGCTGGAGCACGCCGACGGCAAGCGGGAGCTTCCCTTTTTACCTGGTCAGTTCAACATGCTCTACCTCTTCGGAGTGGGTGAGGTCCCGATCTCTATCAGCGGCGATCCGGCGAAGCCCGCGACCCTGGTGCACACCACACGCGAGGTTGGCACGGTGACTCGCGCCATGCGCAAGTTGAAGCCCTCGGATTGCCTGGGATTGCGCGGACCCTTCGGCGTGGGCTGGCCGCTTGTAGAGGCCCGCGGCGCCGACGTGGTGATCGTAGCCGGGGGGATCGGCCTGGCGCCGCTGCGGCCGGCGCTGTACCAACTGCTGGCAGCGCGGAATTATTACGGTAAGGTCGTGTTGCTCTACGGTACACGCACGCCGGCGGACATTCTCTTCCGGCACGAACTTCAGCATTGGCACTCCCGCTTCGACCTGGAAGTCCACGTCACTGTGGACCGCGCCATGGGAGCCTGGCGGGGCAACGTGGGCGTGGTCACCACGCTGATCCCGCGCGCTCCGTTTGACCCGCACAGCACCGTGGCCATGGTCTGCGGGCCCGAGGTCATGATGCGCTTCACCGTGCAGGAGCTCGAGAAGCGCGGCGTCCCGCCCGACAACATCTATGTTTCCATGGAGCGGAATATGCAGTGCGCCGCCGGTTTTTGCGGGCACTGCCAGTATGGCCCTACCTTCATCTGCAAAGACGGGCCCGTGTTACGTTACGATCGTGTGCAGCCCTTGATGGCCGTGCGCGAGATGTGAGCCTGCACCCGGAGATGTATGCCGATCGCAATGGATAAGCTTTCCCCTCCTTCCGGGGACAAGCGCTGGAAGATCGTGGCCGGCACCATGCGCCGGCACGGATACAGCCGGAACGCGCTGATTGAGACCCTGCACACGGTTCAGCAGTCGTTTGGCTTCCTCGACCGGCCGTCGCTCGAATACGTGGCGCAGTCGTTGCGCGTGCCCCTGAGCAAGGCGTTCGGGGTCGCCACCTTCTACCATTTCTTCAGCCTCAAGCCGCCCGGCGACCACACCTGTATCGTCTGCCTGGGCACCGCCTGCTACATCAAGGGGGCTCCGCTGCTGCTGGCCGAGGTCCAAAAGTCCCTGGGCATCAAGCCGGGAGAAACGACGCCCGACCGGCGGGTGTCTGTGTTGACGGCCCGCTGCGTGGGTTCGTGCAGTCTGGCGCCCGTAGCCCTGTTCGACGGGGAGGTCGCGGCCCGGCTGAGCGCCGCCCAAATGCAGAGCCGGCTGCAGCGGTGGGATCCCGCATGACCTCCGAGCAGCTTCATCAGATCGCTACCGACGAAGCCGCTTCCCGCGCGAGCAGGCCGCGGCGCCTCCACGTCTGCGTGGCCGCCGGGTGCGTTTCCTCAAACAGTGAGGCCGTCAAAAAGTCTCTGGAAGGCGCGGTCGGGGAGAGCCCGCTGAAGGGTTCGTGCCTGGTAACGGGCGTGGGCTGCATGGGGCTTTGCTCACGCGGCCCGCTGGTTTCAGCGGAGCCGTCCGGGATTCTGTATCAAGAAGTGGGCCCGGCAGACGCCGATGAGATTGTCCGCAGCCTCGACGGTCTCCCGGTGGCGCGGCTGCAGTGCTCCCGCGACCTTCCCTTCTTCAAGCGCCAGGTGGGGGTGGTGCTCGAGAATAGCGGGCGCATCAACCCCGAGCGCATCGAGGACTACGTCGCGGCGGAAGGCTACGCGGGTCTCGCGCAGGCGCTCACCGAGATGACACCGGCGCAGGTCATCGAGCAGGTTTCGCGCAGCGGACTTCGCGGGCGCGGCGGGGCCGGGTATCCGACGGGCTTGAAGTGGGGCACCGTGGCCAAAGCGCACGGGCCCTCGAAGTACGTGATCTGCAACGCGGACGAAGGCGACCCGGGCGCTTTCATGGACCGCAGCGTGCTTGAAAGCGACCCGCAGCGGGTGCTCGAGGGCATGATCATCGCCGGCTACGCCGTGGGCGCAAGTCGCGGATACATCTATGTGCGCGCCGAGTATCCGCTGGCCATCGCGCGGCTGAACATCGCCATCCGCCAGGCCAAGCATCTGGGGCTGCTGGGAACGCAGATCGCCAACACCGAGTTCGATTTCGACATTGACTTGCGCCTGGGAGCGGGGGCTTTCGTGTGCGGCGAGGAGACAGCGCTGATCGCCTCGATCGAAGGCGGCCGCGGAACGCCGCGGCCCCGTCCGCCCTACCCCGCCCAGGCCGGCCTGTTTGGAGCCCCTACGCTCATCAACAACGTCGAGACCTTCGCCAACATTCCGGCGATCATCCGCAAAGGCGGCGACTGGTACGCCGGAATGGGCACCGAGCGCAGCAAAGGCACCAAGGTCTTCGCCTTGACCGGGAAGATCAATTGCACGGGCCTCATCGAAGTCCCCATGGGCATGAGCCTGCGCGAGATCATCTTCGAGGTGGGCGGCGGAGTTCCCGAGGGGCGCAAGTTCAAGGCGGTCCAGACGGGCGGACCCTCCGGCGGCTGCATCCCGGAGCAGTTTCTGGACATGCCGGTGGACTACGATTCACTCGCCCAGGCCGGCTCCATCATGGGCTCGGGCGGAATGATCGTCATGGACGATTCCTCGTGCATGGTGGATGTGGCCAAGTACTTCATGGAATTCTGCATGAGTGAGTCCTGCGGGAAGTGCATTCCCTGCCGCGCCGGCACGGCCCAGATGTACGACCTGCTGGCCAAGATCTCCGAAGGCCGTGCCACCCTGGATAATCTGGCGATGCTTGAAGACCTCTGTGACATGGTGAGACACACCAGTTTGTGCGGTCTCGGGCAGAGCGCTCCCAACCCCGTGCTGAGCACTCTGCGCTACTTCCGCGACGAGTACCTGGCTCACATTCAGGAGAAGCGATGTCCGGCCGGGGTTTGCGCCATCTCCGAAAAGGAGGCCGACGCATGAGCCCGGCGACCCCGGACGTCAAGACTCTCAAAATCGATGGTATCGACATCAGCGCGCGCAGCGACCAGACGGTGCTCGAGGCGGCGCGCGAGCACGAGCTTTCTATTCCGACTCTGTGCCATCTCGACGGCTTGAGTGACGTGGGCGCCTGCCGGCTGTGCCTGGTGGAGGTGAAGGGCACCGCGAAGCTGCTGCCCGCCTGTGTCACCCGCGTGGAAGAAGGCATGGACGTGACCACAAAGTCGGACCGCCTTCTGAAGTACAGGAGGATGATCCTGGAGTTGCTGTTCGCCGAGCGCAACCACGTCTGCTCGGTGTGCGTGGCCAACGGGCATTGTGATCTGCAAGGTCTCGCGCAGGCGCACGGCCTGACGCACGTCCAGTTCCCCTACCGATACCCCAAGCTTCCCGTCGATGCCTCGCACAACCGGTTCGTGGTGGATCACAACCGCTGCATTCTGTGCACCCGCTGCGTGCGGGTGTGCGATGAAGTCGAAGGCGCCCACACCTGGGACGTGATGGGCCGGGGAATCGAGTCGATGGTGATTACCGACTTGCACCAGCCGTGGGGCGAGTCCGACACTTGCACGAGTTGCGGAAAATGCGTGCAAGTTTGCCCCACCGGGGCGCTGTTTGAGAAAGGCCGGGCCCGGTCGGCGGCGAAGAGGCCCGATTTTCTGCCTTACCTGACCATGATGCGGGAAGAAAAGCGATGAGCAAAGTGCGCCTCGCGACGGTGTGGCTAGACGGCTGCTCGGGCTGCCACATGTCTTTCCTCGACATGGACGAGAGGCTGCTCGATCTGGCCGGCCGGATCGAATTGGTCTACAGCCCGCTCGTGGACCACAAGGAGTATCCCGAAAACGTCGACGTGGTGCTCGTGGAAGGATCGATCAGCAGCGAAGAGGACCTGCACAAGATCAAGAAGATCCGGGCGCGGTCGAAGATCCTCGTTTCGCTCGGCGATTGCGCCGTGACCGGCAACGTTCCGGCCATGCGTAACGCGTTCTCGACCGCCGAAGTTCTCCGCCGCGTGTACGTGGAGAACGTGTCGGCCCCTTCGCCGATACCGGACCAGGTTGTCCCCGCACTCCTTCCGCGCGTCTGTCCCGTTCACGAGGTGGTGCCGGTGGACGTCTTCGTGCCCGGCTGCCCGCCGTCGGCAGATACCATCTTTTGGACGCTTACCGAGCTTCTGGATGGACGGCGTCCGGACTTGACCGGCCGAACGCGCTTCGGAGCCTGAGCGGACTGCTATCGCGAACGAAGCCGGAATGTGGCTGATGGAAAAGGACTTCTGAGTATGTCTCACCGATTGCGAAATCGGGACGCGAGGGGGCAAGAAGTGAGAGACGTAGGAAGGACAAGCCCCGTAGGGGCGCCAGTCGTCTAGCCCAGGGCGACTGCCTCTGAGCCGTGGGACAGGGAGCGAGGCAGATAAAGATGAAGCCCGTAGGGGCGATGTCCTGTAGGGAGAGCGCACCGGGCAGGAATGAAGAAGGCGCGAATGGCTCACACGTACACCAACATCATCGTCCACGCGGTGTTCAGTACCAAAGACCGCGAACCCCTGCTTAGCGCGGAGGTCAGGAGCGAGTTATTGGACTACCTGGGTGGGACGGTCAACAAGCTTGGAGGCCAATCGTTGCTGGTGAACGGTGCTGCAGACCACGTCCACATGCTCCTTGTCCAGCCCGCTGCGCTCGCACTTGGGGATTTGATGGGGAAGGTGAAGTCTCACTCGTCCGGCTGGGTGAAAAGGCGTTGGGCGCGTCAGCGTGGCTTCGCCTGGCAGTCGGGCTACGCGGCGTTTAGCGTCAGCAAGTCCCAGGTTGAACCGGTGAAGCGGTACATTGCGGGACAAGAGGAGCACCACCGGAGGTTGACGTACCAGGAAGAGGTGCTGGCGTTTTTGAAGAAGCAGGGAATCGCCTATGACACGCGGTATGCGTTCGACTGAAATCGCCCCTACGGGGCCCAATGGGAATTGATGTGGGCGGTTTTGGTCCCACGGCTCCAAGAGCAGTCGCCGTGGGCTACAGGACGAGCCCCTCCGGGGCTAGCACGCGGATTCAGGGTTAGGGTGGCCGTTTGGTCCTGTGGCTCCAAGAGCAATCGCCGTGGGCTACAGGACGACGCCCCTCCGGGGCTAAGGCATGATTCAGGCTTAAAATGTGAGCAAAGTATGGCCCGGCAAATTCTCATTGATCCCGTAACCCGGCTGGAGGGGCATGCCAAGATCACCCTTCACCTCGACGATCAGGGCGACGTTGAGGCGGCGCACTTCCACATCACGCAGCTTCGCGGCTTCGAGAAGTTCTGCGAAGGGCGCCGCTTCTTCGAAATGCCATACCTGATGTCGCGAATCTGCGGCATCTGCCCGGTCAGCCACCTCATCGCGTCGGCCAAAGCCTGCGATGCCATCCTGGCGGTGAGCATCCCGGAGACGGCGGCCAATCTGCGGCGCGTGATGAATCTCGCGCAGGTGATCCAATCCCACGCTTTGAGCTTCTTTTATCTCTCAGCCCCCGATTTGCTGCTGGGTATGGAGTCCGATCCGGCCAGACGCAACCTGTTCGGCGTGGCGGAGGCGCATCCTGGCCTCGCGCGCGATGGCGTCGGCTTGCGGCAATTCGGGCAGCAGATCATCGAATCGCTGGGCGGCAGACGCATTCATCCCGGCTGGGTGGTGCCCGGTGGCGTGGCTGAACCTCTCACGGCGGAGCGCCGCGATCGGATTCTGGGTGCCATTCCGGAGGCTTTGAACCGCGTGCAGCGCACCTTGGACTGGTTCAAGCGAACCATCGAGAGTTTCCGCGAGGAGATCCGCACCTTCGCGAATTTCCCCTCCATGTTTCTCGGCCTCGTGGGTCCCGAAGGGGAGCTCGAGACCTACGATGGCAACCTGAGACTGGCGGACGAGGGCGGGAATCTCGTGCAGGACCAGCTTGACCCGCAGCGCTACGCCGAGTTTATCGGCGAGGTTTCCGAACCCTGGACCTACATGAAGTTCCCCTACTACAAGCCCGCGGGCCGCGAGCATGGCTTCTACCGCGTGGGCCCGCTGGCGCGCCTCAACATCATCAGCCGGTGCGGGACGAACCGCGCGGACCAGGAGTTGGCGGAGTTCCGCGAGCTCGGGCGCGGTCCCATCCTGAGCTCATTCCACTATCATTACGCCCGCCTCATCGAGATCCTGCACAGCATCGAGCTCACCGAAGAACTGCTGGGCGACGCCGGAATCCTTAGCAAGGACGTGCGCGCCGTGGCGGAGCCGAACCGGAGAGAAGGCATCGGCGTGGCGGAGGCCCCGCGCGGCACGCTGTTCCACCATTACAAGATCGACGACGAGGGACTTATCACCTGGGCCAACCTGATCATCGCCACCGGACACAATAATATGGCCATGAACCGGGGCATCCTGCAGGCGGCCCGCCATTACGTCAGTGGGGAGCAGGTTTCCGAGGGCATGTTGAACCGCGTGGAGGCCGTAATCCGCACTTTCGATCCTTGTCTGAGCTGTTCGACCCACGCCGTGGGGCAAATGCCGATGGTGATCCAACTGGTGGCGAGGGACGGCAGGCTGGTCCGGGAGCTGAGGAGAGACGGATGAGACGGTCGCTGATTATCGGGATCGGAAACCCCTTGCGGGGCGACGATGGCCTGGGCTGGCACGTGATCGAGCGCTTGCGCGGTACGGCCGCGGGCGCACGGGCCGACCTCCTGGCCTGCCACCAGTTAACTCCCGAGCTTGCGGGTCCCATGGCGCGCTCCGATCGCGTGATCTTCATTGACGCGGCCGAGGGCGAGCCCGCCGGCGAGATCCGTCTGGAGCGCATCCGCGGAGACAAGCCGGGGCCTTCCGCGTTTTCCCACCATCTCGATCCGGCGGCGGTGGCCGAATACGCGAGTGCCCTCTACGGCGCGTCGCCCGAGGTGGCCATCTTGTCCGTAAAGGGTGCCGCTTACGGTTTCTCGGAGGATCTGTCAGGACCCGTGCTGAGGGCCGTGCCTGAAGTGTTGCGGCTGGTTCAGGGCCTGCTGGCTGCTGACCCCCAACCGCTACCAACTGACATGGAGGGGACATGGCTGACCGCGCTAAACCCAAGCTCGCCGTTTTGAAATTCGCCTCCTGCGACGGCTGCCAGTTGAGTCTGCTCGACTGTGAAGATGAGCTCCTGGCAGTGGCCGGAGCCGTGGAGATCGCGAATTTCCCCGAGGCCTCGCGCGCCGTGGTCAAGGGCCCCTATGACATCTGCCTGGTGGAGGGGTCCATCACCACTCCGCACGACGCCGAGCGCATTCACCAGGTGCGCCGCGCCTCCCGGTTCCTGATCACGATCGGGGCCTGCGCCACAGCGGGCGGCATTCAGGCCTTGCGCAATTTCAAGGACGTGCGCGACTTCACCTCCCTGGTTTATGCCACGCCCCAGTACATCCAGACTCTGAACAAGTCCACGCCCATCGTTGACCACGTGCGCGTGGACTATGAGTTGCACGGCTGCCCCATCAACAAGCGTCAGCTCGTGGAAGTGCTGAGCGCCTTTCTGAACGGCCGCCGGCCGAACATTCCGCCGCACAGCGTTTGCACCGAATGCAAGCGCAACGGCACGGTCTGCGTGATGGTGGCGCACGGCACGCCGTGCCTGGGTCCGGTCACGCACGCCGGCTGCGGAGCGCTCTGTCCCTCATACGCTCGCGGCTGCTATGGCTGCTATGGCCCCATGGAATCGCCTAATACGGCTGCCCTCGCAAAGGGCTGGGTCCAGTTGGGTGCGAAGGAGCCCGACCTGCTGCGCGCGTTTCGCAGTTACAACAGCTACGCCGAAGCATTCCGCCGCGAGAGCGAAGCTCATGAAGAACAAGACCGTTAAAGTCGATTTTCTGGCTCGCGTCGAGGGCGAGGGCGGCCTGTACGTCAAGCTTCGGGACAAGACCGTCACAGATGTCCAGCTCAAGATCTTCGAGCCTCCCCGGTTCTTTGAAGCCCTTCTGCGGGGTCGCGACTTCCGCGAGGCGCCGGACATCACCGCCCGCATCTGCGGCATCTGCCCCGTGGCCTATCAGATGAGCGCCGTCCACGCCATGGAGAACGCTCTGGGCGTTAAAGTGGAAGGCCAACTCCGCTCCTTGCGGCGTCTTCTTTATTGCGGCGAGTGGATCGAGAGTCACGCCCTGCACATCTACCTGCTGCACGCCCCGGATTTCCTCGGTTACGAGGACTCTATCGGCCTGGCCAAGGATCATCCGAACGAGGTGCAGCGCGGCCTCAAGCTCAAGAAGACCGGCAACGCCATCGTGACCCTGCTCGGCGGCCGCGAAATCCATCCCATCAACGTGCGCGTGGGCGGATTCTACAAACTGCCCGCCCGGCGCGACTTGGCGGAGCTCGAGGAGCGGCTGAAGTGGGCGCGTGACGCGGCGCTCGAGACGGTGCGCTGGGTCTCAACGTTTACGTTCCCGGAATTCCAGCCGGATTACCTGTTCGTGTCTCTCCGGCATCCGGAAGAATACCCCTTCAATGAAGGCCGGCTGGTCTCGAACCGCGGACTCGACCTCAGCGTCCAGGATTACGAGAAGCACTTTGTGGAAGAACATGTGCAGCACTCCACGGCCCTGCACTCGGTGCTGACGGGTTCCGGACCTTACTGCGTCGGCCCCATCGCCCGCTACAGCCTGAACTTTGACCGGCTTCCCGACTCCGTGCAACAAGTAGCGCGCGAGGCCGGCCTCAGCCCGGTGTGCAGGAATCCATTTCAAAGTATCGTGGTGCGCTCGATCGAGACCCTCTACGCCTGCGAGGAGGCTCTGCGGATCATCGCACAATACGAGCCTCCGGAGACCCCGGCGGTGAAGGTGGAGCCGCATGCAGCCATGGGATGCGCCTGTACCGAGGCGCCCCGGGGGTCGCTCTATCATCGATACCGCATCGACGCGGCCGGAACGATCCTGGACGCCAAGATCGTTCCTCCGACGTCGCAGAATCAGAAGTCGATCGAGCAGGATCTGCGCGAGTTTGTGCCGCCGCGCATCGATCTTCCCGAGGCCGAGCTGCAGTGGCAATGCGAGCAGGCCATCCGCAACTACGACCCCTGCATCTCCTGCTCGACACATTTCTTGAAATTAACAATCGATCGCGATTGATCGTGCCGTCGCCCTGCGCGAATCGTGCCTTACTGAGGCCCTGTCTCATGGCGGAAGTCCTGGTGATCGGCATCGGCAACGAATACGCCCGCGATGACGCCGCCGGCCTGCTCGTGGCCCGCGCGCTCAAAGCTCAGGGATGGCAACGGGTCGAGGTTCTGGAACAGAGCGGCGAGGGCGCAGCACTTATCGAAGCGTGGCAAGGCTCGGAACTGGTCATCGTGATTGACGCCGCCCGCTCGGGCGGTGCACCCGGAATCATCCGGCGCTTTGACGCCGGCCGTGAGCCCCTCCCCGCCCACTCGTTCCGTGGTTCCACACACGCCTTCGGACTTTACGAAGCCGTGGAGGTGTCGCGCTCTTTGAACCAACTTCCACGCCGTCTGATCGTTTACGCCATTGACGGTACCGATTTTGCCCCCGGAATCGGCCTCACGCCGAATGTCGAGCGCGCAATTTCGGTTGCGGTTAGAGTCGTGGATGGCGAAATCCGGCCTGCTGCCGGCGCCGAGCCGCCTTGACGGCTGGGCTTGATCGCCCTTTGCCGTGCAGTAAGGGCGACTTCCTCTCCCGGCGTTCGTCACTTCCGGGTGACTACCCCACTTCCAACGGTCGGCCTTGCTAATTTATGTGGCTTCTCTTGAGATACTTACAGGGCACACAGCCGTGCGGCGATTTGGCGGGCGATGTGCTTTTGACAGGGCGCGGTCCGAGAGCGCAAAGGCTCTTGGAACAAGCTGGGAGCACCAAGGTTATGTTGATCGGCGAGCGAATTCGGCACCTTAGAGAGGAACGAGGCCTAAGCCGGGCTGATATCGAGCAGGCCACCGGACTGTTGCGCTCGTACGTCTGTCGCGTCGAGCTCGGACAGTCGATTCCCTCGCTCGAAGCGTTGGAACGTTTTGCGGCTGCCTTAGAGGTCCCGCTCTATTGGCTGTTTTATGCGGAGGAACCCGACGATAACGCCACGGGCCCCCGCTTTCGTCCGGACGCTGCGCAACCACAGCCGGAAAGGCAGCTCTCCGGCGGCGACGCGCGTTTTCTGATGAAGCTGGCTGAACTGACCGGACGAAGGGTCGAAGCCGATCCCGCCTTTCTCCTCGACTTTGCTCGTCAACAGGCGCTTGGCAAGCCTGAGAATTAGTGTAGAAGTAATAGACTCACCGTGGTGTTTTGCTCCAGCCACCTTTTCCTAGTAGGCGTCCTTCCTTGCGGATCCTAATCTCCGGCTGATAATCCCTTTCCGTTCCAGCGTTACGGGGTTTATCAAGTCTTCAGAAGACCTCATCCGCCTCTCTATTGATGCCGGGCCAGGGCCGGCCTATGTTCGCGGCAGGCAAACAGAGCCGATGAACGGCGGGTTTCGTACGCCGCCAGGCTCGGGAGGTCAATATGCCGCCACAAACAGAATTGCTGAACCGCGGCCTTCGGATTGAACGCATGCCTCGAGACAGCACCCGCTCGGCGGAGCGTTCGGCCAGCGTGATGTTGGGCGCGACGTTCAAAGACGCGAGGCGTGACCAGAACAGCGTGTCGTCGAGTATCGAGCGTCGCCTGCTGCGCTGGCTGGCCGAGCACACGCCGGCAAGAATCAATTCCGATCACCTGACGCTGCTCGGATTCGGCGCTACTTGCCTTGCGGGACTTTCCTACTTCCTGGCGCGCTGGAACTCGATGGGACTGCTCGGTGCGACGGCCTGCCTGGCGCTCAACTGGCTCGGCGACAGCCTCGATGGCACGCTGGCGCGGGTCAGGAATCGCGAGCGGCCGCGCTACGGTTTCTATCTCGACCACATGCTGGATACCTTCGGCGCACTCGTCCTGGTGGGCGGCCTCGCGGCTTCCGGTTACCTCGATTGGCGGGTCGCGGCCGGAATGTTGGTCGTCTTCCTGATGCTGGCCATCGAAGTCTACCTTGCGACTTACACGCTGGGAGTTTTCAGGCTGTCGTTCTGGAGGCTGGGTCCGACCGAGATTCGCATCCTGCTGGGAATCGCGAACCTGGTGCTGTGGTTCCGTCCGTCTGCGCGTGTCTTCGGCACGCGTTATCGACTGCTGGATTTCGGCGGGTGCGCGGCGATCGCCGGCATGGGAATCATGCTGATCGTGGCCGCGGCCGAGCACACGATCACGCTTTACCGGGAAGAGAGGCTGCCCTGAGCCTGCATCGAAACGCGGGGCCTTCCTTGACGCTGCTGCAAGCCGGTTCCATAATCTGTGAGGAGGCAACCCTCATGAGAAAAGCCTGGATGAGCGGGGTGCTGGTCTTGGTGTGCGCAGCGGCAGCCGCAGGCCAGAGCAACCCGGCCCCTAAGCCGGACGCCTCCGCGCCCCAAGCCACGCAGAATCCCATCAGGGTCCAGGTGAACCTCGTCAACGTCCTGTTCACCGTGACCGACAAGAAAGGGCGCACCCGCCTCGACCTCAACAAGGATGACTTTCGCGTTATCGAGGATGGCAAGCCGCAAAGCATCAGTTTCTTCAGCCGGGAAACCGACCTGCCTCTGCGTATCGGCGTCCTGATTGACACCAGCAACAGTGTCTCCGACCGCCTCCATTTTGAGGAGGAAGCGGCAGTCGATTTCTTGAGTGAAGCCATCCGGCCCGGCAAAGATCTGGCCTTTGTGGTGGGATTCGACGTCGAGCCCCAACTTGTGCAGGATTACACCGACGACGTGGAGAAGCTCTCCACGGCCATTCGAGGTCTGGCGGCGGGCGGCACCACGTCTTTCTATGACGCCCTCTATTATGCCTCCCAGCAGAAGATGGCCAACCCGGCTGGAGGCGCTTCCGATGCGCCGTCCGGTCCCTATTTACGCCGTGTTCTGATTGTGGTGAGCGACGGGCGCGACACCAGCAGCGGCCGGTCGCGCGACGAGGCTCTGCAGATGGCCGAGCACTCCGACGCCATCATTTACGCCATCGGCACCAACAACAACGGCACCAACACTGCGGGCAGCAACACCCCGAACAGCTTCGGCCAGGGCGACAAGATCCTCAAGTATCTTGCCAACGAGACCGGCGGCAAGGTGTTTTTTCCCTTTGAGGCGAGCGACCTGGCTTCAGACTTCCGGGAAATTGCCAAAGAACTCCGCAGCCAATACAGCCTGGCTTACACTCCCACCAACAGCAAACGCGACGGCGCCTTTCGCACGATCGATGTGGAAACCACCGAGAAGGGTTTGCGCGTCCGCGCCAAGGCCGGTTACTTCGCGCCCTCCAAATAAAGGCGTAGCGCCTTAGCCCTAGGGTCGGGTCTCTCGACTCTGTGTACAACTCTATTTGATTGGCGCCGTTTGATTGGCGCCCGGCTAGCTTGAAGGGGCGTAGTAACCGCGTCGCGCCTGGACGTCGCCGTGCCCGTCCTTGAGCCGGACCTTGAGGTGACGGAAGGTGCCGTCGGTCTTGTTGTTGGAAGGTGTGTAGCCGAGCAGGTACTGAGTGCGAAGCTCGGCGGCGATCTCGTTGAACGCGTCTGAGGTGTTGCGCTGATTGTCGGCCCGGAACACGTGGCCGCCCGTTTCGGTGGAGAGCTTATTCAGAACGCCCTCACCGCCGTAGCTCATCCTACTCCGCATATAAAACGCGCGGTCCGAGATCAGGATGGAGTAAATGATCACGTCGGCTCGCTGGGCGGCCTGCAGGCCCTGATCGAGGCTCAGCCGGCTTCCCTCGTCCTCGCCATCGGTGAGCAGGATGATCACCTTGCGTCCGGCCTCGCTCCCCAACATGTCGTGCGATGCGAGATAAACGGCGTCGTAGAGATGGGTGGCGCCGCCGGAGGTGGGAAAGGTACCGGCCACCGGGCCGCCGCCGCCGTTGATCTGAGTGGAGTCGATGGCCTTGTTGAGGTAAGGCAGAGAGCCCGTGAAATCCTGAAGCAACTCCACGTCGACATCGAAGTGGAGCACGGCGAACTCGTCCTTAGGGCGCATCACCTGGCTCGCGAATTGCTTGGCCGCTTCCTGCTCCACCATCAGGACGCGCCCCTGGCTGGGACTCGTGTCGACGGCGAGCACCAGCGTGACCGGCGTGTCCGTCTGCTTGGAAAAATACTTGATGTCCTGCGGCACGTTATCTTCGGTGACTTCGAAGGCATCCTTGGTGAGGTCCGGGACCAGCCGCTTGTGATCGCGCACCACAGCGTAAACGTTCACCACGTTCACTTGCACTTTCAGTATCGGACCTTGCGTGGCGGGCGCTTGCTGCGCCGGGGACGCGTCCTGTGATGGAAACGGCAGGAGCGCCACAGGAAGGAGCGCAAGGCAGAACCCGAGCGCCAGTCGAGACGATCGCAACGCGAATCGGCGGAAATGAATGGTCATGGAATCTCCGGCTGAATCAATCCCTGATTATGATGCAGTTCCCGATAGCCGCGCTACGCCTTGGTGATGATGCCATCGCTTTGCCGATGTTATCGGCAACGGGCACGTACACGCCGCTGCGCGTCTTCGTCGATTTCGAAGCGAATCGTTCGGCGTGATCGTCTCGGAGAGAGTCACATTGCGAGAATGACGATGAGATCGTCGACGTTGCTTCACTTGATGGCATCACTTTTTTCTTGACAAGAACTGAGTCAGTCACTATACATTGAAACTGACAACGCGCTCCGCCGGCCGTTTGCTGGCGGACATTTGAATACGAATGAGAGGAGAATAGAATGCCAGCAAAGAAGAAAGCCAAGAAGAAGAGATAAGCTTCGTTCGAACATTTAGACGGAACATTCGGGGATGCAGCGATGCATCCCCGAAGTTTTTTAGGACACCTCGAAGTGCGGCCCGCCTGCTTCGTGACGACTCACCCGGCATCATCAGGGCTTCTCCAGGTTCAACGTCGGCTCTTCCGCGGTTTCGGGCGGACTCAAACGTCGCGGCGTCTCATCGATCGGCTCGACCTCCAGAATGTCATCCCCACTCGCGGCGCCGAATTCCTTGAACCGTCGCGCCGCAGTCAAGACGCGGCTTTCAAGCGAACCTACCGCGCGGTTATAGGACTCCACAGCTTTCTTCAAGCCGGAACCCGCTTCGGCGAAATGCCCGGCAAAAGCGCGCAGGCGATCGTAGAGCTGCCGTCCCAGATCGCTCACGCGTTGCGCGCCTCGCTCCACCTGCTCCTGCCGCCAGCCGTAGGCCACCGCGTGCAGCAGCGCGATCAGCGTGGTGGGCGTGGCAATCAGCACCCGCTTCTGCGCACTGTCTTCGATGAGGGCGGGGTCCTGCTCGAGCGCGGCGCTGAAGAACGAGTCGCCGGGGAGGAACAGTACCACCATCTCGGGCGATGGCTGCAGTTGCTCCCAGTAAGCCTTCCCCGCCAGCTGATTGAGGTGGGCGCGCACCAGCCGGCCGTAATTCGCGAGCGCCTGGCGCCGGTCCCCTTCACTCGAGACGCTGAGGGAGTCGAGAAAAGGTTGAACGGGAGCCTTGGCATCCACGGCAATGCGCCGGTCTCCCGGCAGCTTTACGATCAAGTCAGGGCGCAGCCGTCCCCCTTCGTCGAACAGGGTCTCCTGCATGTTGAAATCGCAATGCTCCGCCATGCCGGCCAGTTCCACGACGCGGCGCAAGGTCATCTCGCCCCAGCGCCCCCGCACCTGCGATCCTCCTTTGAGGGCGGCGGTCAGGTTCCCGGTTTCGCGCTGCAAGGTCTGGTTGGCGGAAAGCAGTCCCTTGATCTCGCCCGCAAGCGCCCCGTAGGCTTCTGAACGCGCGGTCTCGAGCTTCCGCACCATGTCGTCATAGCTCTTGAGCGATTCACTGAGCGGGCCGACCATGGCTTCGATGGCTTTTTCGCGCGCCGCCAGGTCGCCTTCGGCTTCGGCGCGCAGGATGTTAAAGCGCTGCTGCGCCAGTCTCAGGAACGACTCACTTTGTGAGGCCAGCACGTCGCCGGAAACAGCCTTGAACGTGTCCGCGAGGCGGGCCTGGGCCTCACTCAACAGCCGCCGTTGTTCCTCGAGATTGGTGCGCTCCGCCTCGCGTGACGTTTCCGCGGCCACGCGGGCCTGTTGTTCGTGCTCAAGCCGCTGGCGGAGTCCGGCGATTTCCTCGCGGTCGGCACTCTCGCGGCGGCGCACCGCATCGGCGTCCACCTCGGCCGCAACCGCGCGCCCCTCGGCGCGGCGCAGCCGGCCCATGGCGGCGATCCATGCGAGCGCGGCCCCTATGACCAGGCCTACTGCGGCGACGATCCGTTCCGTCATAAACGGGTCCTTCATAAACACGCCCTCGATCCGGGGCTACGATTCTTCCTGCGTTGGGCAAAGCGCCGTGAAGTCACACCGCCTGCAGACGAAGCCGGGCGCCGGCTCGAAGTGCCCGGCGCGGATCGCGCCCGCCACCTCGCGAATCTGCTTCACCACATCATCGAGATCCTTGGGCGTCCGCACGGCGGATACGGCTTCGTTGTTGCCCAGATTGTAGAACGTCAGGCGCGTGGGCCGCAGCCCCAGCGTGCGTTCCGCCGCCAGGGCGTAGACCGAGAGCTGCAAGCTGGTGTCGGCGTCCTTCTGCGACTTCGGTCGCCCCGTCTTGTAATCGATCAATTCCACCTCGGTTCCCCGCGGGAAAGGCCCTGCCGCCGTCTCGGCGTCCGGGGCGCGTAGTTCCAGCGGTTCAGCCGGGTCTGGATTCGCCGCGCCACGGACCGTGCCCGCCGTGGCCGCTCGCGTCTGGATCTGATCGATGCGTCCTTGCACCCGGACGTCCTGCACTTCAAAGCCGAAGCTCTGTTCGCTCGCGACCTGCGCAGGCGCGGGCTCGGTGTTCTGCCGTTCCACGAATCGCCGCAACAGATCGAGGCCCGTTTCCTTTCCTTGTTCGGCGTGGTAGGAGTCCTCAAAGCCGGTGTCTTTCCAGGCGCGGAGATAAAACTCTTCCACGTCTTCGAAGCGCGGTATTCCGGTTTCACGCAGCTTGAAATAATAGCGAACGCTTGCATGCATCACGGAGCCGAAGGTGAGCGCCGCCTGCGGCTTCGTTTGGATCTTCAGCAGGTTTCGGAACTTGAAACGCAGAGGGCAATTCTGGTAGGTCTCGATCGCCGAAGCGCTCAAGACAAGCTGGTCCGGGCGATCGGAACCATCCGGCACCGGTTGCCTCGTCCACGCTTCAAGATCAGGATGGAGCGAGCCCGCCCCTTCGGCCGCGTGAAACTCCGGGAATAGCAGCCCCTGGCCGTTGCCGGCCTGGGCGCGCTCTGAAAGAAGCACGCGCTCGGTCGTGGCGGATTCGGGCTCGACTGCGGGCCTCGCAGGCTCGGGCACAGCCGCGACCTGAATCCGTTCGATGTCGCGGGCCGCAACCGCGAGGTTCGAGAGCAGGTCCCGGATGAACAGGGACGGCTTTTGTCCGGGCGTCCCGACGCTCGAAACGTACAGGCGCTCGCGCGCTCGCGTTAGCGCCACGTAGAAGAGGCGCCGCTCCTCCTGCAGATGGACGCCTGGCGGCGCCAGGGGGTCTTTGCGGAGCGCGTCGGGGAATTCGATCACAGGCTTCTTTTCCGCCGTTGGAAATCGATTGCGACCCACACTCAAAACGAATACCACCGGGAACTCCAGCCCTTTGGCGGCGTGAACGGTCATCATTTGCACCGCGTTCGCGGCGTCGCGCGGCTCGGGGGCTTCGATCTGCCCGCCGGCTTCAAGAAAGTGCGCGAAGTAGTCCATGAAGGCATCGAGCGGTCTCTGCGGAGCGGCGTCCGGATCGTGCTTGACCGGCGCGAGCCCTCCGCGCTCGTGCTTCTTCTGCCATGTGTCGAGAAAAGCCCGAAACGCCTTCAAGTAGCCCGCCTCGCGGTCGTGGCCAGGGTGTTGGATCCCGAGCGCTGCGATCAACCGGTCGAAGAGGACCGGCATCGGCGCTACGCGGGCCGCCTCGCGGAGCTTGCCGAGCAAAGCCTCAAGCTCGTACCAGCCCGTGCGGCGCAGATCACCCGCGAACAGCGTCTGTTCGGTGGCGCGGATCGCCGCATCGATCGACGAGCGATTCTGGCTGGCGCGCCGGCGCGCGTCCTGAGCCAGCGCCTCGGGGAATCGCCAGCGCGGGGCAAGCAGCACGCGCGTCAGGCTGATGTTGTCGTGCGGCGTGTGGACGAGGCGCAGGTAGGCCATCAGATCGCGCACGAGCGGCGTTCTGATAATCGAGAGGCCGCGGATGTTGAAAGCAATGCCCCTCATTCGAAACTGCTCCACCAGGCGCTCGCGGTGCAGGTGACTGCGATAGAGCACGGCCACGTCGCCAAGGGCCGTTCCCCGCTTGTTCAAGCGCTCGATTTCGCGCGCCACCCACACGGCTTCAGTCTTCGTGTCGGGCGACTCCAGCAGGAACACGCGCTCGCCCTCCGGATTCTCGGCGCGAAGCGGAGGTTTGGACGCATAGCGGCCTTCATTCTTCTCGATTGCCACCTGGCTTGCGCGCAGAACGCGGCGCGTGGAGCGGTAATTCCGGTTCAGGTAGACCGTGGCATGGCCGGGAAAGGCGCGATCGAACATCTGAAACGCTCCGCTGGAAGCGCCACGGAAGCGGTAAATGGCCTGGTCGTCGTCGCCCACGGCCGTGATGTTGTAAGGAGGGGCCACGAGGCGCCTCAAAATCTCCACCTGGGCGTAGTTCGTGTCCTGGTACTCGTCCACCAGGACGTAACGGAAGCGCTGCCGCAGCCGCGCGAGAATTTCCGGTTGCTGGTCCCACAGCCGCAGCATGCTGCTCATCAGGCTGCCGAAGGTGGTGCAGCCGGCCTCGTCCAGAAGCTCGCGGCTGCGGCGAAAAACGCGCGCGAGTTCTTCCTTCTTCGCGATCTCCACGGCGTCGAGCGCGTCCGGCGCGCCAGGCCCAAGTTGATCGCGAAACTGCGTTACGTAAGCGGCGAAATCATCCGGCTCAACCAGTTCGTCCTGGCAGCGCGAGAAGAAACCGTTCAAATCGTGCAGAAACGCGCCCGGCTCGGCGAGCTTCAGGTAGTGCTCTAGCGCGAGCGCCCGCAGCCGCCAACGCAGGAAAATCCACAGGTCGATCTCATCGAGCAGTTGCCGGTCGAAGTCGTGTTCGGTCAACACCTGAAGACAGAAGGCGTGAAAAGTGGAGATTTGGGGCGGCTTCTCGATGTCCGGCAGCGCCTGCCGAACCCGATAACTCATCTCGCCGGCGGCCTTCTCGGTGTAGGTCAGCGCCAGGATGTTCTCCGGGCGGACCGCGCCTGCGACGGCCGCCACGGCCGAATCCTCGCAGGTCTCGGCGCGGCCTCCGAGCAGATGAACGATGCGCTCGGTGATTACGCGCGTCTTGCCGCTGCCCGGACCGGCGATGATCAGCAGCGGTCCCTGGCCGTGCTCGATTGCCGTGCGCTGTTCAGGGTTCAGCTCCAGAACGGAGGTCACGGTCACATTATTCCGCCAAGTCGGGCAGCGTGGCAAGGTGCGCCCGCCGGGCTCGGCCACCGTCCGGTCGCTTATGAATTCGGACGCCTATGAATAATGTTGGGACCGCGCGTTACGGCCACGGCCCCGGCCTCGGAAGCGCAAACCGACCTGTAAAGAACTTACCAGCGAACTCGCCGCGTTCGAACGCGATCTCGGTCCCCAAGAACGCCTCTAACTAGAAGATTCCACGTGGCTTGGCTTGAAACTGGGTCGCAGTACGAGGTTTGGTACGAGGAGTGCTCCCTGACCTTGGGGAATCTCTCGGGAGGTTCTGAATATGACCTTGAAAAAAGGAACACCAAGTCTGCTGCTGATCGGTATCACCTTGTTGGCGTGCGGTTTGGTCTCCGCGTCCCCAAGGCCGCAGACGGATGCGCAAACGACACCCGGGCTGGACCGGAGAAGCGGCTTTGGCAGGCCGGAGTCGATCTCCGGAACGATCTCTTTGGTGAGCCCTGAAGAAGGGCTGTTGATTGTCACCAAGCAGGGTCCGGGACAGCCGGCGTCGACGAATGTCACGGGGACTACCGTCGTTACCCAGAACCCAGACGGCACGACCAGCAGCGCGGATACCAGCGTGTCCATGGGGCCGGGGCCGGGTGAGACCGATTATCGTTTCCGGGTAACCGGCAATACCTTGATCCGCCTGGACGGGCGGCCCGCGACCCTACGCGATCTCGCAGGTGTGCAGGACAAACAGGCGACCGTGCACTTCATTCCGGAGCGGAACGGCAATTTCGCAAAAGGAATCGAGGTCGGCCCGTAAGCGCGGGGGCCCCGGTTGGCCGCGTCGGAGAGCTTCCGAGGCAGGCGGCGTGTTCTTGGAATGAGCGAGCCGTCCGAGCCCGGTTGGCGTCGGGAGAAAGAAAAAGGGCGGGCATCTGTTGCCGATGCTTTCCGCCCTTCTACCCCTCGTGCTGCAAACGGCTCGCTATTCCAAAACGTGAATATTCTTGGCAGCGCAGATGTCTTTGAGGATCTTGGGCCACACGGTCACGCTGACCTCGCCCAAATGAGCCTTGCGCAGCAGCAGCATGAGTGTTCGCGATTGCCCGATTCCGCCTCCGATGCTGAGCGGAATCTGATGATGCAGAATGGCCTGATGGTATGGGAACTTGACGAAGTCGAGCTGGCGTGCCATTCCCAGTTGTTTCATCAGGGAATCGGCGTCGACGCGGATGCCCATCGAGGTCAGCTCGTGACGGCGTCGCGTGACCGGATTCCACACCAGGATGTCGCCGTTCAAGCCGCGCCGGACTTTGCCGTCGGATGAGCGCGTCTCGGTAACCCAGTCGTCATAGTCCGCGGCGCGCATCTCGTGCGGATAGCCGTCCTCGAGGGGCCAGCCGATCCCGATGATGAAAATGGCGGGATATTCCTGCAGAACCTTGGTCTCGCGCTGCTTGCGCGGCAGGTCGGGATACATCTGCAGGATGTCCTCGGCATGCAGGAAGGTGAGCTTCTCCGGCAGATTCGGGTACTTTTCGTTCTTGAGCTGCGGGAACAGCTCCTGCAAATACCATTCAGAGCCCACAAGCACCTTCCAGATGCGGCTGACCACATCCTTCAGGAACCCCAGATTGCGATCGGCCGGCGTGATGGCCCTCTCCCAGTCCCACTGGTCCACGTAAGCGCTGTGATCGTGGTCGAGAAAATAGTCCTTGCGGACGGCGCGCATGTCGGTGCAAAGGCCTTCGCCCGGCTTCATTCCGAACTCGGCAAGCGCCATTCGCTTCCACTTGGTAGCCGCCTGCACAACCTGAGCATCGACGGGATGCAGGTCGCGGTCGTTTGAGATATGAAACTGGATCGGGGTGCGCGAGCCATCGCGATCGAGCATGTCGTTCACGCCGGTATCGGCGTCCACGATCAGCGGCACGGTCACCATCATCAGGTCGAGCTCGCGACACAGGTTCAGCTCGATATAGTTCTTGGCCGCAAAAATCGCCCGCTGCGTCTCCTTCCGATCGAGAAGCGAGCGATAATTGCCCGGCAGAATTCTTTCCAACTCCCCGTAGTCGCCGATCCCTGGCCCGGCGAGGTCCGCTCGCTTGTCCAGCACAGCTGCCGCGTGATTTCCCATGAGCCTGTCCTCCCTGGTGTGGGGCGTGGGCCCCGCACCTTGGAGGTTAGCAACGAGGCGGGCCGAGGCGTGTGATCTCACTCACAAGTCGGCGTGACATCTGGTTATGCGAGGAATCCGGCGTATCGGCGGCCTTGATGGGTGCCTCGAGCGTCGCTTATTTCGCCGGAAGCCGATTGCCGATGAATCCCGCGATCTGCTGAGCGGCGGGCGGGTCCATGTTCGCCAGCACGGCCACTACGTAGCCAGACTGCGGATAGATCTCCAGATCGCCGTTCATGCCGGGAGCGCCGCCGCCATGCCCAAAGGCGCGAACTCCGCCGACGGTGCTATCGGAGAAACCATAGGCGTACTTGTCGCCGCGCGGCGTCGCGACCTTGCCGGTCGTCAGCAGCTCGGTGTAGTGTGCGTCCAATAGCGTGTGGTTCGCGATAGCATTGGCGAAACGGAACAGGTCTCCGACGGTCGAGTAGCCTCCGCCCGCCGACGTCCCGCGATAAGGCAGGGTATCGGTATTGGGCTGCCACTTGCCGTCGTCGCCCCGCATGTAGCCGACGGAGCGGTCCGGCACGGCCTGGTCCTCGGGCAGCGAGGCGGTGGAAGTCATGCCTGCCGGCTTGTAGACGTGGTCGCGGACGTAGTCATAGTAGCTCTCGCCGCTCACCTTTTCGATCACCACGCCCAACAGCAGGAAGCCATAGTTGCTGTATTCCCACTTGCTGCCCGGTTCGAACTCCACGCCACGCTTCCCGTAGAGATTCACATAGTCCTGGAGCGTCCGCAGCTCCAACCGATGCGCGTCAAACTCCGGGCCGAAGAAGTCCCCGGTGCCGCCGGTGTGCGTCAACAACTGATGGATGGTCACCTTGGAAGCGAGATCCTTGTTGGGATAGTCGGGGAGGTACTTGCCCAGCGGATCGTTGAGCTGAATTTTGCCTGCCTGGACAAGCTGCAAAACCGCCACTGCGGTGAACATCTTGTTCATGGAGCCGATGCGGAATTGCGTCTCAAGCTTGTTTGGGACGTTGCGGGCGCGGTCCGCGAGTCCGTAGGCCCCCGTGAACACCGGTTTGCCGTCTTTCGCCACCAGGACCGCGCCCGCGAACCTGCCCGCAGCCGAGTCCGCGTCAAGCTTCGCGCGCAGGGCCGCCAGGGCATCGCCTTCACTCATGCGTGGCTGCGCAAATTCGGGCGGAGTCGGAATGGCCTGCAGATCGAGCTTGGTGACGTGGTGCGGCTCGGCAGGCTCCACCTCGATCTCGAAGCGCGCGAACTGGTCGGAGCCGCGTTCCTTAACCAGGCCCGTGAGGCGCGTGGGCGTGGATTCCTCGACCTTCTGCAGGTCGAAGCCGCCCGTTCGGGCGCGGAAGTCGAGCATCCCGTCGAGGGGGCCGGGGTGAGAAGGATAGTCCTTGTCGAGAAACTGCTGGATGGCCGCGCGGTCGCCGCTGTTAAAGGCGGTCAGCCAGGCTGAGAATTGGCGAGCCGGAGGCGTGTTGGGCAACTGCGGCGAGGTTGCCGCCAGCAGAACGGAGTAGAGTGAAGCGACGATGAGCATTCGGATTCGTATTCGCATGACCGTTTAGACGCAAAGCACCGAAATTCGTGGGATTGAAGGGCACGACCCCAACGCACCGCGCGCTTAGCGAGGGCCCGCCGGAAGATGATCCTCGAGGTACCGGGCCAGCAGCGTGAAGATGTGCAGCGTGGTCCCCGGTCCTTCCGAGATCGAGTGCGTGCGGCCGGGATACACCATGAAGTCGAACTGCTTGCCGAGCTCGATCAGCCGGTTGACCAGCAGTTCCGTGCCCTGAAAATGCACGTTGTCATCGCCCGAGCCGTGGACGATCAGCAGGCTGCCGCGCAGGCCCTCCGCGAAGTTGATGGCCGAGCCCGAGCGATAGCCGTCCGGATTCTGCTGCGGCAGGCCCATGTAGCGTTCCTGATAGATGCTGTCATAGAGCCTCTGATCGGGCACCGGCGCCACCGCCATCCCCACCCTGTAAAGATCGGGAGAGCGGAACATGAGATTCAAGGTGTTGGTCCCGCCGCCGCTCCATCCCCACACCGCCACCCGCGAAGGGTCCACGTAGGGCCGGCTGCGCTCGAGCGCCCGCAGGGCGGCGGCTTGATCCTGGGAAGAAAGCACGCCCACGGACCCATACACCGCCTTGCGCCAGGCGCGTCCTTTGGGCGCCGGCGTGCCGCGATTATCGAAGCTGGCCACCAGGTAACCGTCGTTGGCAAGCACCCGATGAAACAGTGCGCTGTCTCCGGACCAGGCGCGAAGCGTGGTTTGTCCCGCCGGCTCGCCGTAGATGTGGATCAGCAGGGGATATTTCTTCGCCGGATCGAAGCCCGCCGGCTTGATCATCCATGCGTCAACGCTGACGCCCCCGCCGATGTCCAGTTGAAAAAACTCGGTAGGAGACGGGATGAAGGGCCGCACTTTGGCGCGCAGCTCGGAGTTTGCTTCGAGGACGCGCACCGACGCGTGATCCGGCAAGCGGACCAGATCCGTGGCCGGCGGCTGGTCGAACGTCATGCCGGTATGGAATGCCCAGGCGCACCCGGGCGCCATCTGGTAGAAGTGCACGCCGGGCTCGCCGGCGGGCGACACACGCTCGGCGCTGCCCGTGCCGTCCAGGCGCGTCCGGTAGAGATAGCGTTCGGTCGCGCTCGCGGGCGAAGCCACGTAGTAAATCCACCGTTCGCCCTCATCCACGCCGGCCACGCTGATCGCGTCAAAATCGCCATGGGTCACGAGGCGCGCCTCGCCGCTCTCCCGCGCAATCAGGTAAACGTGCCGCCAGTTGTCCCGCTCGCTCTCCCATAGCAGGTCTTTGCCGCCGTGGACCCAGCGCAAGTCTTCGACCACGTCCAGCCAGGCGGCGTCCTTGTCGTGATAAAGCTGGCGCACGGCCCCGGTGGCCGCGTTCGCGAGCAGCACGTCATTGGTATTCTGCAGCCGGTTCAGATGCTCCATGACGATCTCGTCGGAGTTTCCCGCCCACTCCATGCGCGCGATGTAGTTGTCACTCGGATCGCCGGGCACGCTCATCCATTGGGTTGCTCCTCCGTCGGCGCTGACCACGCCCACGCGCACCGCCGGGTTGGTGGTGCCTGCCTCGGGGTAACCGTAGTGCTGGATGGTGGGATAGACGCCGTATTGCGGATAAGGAATGCCGGTAACCACGTGGTGCGGGCCGCCGCTGTCATAGAGGAGCGCGTAGTCCTTCACCCCTTTGTCGTCAAATTGCCAGTAGGCGATGCGGCGCCCATCCGGGCTCCAGCGGAAGGCGTCGCGAATGTCGAATTCTTCCTCGTACACCCAGTCGGAGGTGCCGTTGATGACGGTGTCGGACCCATCCTGGGTAAGCAGGCGGATTTTTCCCGTCTTCAGATCCTCGGAGTAGACGTTGTGGTCGTGCACGTAAGCGGCGCGCGAGCCATCCGGCGAGAGCTTGGCAAACTGAAGCGAAGAGGCCGGCGCCGTACCGCCCAACTTCTTGAGCGTGCCGCTCGAGCGGTCCAGCACCCAGAAGTCGCCCTGCGTCGCCTGGCGCCACACCCGCGTGGAATTGGTGAAGATGACGAGGCGGCTCATGTCGTCGGACCAGGCGTAGTCCTCGATCTTGAGGGGAGCCGTGGCTCCCGCCGGAATCAGTTGCGAGGCGGAAACCAGCACGTCGCGCTTGCCCGTGGCCGCCTCGTAGCGAACCAGGTCTGAAGCCTCCTTCTCGGAGGCTGAGGGCTCGACGGTGACGTAAGCCTCGCCGCCGGTGAGCCATCGAGCCGGGCCGAATCGCTTTCCCGCAAATTCTTCTGTGGCGAAGATGCGCCGCAGCGTGTCGTTGAGCTTCGCGCGATCCAGGGCGTGAGGAAGGGCATGAGGCCAGCTCAGCAGAAGGCCAAGCGCCAGAGCGAGCACCCCAAGCAATCGAACGATCCCACGAGTGCCGCTGTCTGCGGATTCGCTCGACCGGCGCGGCCGGCGCGCCGGGTTTTGGTCTAAGACTTGGCTCATCAGGATCCTCCAAGGGATCAGGACCGGATGAAGCAAGATACACCTTGGTGGCGGCGGTCCGCAACGCCTGCGGCTCCAGCAGGTTTGCTCACCGGGCTCGCGTTGGCAGGGCGCGCGGCATCTCCACTTGCCTTGCGCACCCAATAGTGATATTCCTCAACCGGACTAGGGCGTCGCCGGCAGCGGGCCACCCTGAGTGAAAGTCGAGGCATGGGGAGAAAAAACAGCCAACCCGCGAGCATTCACCTTCGCATCATCGAGGTGATGAAGCAGTTCCGACACGGTATTTCGAGTGGCCAGATCAGACGGGAGCTCGAGAACAAAGGCGTGAGCAGCGAAGATTTGAGGCATCTCGATCGCCGAATCGCTGAACTCGATGACTGGTTCGTGATTGAGAAGGTCACCTCGCAGCAGGCCGCCCATGGCGACAACCCTCGGCTTAACTGGGAAGCAGGCCACATCAGCCTTGGGTTACGGTTTCAAGTTCTTCACCGGGCTCGCAGCCGCTGCCAGCTCTGCTGCAAGTCCGTTGAAATCCACGGCATTACCCTGGTGGTGGCCCCTAAGAAACCGTTAGAGCGGTATGCCTCTGACGATTCGAAAGACTTCTGGGCAATTTGCGAAGCGTGCGATGCCGAACGGACGGCGGGTCTTTATCTGGCAGCGATCGCTGGCGCAAGGCCAAGAATCAAAGGCTGCCGAAGGTCCGTAACAGAGCGAGAGAATCACCATGAGCTTTGAGCTGCTGCTGGACGTCATCTACGCCAAAACGATGGAGTCTTGGAAGACGCGCAATAGAGATGCGCTCGCTGCTCTCTTCGGAAGCCGCTATAGAAAGCGTGCGGAGGAATCTGTGAAGCTGCGCGCCCCCGATATGCAAGGCAGTGAGACGGGCGTGCCCTACGCAGCGTACATCCACCCCTCTAATCCCGACGCGGGCCCTTACGGTGGAATGTCCTTCGTGCTCTTCCCGGCAGAGGACTCGCCGGGCCTAATTGGAATGGGGATCGGCACCAACGGGTTGGCCCCGGACGAGGCTATCCTTGGTCGGCCCGGACATGCCCGAAAAATGCGGGCGATCTGCGCATGGTTGAATCACTCGTTCGGACATGGAGACTTGGTCGCTTGGGCCAAGCACGACCCCACGCGCATCGATACCGACCTCCCAGAAGCTGTCGAGCGCGCTTGGTCAGCTTACGACAGAGTTTTCAAACGCTACGGCAAAGTGATGTACGCGCTTTATAAGCCCACTGACGAACGCTCAGCCACCGCGGACGCGCTTGCGGCCATGCTGGATGTGATGTTCGAAGAGCGTGGCGAATTTCCGCTGGCGGCGTACAAGGCTGAATCAGAATCGATTCAGTCGAACTGGTTCGCACACCTCATGCCGGATACGAATCAGGCCGAAATCATCGACCTGCTCAAGCAGCGTCGATACGTGATCCTTCAGGGAACCCCCGGAACAGGAAAGACGAGAATGGCGGGGATGATTCTGGCCAACGATTACGCAGGATTTGGCCGCTCGATTCAGTTCCATCCGAATGCGACCTATGAAAGCTTCATCGGTGGCCTCGCGCCCTCTCAGGCCCACGCGGATGGCGCACTCGGCTTTCGGTTCGAACCGACTCCGGGGTTCTTGATGGAAGCGGCATCGGCCGCCTCTGCGGATTCGTCAAAGCCGTATTTATTGCACATCGACGAGATCAACCGCGCCGACCTTAGCAAGATTCTGGGTGAGGCAATCTACTTGCTTGAGCCCGAGGCCGAGAAGCGTCGGGAAATTACCCTCGCTTACAATTTCGGCGAGCCCTTTCACAGGACTCTACATTTGCCTGACAATCTTCACGTTCTGGGAACGATGAACACTGCGGACCGCAGTATCGGCATCGTTGACGTGGCCGTGAGGCGGAGGTTTGCTTTTTGGTCGATGTGGCCCAGCTCGGCGGCCGTACGGGACTGTGGTTGCGAACTTACGATGTCCGCGTTCGAGAAGCTAATCTCGATCTTCGTGGAACATGCTCCAGACGACGCCTTCGACCTTGTTCCTGGTCACTCTTATTTCCTCGAAAAGGATCGCGACCGCGCGAAACGCAATTTAAGAACGAGCCTGGCCCCGCTCCTGCGGGAGTACTTGGCTCAGGGCTATGTAGGTGGATTCGCCGAACCCATTCGAAGTTATTTGCAATGGCTCGACAGCCTATGAATCGCGGTGGCTACCGCCGAACACCGCGAGGCGGTGTGGGCGCGCGGCCTGCCTTGCTCCGGGTGGAGCCGAGCCGTGACATCTGCCTCGAGTTGCAGGACCACTCGAGGATCACCGAGTCGGCTGCCGAGTTCTTTGCCGTTCGTGGGTCCATGGACCCGGCGTCACAAGCAGCTCGATTGGCGGATCAGTTCATCAGCCAGAACAGGGCATTTCTCGACCTGATTCAGGTCGCAGTTCGCCGCGACTACGACGGACGCGACGTTCTGCTTGTGATCGAATCGGGCAGCGCCGTCGGCGCTTTGCCACTAATTTCCCCACTCAGTGCTAAACCGGACTTCGGGATCGTCGTCCAGCCTAGATTCCCATGGTCCGGCATCGGTCCCATGCTTGCAGAAATGGGATGGCTGATCAGCCCGTCTCCACTATGCCTCCCGCTGCTCAAACGATCGGAACGGCGCGTACCTGCGTGGGTGCTCTCATTCATGATCCTCGCCCGGCTGAAGCGGTTGTTGGACCGGCTCGAGCGCCGTTTTGAGATCGTGCGCGAGGCAAGGCCGGCTCCGAAGGGCAATGTGGCCTGGACAGCGTATTGCAGCGAGATGTCAAAAGCCAAGTTCCTCTCGGTGCCCTGTACCTTTCCAGATCTTCGCGATGATCGCGACCTCAAGGGCGCGATTCGTTTAGTCCTCGAAAAGCAGCTTCGCTCACTGGAGACCCAGCGCGAGCAAGGTTCTTTTGTCCATCGGCTAATCTCCTTCGCGGAATCGCTCCTATTGCGTGTTCAAAGTGTGGCAAGCCGCCGCCCTAACGCACAACAGATCGAGGGCTGGATGCGTCGGCCGCTCCGGAACGACACTTTCATGGAAGGCCTACAGGCGATCGATTGGACGTTGGAGGACCGTGGACTCGCGGGCTTGAGTGACTTGGAAGGAATACCGTGGACCATGCCAATGGAACAATTCTTCGAGGCCTGGGTCGAGACGGTCATGCGCACCGTCGCTCTGAGCACGGGCGGGAGTCTGCGGGTGGCCCGTTGTCGCGAGACAGTTTCACCTCTTTCATGGGAGCCACCGTACACGGGCTCGCAGCGCTCGTTGATTCCTGATCTACTCCTTGAACTCGAAGGAATCACCGTCGTCGTGGACGCCAAGTACAAGCGGCACTGGGAGGAGTTGCAGGAGCGAGGCTGGCACGGGCAAGAGGCAGACGTGCGCGAACAGCATCGGCAGGACCTGTTGCAAGTGTTGGCCTACGCCAACTTGCCCACGAGCGCGAGCGTGATCTGCTGCCTGGTTTATCCGTGCTCTATGGCTACGTGGGACTCACTTAGGGAGCGCGGTCGGTTATTTCACCAGGCTGAGCTCCCGAGCGCGGGACGCCGCATTCAGGTTTGGCTGACCGCAGTGCCAATGTGTGCCGCCGTCAGTCAATACGCTGGACCCCTGGCGGAACGCATTCGCAGGGCCCAACGGGAACGGTTTGGCGATCAATAGCCGCGATCAGCGCGAGCGCGCCCATCGTCCACCTGCCGCTCGCTGGATCCGGGTGGGCTCTGGACCAATAACCAGTTGGCGACTTTACAGACCTTGGGGATCGTGATAACTCAATAGGGCCTTGCCGCCAGGCGCACAAGTGTGACCGGCATCTCGGATCATATCGCCGTGACTTCTGTTCGAGCCCCATTTTGAGGCATCGCCGAACACGCAAGCCTGCGTTGATTACCGTGCGCCGCAGCGGTATCAAAACGACTCTTCATTTCCCTAAGGAGGAAAGCGTATGCGAATGTTGCTGAGAGTATCGATTCCTGTGGAGGCCGGCAATGCCGCCATCAAGAACGGAACCCTGGGTTCCACGATCGAAAAAATCCTCGCTGATCTGAAGCCGGAAGCGGCCTATTTCCTTGCGGACGACAACGGCAACCGGTCGGGTTCCATCGTGTTTGACATGACGGACTCATCGCAGATTCCGGCGATCGCCGAGCCTTGGTTTCTCGCGTTCAACGCCCAGGTCTCTCTCCGGCCCGTCATGAACCCGCAAGACCTGGCCGCGGCCGCTCCATCGCTTGGCAAGGCCGCCAAGGAATACGGGGGTTGAAGGGCCGCGGCCCGCGTCGATGCTTGGGCGACGCAGACCCTTTCTGCCCCAGGGTCTGCGCCGGCGCGGTGCGACGGTCATCAATGCGGAGATGGCGCGGCGGGCGAGTCCGAGAGACTCCCGGCGATGTTATCGGGTTTGGCGGCGGGGGCCTCGCCCTCAAACTGGACGCTGTGCTCCACGTGGGCGCGCTCGAAGTCGCTGTTGCTCATGGAGATGATGATGTTGCGCGCGAACATCATCAGAACCCGCAGGCGGAACTCGGTGCCGAAGCTCGAGGGGAACCACACGCCGTCCGGCTGGCGCTGGTATTCCACGTTGAAGCCCACGCCCGGCAGATCCACCAGGAACTTCCGGATCAGAAAAGGGATGGGACGTGAGAGCTTTGTGTAAACGCGCACGGGCTCGAAGTCAGCCACGTCGATATCGGCCTCACCGGCCCAGTCGATATCCGAGCTGTCTTTGGGGCTGAACCTCAGGCGGTAGGTGGGCCGGCCGTGAACGATCTCCTGACTTACGAGCTGGAAGCGGTAACTCTTTTGAGCTTCAGTAGTGAGTGGAAACAGGTCGCTCGCGAGACCGTCTTTGGATTTGTCATTCATCAGGTCGTCCCGGAACCCCTGCAACATGCTGCCGTCGATGCCGTCCTCATCCGGCACGGGCTTGCCGTGGAACTCGATATACCTGCCCTTCTGGCGATAGTGGCCTTGAACGTCGATAAGCTCCTTTTTGGTGCCATCGGCGGTCGGCGTCACCATGTAGTCGCCGGTCTCGTCCCGCATCCGCGTGCCGTTCGCTTTCTGAATCATGATGTGGACGCGCTGATGATAGAGGTATTCGCCGCGCTGCGCATCGCTGCGATCCTGATTGGCGGCCACGCGTGCCATGATGTCCTCGGCGCTCAGCGGAGCCGCGTTCGAGGGCGCCCGATCCGGCTGCGGAGCCGTAGCGGAGTTCGAGGTCTCACTCGCCTGGGCCGGCGCTGAGGCAGATTGCCCGGTCGAGGCCGGATTCTGCGCTTCAGCCGCCAGCGAAAGTCCGGCCAGCCAGAGAACCGCGATAAGACGCAACGCTGCCGTCAAGCCTGGACCCTCCGTATCTGATTACGCGCCCGGCATGACGCGCGGACCCAAGAAACTTTCAGGCTCGGGCTTCTCCGTGCCTCTGAGCCCAAGGCTCAAACACACAGCACAAGAAGCCTCTCGGCGACATCAGTGTTAACTGCTTTTGGGGAGAGGGGCCACGGAGACTAAGACGGTGATCGGCTCCTCGCCCTTCAGCCTGATATAGTTGAAAGAGAGGGCATACGAGCCCACGCTATGACGTGGCGCGTTGGCGTAAGCAGGACCCACCATGATCCAACTTTCTTCGGCCGGGAAGCACTTCGGCTCCAAGGTGCTCTTTGAGGGCCTCGACTGGCTTCTGACGCCGGGCGACCGCATCGGCCTGGTGGGCGGAAACGGCACCGGCAAATCGACCCTGCTGAAGGTGCTGGCCGGTATTGAGACGCTCGACGACGGATCGCTTTCGACCGCCAAGGGCATCACCCGGGGGTACCTTCCGCAGGACGGTCTTGCCCTCTCCGGCCGCAGCGTGCTCGAAGAGTGTCTCTCCGTGTTTGCGAACCTGCTCGAGATGGAAAAGGAGATGGAAGCGCTCATGCACCGGATGGCGGAGCTTGACCCCGCCGGCGAGGAATATGGGCGCGTCACCGGACGCTACCACAACCTCGAAACCGAGTTCCAGCGGCGCGACGGATATTCGCTGGAAGCGCAAGCGGGCGCCGTGCTCAACGGCCTGGGATTCTCGCGCGAGGATCAGGCGCGTCCGACGGAGGAGTTTTCGGGCGGCTGGCAGATGCGTGTGGCCCTGGCCAAGCTCCTGTTGATCAAGCCCAACCTGTTGCTGCTTGATGAGCCCACCAACCACCTCGATCTCGAGGCGCGCAACTGGCTGGAGCAGTATCTTGAAAGTTATCCCCACGCTTTCGTCCTGGTCTCGCATGACCGCTATTTTCTGGACGTGACGGTGAACAAGATCCTCGAAATCTGGAACCGCCGCGCCTGGTTTTACACGGGCAACTACGACCGCTATCTCACGCAGAAAGAGGATCGCAAGACGCAGCTCGAATCCGCCTACAACAATCAGCAGGAGCGCATCCACCACCTGGAAGTGTTCATCAACCGCTTCCGCTATCAGGCCACGAAGGCGCGGCAGGTGCAGAGCCGGATCAAGGAACTGCAGAAGATCGAAAGAATCGAGCTGCCGCCCGAGGAGAAAACCATTCACTTCTCGTTTCCCCAGCCTCCGGCGAGCGGACGGATGGTGGCGGAGTTTCGCGGCGTGGCCAAGAGCTATGACTCGAAGCGGGTGTTCGCGGGCGTGAACTTCGTGATCAATCGCGCCGATCGCGTGGGCCTGGTGGGGGTGAACGGCGCCGGGAAGTCGACCTTGATCAAGCTGCTGGCGGGCGCCGAAAAGGCGACCGCGGGCGAGATGCGCCCGGGCCATAACGTGGAAGTGGACTACTTCGCGCAAGACCAGTACAAGGCGCTCGATCCCGAGGCGCGCCTGATTGACGACATCGCAAGCGTGGCGCCGGCCGCGCTCAGCGGTCAGACCCAGCTCCGCACCCTGCTCGGATGTTTTCTGTTCTCGGACGACGAGGTCTTCAAGCGCATCCGCGTGCTTTCAGGCGGCGAGCGCAATCGCTACGCCCTGGCGCGCATGCTGCTGCGTCCGCCGAATTTCCTGCTGCTCGATGAGCCCACCAACCACCTGGATCTGCGCGCCAAAGACGTGCTGCTCGAATCGCTCCGCAAATACACCGGCACCGTGGTGTTCGTCTCGCACGACCGCTACTTTATTGACAAGCTGGCCACGCGCATCTTCGAGATCGGCGGCGGTGAAATCCACGATTATCCGGGCAATTACGAGGATTATCTGTGGCAGAAAGAGGGACGCGCCCCGCGTCCCGGCGGCCCGCCCGGCGGCCCGGAGAGTGAAACTGTTTTCGCGGCCGGCGGGGACAACGGCAAGCTGAAAGAGCCGGCGGGGCGAGCGAAGAAGCCAAACCCGATCCTGCTTCGCCAGATGCAGGACCGCCGCCAGGAGCTCGAAGAAGAGATCACGCGCGCGGAAGCCGAGGTCGCCGCCTGCGAGACCGGCCTCGGGAACTTCAAGAGCGCCGAGGAGTCCATCCGGCTCGCCAAAAGGATCGACGAGCTGCGCCGGAGCCTCGGTGAGATGATGCGCGAGTGGGAACAGATCGCGGTGACGCTCGACGAGTCGAAGGAAGCCGTGAGCCGGGGATGAGCGCCGGCGTCTGACGGGCATGACCGGCATAAAGAACGCCAGGGCGTCGCTCGGTTGACAGAGCGAGCCAAGGGATTTAGGGTGAGCAGGGTTCAGGCACCCGGGAGAGAACGGTCCCATGAACGGTATACAATTCATCACCGACGAAAAGGCCGCAAGACAGCGGCAATCGTCGACCTCAGGAAGCAAAGGGCTCTCTGGGAGGACATCGAAGACGTGCTGGTTTCCCGTTCGCGGCGCCGGGAGAAGCGTATCCCGCTGGACAAGGTAAAGGCAGACCTGAACAAAAGCGCGTAGCGCGGACCACCGGTTTTGTGGTCCGCGTCTTTTCGCTACCGTTACCGTGTCGAAGCTGCGGCGTTCGCGCACCCAACGAGAAGCCGCAGACCGCAAACCCGGCGGTCTGCGCTACTGGGTTTAACCCGTGATTCAGGAGCTTCACGTGGCTAGTGGTCCTTTGCCGGCATCAGATTCGTACCCGGCCAGTCTCGAGCGCAGCCTACCTTCCCACAGCAACCCGATCACCCCTGCGGCCGCGACTCCAAACCAGATCGCCAGCAGGCCGGGGTGGAACACGGGGGCAAGGAACTGCGCCGCAGCGCTGGCCACGCCAATCAGAACGGCGGCCCGGTAGAGGCTCGCCAGCGTGAACGCTTTCGGATCAGCCCGCCACAACATGAACACGACAAACACGCCGCCCAAGGCCACGAGGCCGAAGTCGAACAGCACGCGGCTGCCGTAAGCCCGAGCCACGTTGGCCAGCACCACGGCGAGAAAGGCAAACACAAGCATTAGCCAGCCGGAGACGTTCTTCATAAATGGGTCCTTTCCTACTGTGTGTCACGCTCATAGATGCAGCAAGCCCGATGAAAAGAACCAGACAGCTGCAAGGATGACAGCAGTTCGGACGGCCACGGTAACAAATAACCACTTACGAGCCGCGATGACTCTGCGATTAACGATAGTGCTTCCATTCCCGGCGAGAATGACTACGAAAGCAACGTTACGGTTGGAAGGACGGCATAAGCCAAAATTCCGGCAGCCTGGTCCGAGCAGTGGCGCGATGGGAACAAAGCTGGAATGTCCTTTGTAATCAGTGGGAAAGGGCTTGCGGGTGTTGCGGGTCGTCAACAAATTGGCTGCGGAGCAGGCGCGGCTCCGGGTACGGCGGCTTCGCCGGGCGGAATTGCCGGCGGATACGGAGCGGTTGGCGCGATTTCTGATCGGCCAGACCATCGTGCGCGAGGTCAAGGGCGGCCGGATCAGCGGGCGCATCGTCGAGACCGAGGCCTACATCGTAGGCGATGCTGCCGCCCACGCTTACCGCGGCCTGACGAAGCGGAATCGCTCACTTTTTCTTGAACGCGGGCACGCGTACGTCTACTTCGCGTACGGGTCGTGCTACCTCCTCAATGTGTCGAGCGAGGCGCGCGGGGTGGGCGCTGGAGTCCTGTTGCGCGCGATCGAGCCGCTCGAAGGGATCGCGCTGATGCGGCGCCATCGAGGGGTCACGCGATTGCTCGACCTCGGGCGCGGTCCTGGTCGCCTCGCGGAGGCATTGCGGGTCGACCTGCGGCAGGACGGCGTCGACTTGTGCGCGCGGGGAGAGCTATGGCTGGGTACGGCGGTGCGCGAGACCGGCCCGATTGGCGTCAGCCTGCGGATCGGGATCACCCGGGACGCGCATCGGGAGTTGCGCTTTTACGAACGCGGTAGCCCCTACGTGAGCGGCCCCCGCTCTTTGAGCCCATGAGACTGGAACGGGCCAACCCGCCTCGGGCACAGGCGTGATATCATCAATGCTGCGCCCCGCTTCAAGCATCTGCGGGCGCAAAGAGTCGTGCGGGGGTACCGAGGCAGTCGGTTGGGCAGCGGGTAAGGCCGGGAGAGAGTTCGCACCTTCCTTAGGCCGCACACTCCAGCGGTCGATTTCACAACCCGAATTCTTTCAGGGGTCAGGCGCCCCGTCGGCGGTATGATACCCTGTTCCTACGGGCCGTGGCCGCCGGCGCTTTGTCGTCGCCCTGGAAATCGCTATGCACTTGCTTTTGATCCACTTTCTTCTGGCTTCGTCGGCGCAGACGTCCTGGGCGCCGCTGACCAGCGTCCTCTCGCGGTCCCAGCCGTTGGACGTCGGTTACCTGGAAATGTACAATCTTCAGTTCGACGACGCTCACCGCACATTTGCGGACTTTGAGAAATCTCACCCTGAGGACCCGCTGCCGCTCACGTCGGACGCCGCCGCCTACCTTTTCAGTGAGTTTGATCGCTTGGGCGTGCTGCAGTCCGACTTGTTTCTTGACGACGGAAAGTTCAAGAAGCGCAAGCGCCCTGAGGCTGACCCCGCGGCGGAGGCTGCGTTTAATGAGGATCTCGAGAAAAGCGATCGATTGGCGGCCGCCGTCCTCGAGAAGTCTCCCGACGATCGCGACGCGCTTCTGGCCAACGTCCTGAATCAGGGGCTGCGTGGCGATTACCTGGCCCTGATCCAGAAAAAGGATTGGGCGTCCCTCGGCTACATGAAGAACGCGGGAGTGATCGCCGAACGCCTACTGGCCGTAGACCCGCATTGCTATGACGCTTATCTGGCCGTCGGAGTCGAGAATTACATGTTAGGATTGAGTGCCGCGCCGGTGCGTTGGGTCCTTCGACTATCCGGGGCCGAAACGAATAAGCAGGAGGGGATCGAGAAGTTGCAGCTTACGGCGGCGAAGGGTCATTATCTGTTGCCGTTCGCGCGGCTCCTGCTGGCGGTGGCGGCGATGCGCGATCATGACACGACTCAAGCTCGAGAGCTACTGCAGGATTTGGCGCAGGCCTTTCCCAACAATAATCTTTACCAGAAAGAGCTCGCCCGGATTCAATAGCGCCGGTCGAGGGCAAGAGTGCGCCCAAGAGTAAACCCATGAGAATTGCCAGCGTAGGGAGCGCATTCCCGAAGCACTACTACACGCAGGAAACGATCACCGAGAGGCTGAAGGCGCATTGGGGTCCCCAGATGAACAGCCCCCAGTTGCTAGATCGCCTGTACAAGAACTGCTGCGTCGATGGGCGCTACCTGGCGGTGCCGCCGGAGCAGTATTACGGGATCAACAATTTCGGCGAGGCCAACGAAGCCTGGATCAAGTGCGCCATGGAAGTGGGCGAGCAGGCGTTGTGCAAGGCGCTCACGGCCGCCGGACTCGGCCCGGGCGACATCGATGCCATCTTCATGATCTCGGTGACCGGCATTGCCAGCCCGTCACTGGATGCGCGCCTCGCGAATCGTCTGGGCTTCTCCCCGCGCATCAAACGCATTCCCATCTTCGGTCTTGGCTGCGTCGCCGGCGCCGCCGGCCTGGCGCGCGCCACCGATTACGTGAAAGCGTACCCGGGCGAGGTCGCTGCGCTCCTCTCGGTGGAACTATGCACGCTGACGTTGCAGAAGGACGACATCTCCATGGCCAATCTCATCTCTGCCGGCCTGTTCGGTGACGGGGCCGCGGCGGCGATCGTGGTCGGTGCGGACCGGGAGCAGCCGGGCCCGCAGGTTCTGGCAACGCGTTCGGTGTTCTATCCCGATACTGAGCACATCATGGGTTGGGACATTACCGAAAAGGGGTTTCGCATCGTCCTTTCGCCGAATCTGCCGGCGCTGATCGAAGAACACCTGGGCGGCGACATGGAATCATTCCTGGGCGACCACGGCCTCGGCTACGACGATATCGGCTGCTGGGTTCTGCACACTGGTGGTCCGCGCATTCTGGAGGCGACTGCGACTGCGCTCCGGCTGCCGCGCGAGGCCTTGGAAGTGTCGTGGGATTGCCTGCGCCGCATGGGCAATCTCTCCTCGGCGTCGGTGCTGATGGTGCTCGAGGAGTTCCTGCGTCGCCGGCCGGCTGAGGGCACCTATGGCGTGCTCGCCGCCATGGGCCCGGGATTTTGCTCGGAACTGCTTTTGCTGAGGTGGTAGGACGGTCGCGGACGTAGTAGGGAACTGGGACCCGAAATCCGCGTTTCGAGTCCCGTGCAAAACGGCGTGCCTGGCTGTCAACCCGGAGTGGGGGTCCTGCTACCGGTTGCCCGACTCAAGCAAGATCGGCGTTTCTCCGATCGTCACGTTTGCCCCCGCGGAAATCGGGGTTGGAGAACCGCCAGTCAAGGTTTCATACTGGATGTACTGACTGGCCGGCGTGTAGGTGCTGCTTACCTCGTTCCCGTTCCAAACAACCAGTCCCGATTTCCCGTTGCCGAAGGTCATACCGCAGGTCCAGACGTTGTTCGAGTCCGCCGAACAAGCGCCATTCATGGTCGAGCCGCTGATCCAGCCGTGGGCGGCTTCATAGGCGGTCGCGGCGCCGGTGGTCTGGCCGCTGTCCTCATCGAACATGCTTCCCCAGCCGCTCGGATCCGAGGGGCCGCCGATGCCCCAACCGTACCACGACGCGATAACGACGCCCTCGCTGGCCTGGATGATTAACCAGCGCGCCACGTAACCCATCTGATCGTCCGGGTTGGGGAGATGCAGATTCTGCTGCCAGCCGCCTTCCGTGTCGTACAACGGCAGGTTGGCCGCGCCCGCTGCCTCCGCGGCCTGCCGCACATCTGCGATTTGATTCACCAGGGGCGCACCGGCGCAATCGATTCCCCTCGAATCGCAGCTCGCATCCGACGGGCAGACGATGTTCATTTGCGGATTGTCTTGACACAGATAGCCGTGCCATGAAACGCCGTCGCTGGACTGTGCCCCGCCCGCTTGCAGATAATCCTGAATCCAGGAAGCAAAGTCGGAGCCGATGTCGGGTCCGGGAGACAGGACCTTGGCGTTCGGGTCTATGGACTTGATGGTTTGGTAGGCCCCTTGCGCCATAGTCACGATCTGGGCGGTCGAGCCTGCCCACGCGTTCGGCCGATTCGCCTCGTTCCAAATCTCGTAATGAGTGATCTCGCCCTTATAGCGCGTTACCAATGCCGTGACAAAATTGATCCAGTCCTGGTTGTTCGATGGCGGCTCAGCGCAGCCGGCGACGCCCGCAATGAAACAGGGTCCACCGGCATTAGTGGCATAGAACGAAGGCGTGCCGTAGAAGGTGTAGAGGATGGTCGTGGCGCCGTTGGCAAGCGCCGCGTGGACGGCGTTGTCGAGGCCCGTCCAGCGGTACACCCCGGGGGCCTGCTCAATGTAGTACCACCCCGTCCCAGGTGTCTTGGCCATGGTGCCGATCGTGACGCTTGGCCACTGGCGGTTGTAGGCAGCGGGGCCATTGATGTCGACGCTCATGCCGAAAAACGACGGCGAAACACCGACGTTCGAGCCGGTTCCTGTGGTACCAGTACCGCCACCGCTCGTTACGGTTGAGCTTACTGAGGTGCCCCCGCCACAGCCTGCCATCGTGAGGAGCGCAAGAGAGAGAGTCAGAAGAAAGACCAGTGTGGACAACCAACGTGCGCGATCCGTTCTCATAAATTTGACACATCCCCTCGTTTAGAAGAGGCTCCTCGAACCGAGCCGTAGGTAATACAAACACGCCTCCGTTCAAAAAGTTGCGGCCGACGGAGGCAATTAAACCGGAAGCTTGGCCGAGCCGGCGCTAAATGCCATAGACCATTACCTGAGCGTGAAGAGTCCAGGGAGGTTCCGGAAGTGCTGGCTGCCGAGAAACAGCAGGCACATGAGGGTGCCGTTGTAAGCTACATGCACAATCACGCCGGGCACCACGGATTTGGTGAGCGCGCGGGCGCTCGAACACACCAGGCCCACAACCAGAATCAGGACCAGGCCGCTCCAGGCTCCCCAGTACTCAGGTACGTGAATGCCCGCAAACAGCAGGGCCGAGGCCACAAGCGCGAAGCGGACGCCGGCCAAGCGCTCAAAGAAGGCAAAAAGCACGCCACGAAAGATGATCTCCTCCATGAACGGGGCAACCGTCACGCTGAACACCGCGATGACGTAGGCCGCGGCCGGCGACGAGAAGAGCTTTTGCAGGGGGAATGACCCGCCTTCCGGCAGCCACAGGTGAACCACCAGCAAACCGACCGCGAGCACGACTCCGCCAAGGAAGATCTTCAAAGCCTGGCGCCCGCCCGGCCAGCGCCAGTGGATGCCTTCCCAGAACGGCAGCCGGTACTGTACCGACACCAGGACGAAAATGTAGAGCAGCAGCGGGCCGTAGTAGATGGCCTGGGCCACGACGGCGAAAATCGCGTTCTGGAGGATGTCCTCCGTGGTCGTCTGCCAGCCCAGAATCGGCTTCAGGATGGCGTAACCCGACAGGCAAACGAACTCGGAGACAATGAGCCAGGCGAAGGCCAGAACGACAAAGATCACGAGATCCCGCCCTCGCCAGATCGCGCGCGCGGGAGGTTCCACGAACACGCTCGAGAACATTGCTGGTGCGCCGGCTTCGGGCGGCGCGCCGGCTTCAGGCGCTGCAACGCCCGTTTCGCCGGATTCCACATCCGCGCGAGCGAGTTCTGGCTCGAGCCGGACGGACGATTCGCCAGGTGGGGCGGCGGGACCGGTTGGGTTCTCGTCTTCCATGTTTTCCGTCACTCGAGCGCCGCGGCCAGGAGCGGAATCATTAGTTCGTGATGCCCGGTGATGGCGTAGCCGCGGCTGCTTTTCCCGCGCGCCATCGCGACCGGGCGGCGCACCACGTTCTCCGTGGGCCGGTAATGCTGGACGAAATCGAAGTTCACCGTGACAAGGTTGCGTGGCGGGTGGCCGAGGTTCGCGGCCAGGCTCACGCATTTCAGAAAGACTTCGGGCAGGATCACCGCCGATCCGCAGTTCAGGTACACGCCGCCGCGGCTCATCTGTTTCACCAGCGCCCCGAGCAACCGGAAGTCTCGATGGGTCGCGGAGCCGAGCGCGCACGGATCGATCGCCGGATGATTGTGAATGATGTCCGTGCCGACCGCCTCGTGCACGGTGACCGGTACCTGCTTCCGGTAAGCCGTCGCCAGCAGGCTGTATCGCCGGAATCGCACCGGCACCGGTGGCCGCCTTTGGGTGAGAAACCGTCCTGCGGATTCGCCGATGCCGATTTCATCGCGGTCGCCGGCGATGATCGACTCGTTGATGTGCCGGCCCGTCTCCTCCGCCATGCCGAACTGCCCCTTGCCGAGCGCTGCCGGCACATCTTCCGAAGTCGATCCCACCAGCGCGATTTCGAAATCGTGAATCAGGGCCGCGCCGTTTAGCGCGAAGGCGGTGGCGTAGCCGCGATCCATGAGATCGATCAGCACCGGGCCGAGCCCCACTTTGATGACGTGGCCGCCGAGTCCCCAGATGATCGGATGCCGCTCGCTCCGCGCCCGCTCGAGCGCCTCGATCACGCCGCGAAAGCTCTCGCCGGCCAGAATCTTGGGTAGCGCCTTTACCCAGGCACGCACGGACGCACCCCGTCCCGGGACGCGGGCAAAGCGGTCCACCGAAACTTTGCTTCGCCGCGAGGCGAGCGGATAGGTCCGGATATTGTCGAGACTCAGGGGTTGGCGGCCGTATACG
>DASZIG010000037.1:0-15825 GCA_035949375.1 Terriglobia bacterium | reverse complement strand
GTCGCCAGCACTCCCGCTTCTCTCTTGCCCTCGATTGGACCGATCTGCGGAACCTCCCAAACCACCTTCCCGGTTTCGATATCCAGGGCCCGCAGGTACTTCTGCCCGGGCTGGGGCCGCCCAGCCTTCCAGTTGCCGGCGGAGAGCTTGACCTCGCATTTCTCGCGAGCCATCAGGTAATACAGATGAGTCAGAGGGCTAAAAGCTGTCGCGTTCCAGTTCGTTCCGTAATCAGGACAAACAAGCCCACTCTCCGGCAATAGTTCGGGCCGGCCATCAGGACCAATGGCGCTCGCCCAGGTTGTCTTCACAAAATTCTTGGAGAACAGAAGCCGCCCGTTGGTTCGATCCAGTACATAGAAGAACCCATTCTTGTCGGCGTGCAGCAGGAGTTTCCGTTCCTGTCCCTGGAATTTCGTGTCCAGCAAAACAAGCGGCGCGTTGGCGTCCCAATCGTGAACGTCGTGAGGCGTGACTTGATAAGACCATTTCAGTTCGCCGGTGTCGGGATTCAGCGCCAGGATGGAATCGGTGTATAGGTTATCTCCGGGCCGACCGCTGTCATCTGAGTCCGGATAAGGATTGCCGGTCGGCCAATAGATCGTGTCCGTTTCCGGATCGTACGAGCCCGTCAGCCAAGTCGCCCCGCCGCCGTCCGGGAAAGGATTGCCGCCCCAACTCTCGGCCCCCGGCTCTCCTTTGCCCGGCACGGTCCAGTGCCGCCACAGGCGTTCGCCGGTCGAGGCCTTGTAGGCAGCTACAAATCCGCGCATACCCCAATCACCACCGGAAACACCCGCGACGACGGCGTCTTTTACAACCAGCGGCGCCACCGTCGAGCCGTAGTGCATGGGCTCGTCCGGCATGACGGCCTCCCAAACCAACTGCCCAGTGGTGCGATTCAACGCGATCAGGTGAGCATCGGCCGTCGTCATGAATACGTTATCCCCGAGGATTGCCGCGCCGCGATTAGTACCGAGCGAGGCGTCTCCAAACAAGTGCTGGGGTCGTGGCCGCGAATACTCCCAGATCCTCTGGCCGGTGCGCGCGTCCAAGGCAAAGGCGCGCTGCGGGCCCGTGATGTACATGATCCCGCTCGCGACAATCGGCGTTACCTCGAGCCCGAAGTATTGCATGTTCTCCTCGAAGTAGGACGTGTCCGGGAGGAATTGTTCCCAGAGGGGAACTGAGAAGATCCACTTCAACACCAGCTTGTCGACATTGCCGGTGTTGATCTGATCGAGTCGGCTGTATCGATTGCCGCTGAGGTCGCCGTTGTACGTAAGCCAGTCGCCTGGCCGGGGATGGAGAACCCTCGAGAACGGTATACCGCCCGGTTCCGCGGATTCGACGGCCTTCACTACCCCTGGCTTTACGCCCGTGAGCCCGGCAAGATATGCGAGAAGGCCCTGCAACTCTCCACGGCTTGCCTGCACCGGCGGCATTGCGGATTCCGTCTCCTCGCGGAGCCTGGAAATCTCGCTCTGCTCAATCGGGTGAAACTCGCCCTTGAGGTCCTGAAGCACGATTTCAGAATTACTCCTGCTTCGAGCAAATCCGTGGACCGCCTGCCCGTTCCGCAATTCTACGGTTACGGATTCGTAGCCCGGTGTGATGTGTGCGCTGGGGTCAAGCAGCGCTTCGCGAATCTCGTCCACCGTCAATTCGCGCGCGACATTCGATAAGTCGGGACCCACGGGTTTGCCTCTGCCGGAAACCCTGTGGCACGAGGAACATTGGCCTTTGCCGAAAAAGAATTGTTCTCCGGCTTCGCGGTCGCCGGGAGCGGCGTGCTCCGCCGCAAGCGAATTCAGCGAGTGAAGCAAAACTGCAAGATCTTCGAGTTCATCCTCAGGCAGTTTAAATGCGGGCATGCCCGAGGTTGGAATCCCGTTGCGGATCAGATTCCTTAGCGACGCAACGGACCGACCTCGGAGTGCCTGGTCCCCGGCCAAAGCGGGGCCTTGATCGGTCCCATGCCCGTCAGACCCGTGACAACCGGCACACTGCGCCGCGAAGATCTTCGTTGCCCTCTCTTGCGCCTCTGGCGGTGTCCCGGGTGGGCCTTGTCCCCAAACCCATACGGGACCGATAGCGAGAAGCGCAATGGTCACTCTTCTGATCGTCGAGAGGACACAGGCCCGGAAACAGGCGTAGTTGTTCTTCCAGTCAGGAATCATGGATCAACGAGGATGAGCTGCGATCGGCCCTTGTCGCAGCAGTTCGTCCGTGAACTCCTTCTCCTGTGCATCGCCGAAATCCGTAGCATCGCCGAGCACGTAGCGATATCGAAATGCGGGTCCGAGCGCGACCACACGGCGCATCCAGTTCGTCGGATCCGTCCACAGAACCGGCCGCGCTCCCATGGCCTTCACGAGATCGTCGAGATCCCAGTGAAGCGCAAAGCCGGGTACCACGGCGTCAAACAGATCCGCGCTCATCGAGCTCTCTAAGGCGAGCCGCAGGCTGTACGGAGTCCGGTCCAGCCAGACCTTTCCAATGCGCGGGTCGGCCGCGGCCGCCATCAACAGCCAAATGCCCTTCACGCCTCGGCCAAACGCTCCGATTGAGCTCCCATCTACATCAGAACGAGCAGTCAGCAAATCGACTCCGCGCAGAATGTCATGTGCCCGCAAGGCCGGCAGATCACGCCCGATCTGGTTGGCCCGTGAATTGGCCAGCCAGTTCCCGACGAACGGTCCGTGATCGTCCGCGATCGGAGAGTTCCGCGGCTCCATCTCGAGCACCACTCTTCCCTGCTGCACCATCCACGCTGCCAGTACCGTTGTCGATGTCATAAGCCGGGTGTTGTCCCTTACGAGAAGTATTGCCGGCTTTCGAGCCGCGGAAGACGGGACGTACAGTGTGGCATCGATCTGAATCCCAGGCTCGCTCTCAAATTTCAAGTGCTCTCGGTGACCTGCGGGGCTGTCGGACTCGTCCAAGACGCGCGACGGCGGCGCGGAGCCATCGGATGGAATCGTAAGACGGCGTAGTTCAGCCAACAGTTCCGGTATGCCCTCCTGTCGCTTCCCGGCTTGGAAGTCATCGCGAAGGAATTCGTGAACCTTCCGGCTTCCGGGCTCGTCCTCGACCCTGCCGCTCGAGGTAACTTGCAGATCCGAATTGGTATAGAGCTCGACCGGCTGCTCGTGGCAGTCACCCTGGCCGTTCTTGAGCCAGCGAATCATCCACTGGTAGATCGCTTCCCTGCTTACGAGAGGCACGCCGTGGGGTCCAGGTCCAACGAAGAAGCCGATCCTTTCGCGAGCCCCGTACAGCGCGAACCATTTCTCCGCTTCCTCGTAAACGAGCCGGGCTCCCGGAGGCGTGAAGTAATCACCCTCGGTCGCTTCGATCAGCCATGGCGTGGGAGCAGATAGCTCGACGAAATCGGCCGTGTCCAATCCGCTCGCTAAAAATCGCGGAAAAGTCATGTCGGGATCAGGATCAGGACCGCTGAACAACAAGCGGTAGGAATTGGGATAACAAGCGGGGACAATAGCCTTCAGCCTCAAGTCCAGCGCCCCCAGGAATGTTGTCAGGGCGCCCCCTCCGGAGCAACCCGCAGCGCCCATCCGGTTGGCGTCCACGTCGGGCCTGCTCGCAAGGTAGTCCAGGGATCGCATCGCGTCCCAGATAAAGTAACGCGCTGAGCTTTCGCCGATGAGGAGCGCCTGGGCTCCGAGCTGGATGTGCTCTGGCACGGACCAGCCTGCGAGCGGACCGCTGAGTTGCCGGCTGTAAGTCTGTTCTCTTTCGCCTTGCCCGATGGGATCAAACGTTAGCGCCACGAAACCCTTCAAGGCGAGGTTCGCCGCGATTCTCTGATCCTCGGGCTTGCCCTGCTGGGTGTGTCCGGCCTGCAAAAGGACAGCGGGATACCGGCCCGGCTGATTCGGACGATAGACATTCGCAGTGACGTACAGGCCCGGCAGGCTTTCGTAGATCACCTTTTCGATGCTGTAGGAATCGTTCTGCAGTCGCCCGGTGACTTTGGCATCGAGCGGCCCTTCGTAATCGGGCAGGCCGCCCAGGAGCTCCAAGAGTTTCTTGCGAACAGCCTGCTTCCGGCGATCAGCATCGGCGACCGTGTGAATCTGATCGATCGCCGCGGTACGTTCCTGCAACTCCTGCTGGGCAGTCTCATCCATCCACTGAAGCAGGGGATCCCTGGCTGCTTCCTGCCCTGATAGCACGAACGGGCGGCAGAAGCAGGCAACCATGAAGAGGTAAGCGGCAAGCGCGTTTGCTCTTGGCTTGATCATCTCAGGCGATATCGTCGCGGAGACGCCATCGGATCATTTCAGTTCGCTTTCGTGATAGCGCAGGGCTTTCCAGTTGCCTGCCCGTCTGACCCAAATCTCGGTCACGACTGCCGTGCTATGGACTGTCTTGCCGTCAGGCGTTGTGCCATCGCTGTCCGCTGTATAAGTGGCTAGCGCCGAGTTCGGGCCCAGAGCGATGACTCTGAGATCATGCAGGGAGTAACGATTGAGAGTGAAGGCCTTCAACCCGTCCACGCTTGCCTTCTTATCGTGGGGGCCCTCGCCGTCGGGCTCGACGGCGGTAAAGTCATCGTCAAGCAGGGCCGCGTATGCGTCCACTTTCTTTGCCTTGAAATCCTCCCAGGCTTCCCGAGTCTTGCTTTCGACCGATCTCACGGTAGAGTCGCTTGCCGTTTCTGCGCCTTGACCGGTTTTCTGGTATGGCGGGAGAGTGATCAGCCCGAAGCACAAAGCGAGCGCTGCCGTGGTGGCGAATTTCATTTGGTACTCCCTTGATTCAGTTTGCGTGTAGCAATCTACCTGTCATGCCATTCGAGTCAGTAGCCGATGTCGTGGCAAACGCCGCAGGAAGTCGAGGCGTTCCGCAGTTTGTGACAGTTGGTACAGGCGGCCATCGAAATATCCTTTTCCTGCCGCAGAACATCCTGCGTAGCGACGGCTCCGTGGCACACCTCGCAATCGATTCTTGCACCGATATGCAGCTGATGGCTGAAGGAGACGAAGCTAGGCAACTGGTACACGCGGACCCAGGAAACCGTTTGGCCGCCCGCTGCCAATTCAGCCAGCTTCTGAATCTCGGGGCTGGTCCCTGTGCCAGGCCCGTGACAGGCGACGCACTGTGTCAGGCTCGGATTGCTCAATTGCGCGCCGTCTTCGGATGGCCGATGGCAACGGTCGCATTTCATCCCGGCGTTCGCGTGAACCCTGTGACTGAATGGCACCGGCTGCAACGGCGTGGCCCGTGGTGGGGCGAGCGTTGACGGCAGGCTGCCCGGCCCCGCCGCAATCGTTTTCGACTGCGCCTCCAATCTGGCCTGCGCCGGGCTCAATCGTCCCTTAGGAAACAGCGCATACGCGGCCAGGACGGTCGGCGCGGAGGTGTCCGCGTTGAAACGTCCTCCAGGGGAAACGGCGACGACCACAAACTGTCTTTTGCTCCTCGCGCCCAGGTACGTGATCGGATTGGCGTGCCCGTTCGACTCGAGCTTGGTGACCCAAAGTTCCTTCCCGGTTCGCGAATCGAACGCCCTGAAACGGTGATCAGCGGTGCCCGCGATGAAGACAAGCCCGGCTGCGGTCGCTAAGGAACCTCCGAGGTTATAGATTCCCGTCTGAGGAATTCCTTTCGCTTCTAATTCGTCTACGACTCCCAGCGGCACCTTCCAGGCAAGCTCGCCCGTGCTCAAATCAACAGCGTTCAGCGTACCCCATGGGGGCTGCTGGCAAGGATAATGCTTGTCATCCCAGAATCGGGCATAACTGCCCCATGGGCTTCCCCACTCGTAAGCTTCGGGGAAGCCCGCCGCTTGTGGTTTCAACAGCCCGACCGTTCCCAGCTCACTTTCATTTACGAAAAGATAGCCGGAGGAAGGATCGAAGGAAGCTCCGTGCCAATTGGACCCTCCCAGGGTCCCGGGCATTTCCAGCGTCAAAGTCAGGCGCCAGGGGTCAAAGAGCTTTCCGGGCAGCATCGAACCGAAAGTCTCCAGGCAGTACTTGCGAGACTCCGGCGTGACCGTGGTGATGTCGTCCAGAGCGACGGACGTCCGGGCCAGCGGCGGCGGCTTGACCGGAAAGGGCTGCGTAGGCCAGCTCGCTTCACCCGGAACGTGACTTTGTGGCACGGGGCGCTCTTCGACCGGGAAGAGGGGCTCGCCGGTCAGCCGATTGAACACGAACACGAATCCGGTCTTGGTCACCAGCGCCACGGCGGGAATCTCGCGACCTGAGCGGCGCACGCTTACGAGAACAGGTTGGGCCGGCGGGTCGTAGTCCCACAGGTCATGGTGGACCGTCTGGAAGTACCACCGAAGCTTGCCGGTGGCAGCGTCGAGCGCCACCAGGCAATCGCCAAAGAGACCACTGCCTTTTCGATCGGCGCCGTAAAAATCGTAGGAAGGTGAGCCCAGGGGCAAAAAAATGATTCCGCTCTCGACGTCGACACTCATGGGAGGCCAGGCATTCGTCCCCGAGCGGTCTTTCCAGCCGTCGTCCTGCCAGGTTTCATGCCCGGCTTGGCCGGGTGGCGGTACGGTGTCAAATCTCCAGACCAGGCGCCCTGTTCTGACATCGAAGGCTCGGATGGCGCCGCTCGGGCCCTTCGACGGATGCTCCTGTAGCTCAGAACCGGTAATCACCAGGTCCTTGTATATGGAAGGAGGCGAGGTGAGGTCGTAGGTTGCTTCGGGCCAACCGTCCGCAACTCCCTTGCGGAGATCGACTGCGCCCTGATCACCAAAGTTTCTGCAGGGCTTGCCGGTGGCTGGGTCGAGAGCGAATAGACGAGCATCAAGGTCAGCGTAAAAGACGCGCTTGTCCCGGCCTGGGCGCTCGCCGGCGCAAGTGGAGGGCGAGTCTCCCTCCCGGTACGCCAAACCCCGATTGGGAACCGGGCGGCGATTCGGCTCGCCCTTCGTGGGATCGAAGACCCAGATTTCCGCTCCGGACTCCGCGTCAACCGCAATGGCTTTGCCTGTTTGCGTCGCGAAATAGAGAACGTCATCCACCATCAACGGCGTACTTTCGAAGGATGTAATCCAACTATTTGGAGTCGTCGAAACGTCGTAGGTCCACGCTCGTTGGAGCTGCTGAACATTCGCCCGGTCGATTTGTGCCAATGGAGAAAACCGCATGCCTCCGGGATCATGGCCGTAGGATCGCCACTGATCATCAACAGGCCCCGGAGCGGCCTGCCCTTGAACGATTCTGCAGGCAAGAAAGAGACACGCCGGCATGATGACGCCTAAGGATCGACCCGTCGCGCGCGCTATCACCGTAAGCTCCGCCCTTAGAAGCCAATGGGCGCTTCACTGCAACTGGCGTTCAACGGAGTGCCGGCTGACTTCATCGTCTGACCTGCGCACAGCCTCGGCAGCGGGCACTCACAGGTTACCCGACCGATGACCCTACCAAGGAAGGACGTGATCGGCCGACCACCAATGGTGATATTCAACCCGAAGCACGCCTGCCTGGACGGCGGGATCTTCCCCCAGGAGACTTTGCGCCTCTTCGAGGGCAATCGGCTTAAAGATCACCAGGCCGACCAAATCGTCGGGGGAGTCGATTCCACCCGCCGCGCCGAGTTTGCCCTGCTCCCGGAGATGATCGATATAGCGTTCGTGAGCGGCCAGCAGAGAGTCTCGCGTGCCGTGTTTGTCTTCCCATGCGACCCCGCGGTACACCATACACAGTGGATGAACCTGCATGTTCTCGGGCGTGTTCGCATCCAGCTTGTGCAGGCGGAAGTACTCAACGGCGATCCCCGGCGGCCCCTGCCAAGCGTGTACGTCAACGGTGTTCCGATGCTCAAGGACCGTAGGATCCTGCGCGGCGATGGCTTGCGCTGATTGCAGCGAATCAACCTTGAAGACAAAGATCCCGCCTGATCGTGGTCGGCGTATCGTCAAACGGGCCTGCAGCAATGAGAACGCCGTCCTGGGCCATCTTGTGAATGTTCGCCATGTGGGCGGCCTGGATGCGATCACCATCGGTCTTCGCGAGCGGTTTGCGCGAGGGATCCGGGCGGAGGAAGACGACGTAGTACCGGGTCGTCGGCGCCGGGGCGGCGGTGTTTTGCGCCTGCAATGAAAAGGCTGCAAGGAGAACCGACAGTGCGGCGCGCCTGACTAGCATGGCTGAATTCATGGCTCACTCTCCCGAATGCCCATAGCAGTTTCCGAGCGGCCGGCCATACACGAAGAATCCGGAAAACAGCACCGCCGCCGGTTATACGGTGAAGCCGCGCGCAAACACAGCCTAAATCAAAAGGACTTTAAATCAGCCACCACCCAGGCAGCCCCGGTAATAAGGAACGTCAGGACGCATTCGGACCAGTTGAAATGCGCCTTCGGGTGAGCGATCACACGCGGAACCCAAACCATTACGCCAAAGAGTGCCAGCATGAGTGTCATCAGGCGCATCGCAAGCCGCGCCTGGCGATTGATGAGAATGGCAATTGCTGCGAGTCCGAACGCGACCGTCGTAAGGATCGCCCAAAACATCTGGTTGGGTGGAATCCAGCTTGGAACCAGGTGAGCTGTTTCGCGAGGTAAGAGCATCTGACCCAGCGTAAAGGAAATCGCACAGATTCCAAGTCCAAGGCGTGCCAGCCGGCCGAACACTGCCGCCCTCGCCCTATTTGCCTCAGTCGCGGCGTACAGCGCAAGCGCGCCGCAAAGTAAGGAAAAGAACAGGAAGAAGCTCCCACCGTATCGCTCGTAGATGTTCGATGCGGCAACGATGTCAGGGGCCCAGGCCAGTGAGAAACACAAATAGACGACGCAAAGTACGACCGAGGCCCAGCGCCCGGTGCGCGGGTACTGTATCCCAATCCCACCCGCAATCTGAGCGGCCATGAGACACCCGCCAATGATGGTGCCGAAAGGCAGGCTCCAGATATGTTGCAGGTTTTGCCAGGTAGCAGCGTCGTGCCACACCAATGCGATGACGCCGAACAGCACCGCCGACGCGCCAAAGAAAATCCGCCCATACGATGCCGTCTTCATACAGAAAAAGCAAGGCCGTCGTTGTTGCTTTGGGTCTGTGGCACAAGAGAGGTCATTGCCGCTCTACCTTTCTGCCCCGTGTCGGAGAAACGCGGCCTGCACGAATTCGCTTATCTCGCGATGGGCGGCCTGCGCACGAAAACTGGATCTACTCCTTCTGCCGCCAGCCAGTATAGTCTCAAGGATCTTCACGTGAACACGATACTGAATCCGCATGCCGCGACGCAAGAACGGCGGCCCGTCGTCACGCGAGGGGTTCTACCCGCCGTCAAGGGCCGCTTCTGGGATGCGGGCCAGGGACTTCGCAAGTGTTCCTTACGGCGCAGACGGGCGGCAAGTTCAAATGGGGGGCGGCCCGGTTCCCTTGGGATGAGACTCCCCTCCGGGGATCGGGGCCCGAATTCATCAATGGCAGCCTGCAACCCAACGAGAGGACTCAAGGGGGGCCAGAATCCGCCTTGCTAGGCCTTGCAGGCCGCCGCACCTAGCGTGTCCGATCGGGTCGGGGCCTTACAAGTACCCAGCTTACTATCGCCCGGCCCGTCAGACTAGGCAATCACGCCGCCGTCAGAGGCGACCCTCTCGCTGTGGCCTGTGCGGGGAAATCCGTTCGCCAGACTACCACGGGAAAGGTTCGCGCCGTCGCCCCGGCCCTTATGATTTCAATTAAGAATCGGACTCTCGAAGTTTGGACTTGACTTGCACGCGGCTTTCGTAATGTTGACTTCGAGTTGCATCCCATTTGAGATTGGTTCGGGTAGAAATCACGTCCATGGCGCGGACCTGATTGATCTGTCGTGGCGGTGCGCGGCCAGTCAGGTGGCTCAAGCGTCGTTAGGCGCTATCGGGACAAGTTCAAAAGGAGGAGAATGCCCCCAGCGGCACTCTACGACAGCAGCAACACGATCCACCTCTTCGCGGTGGGCATGGACGGACGCGTGTACACCACGTTCGCCGAGCCCGGCCTGAGTGGCGAAGCGTGTCAACCGGCGTCTTTCTCCAGTGCACGACCGTCTCGGCACTCTCCGGCAACGGCAACAGGATCCACCTCTTCGCGCTCGGGTTGGACCGCCGCGTTTACACCACGTTCGCCGGGCCCGGGCAGGTCTGGCCTGAGTGGGGATCCGTGTCAACCGGCGTTTTCAGCCGTTAGGACAGCACCGTGGCCTCCCGTTGCCAGATCCCTGGATGCGCAGATCCTGAAACAAACCTGCGCGCAGAAGGCAACTTCGGCACCGACGAGCTAGGCCTCGGTTCCGCGCTGCGTCCGCGAATGACAGGAAGGGCGCGAGTCGCTTGGGAGCGGGCGTATCGCCAGCTTTTAATCGACACCCGCTAATTGCCAATCGAAGAACTGTAAGCCGTCAGCAGCGTGTCATCGCCTGCGGCTTAAGGCCTTCGCGAGGAAGACAATCCGCAATGAAAGGTCGCTCTGCGCCCAGCCCACCCTGCACCTCTCGTTTACCTGCGGCGGCAACCTGCTTCAACTTTTTCTGCTGTGCCTCCATCTCTTCTGGTTCTAGAGCCGGATATTGTGGTTCCAGGCACCGCACCCTTTATGTCAGGATGTTCCAAGCGGAAATACAGGCGGTGGCGAAACGTATAATATCAGCGGCACGGATATTTGAAGCCGTCACGACGTCATAGGAGCATGTGCGTCCAGTCACATAGGTCCAATCCCCCCAATCTCATAATTTAGTTGCAGTTAGACCATTTGGCATAACACCGCGTCGTCGCTGAACGCATCCCGATGAGTGAACGTGCGATGCGCTGCAGTCCGGGGAGGGGGACATGACAGTCGATTTTGAGGTCAACGAGATTCGAAATCAACCTGCAAAGCGCTGGGTGGAAACTGTGATTCGCGGGGCCCTCGCCGGCAGACCGGAAGAGGAAAACTGGAAATTCTGGATATACTCACCAGGCAGCACTCCGTTGGAAAATTGGATTGTTGTTCAGAATGGAAGTGAGAGGCGAGATCGTCGCCTTTTTCAAAGCACCAAGAGCCTTGTGGAAGCAATCAGCCACTGCCCCAAAGCCTGCTCGGAATGCCCCTCGTGCCCGCTGGTAAGCGAACCCGGTGGTTTTGATCTTCCAGATATCGGTACGCCCCCACGCACCGTGACGGGCGACTAGACTAGCGGTCAATGCCGACCGGACGACCCCTGCTAACTGCAACGGCCTTCATCGTGACGTGCATCACGTTCCGGCGGTGGTGCCCCAAGGGCCCGCAACCACCACCGATTAAGGCCCCACAATGTTGTGGCTACTGAAGTCAACTCGGTACCTCACCTCTTGCAACGCAACGGCACAAGACCAATAGAATCAATAAATCTGCCGTGAAAAACGGGCCAAAACAAAGCCCAAAAAGCGAAAGCGCGGATCGGAGTGACTGCTTTGGAACCAAAAAGCCGTCCTGACCGTGGTCTTGCTCAACCGATTCAAAGCCAAACTCGTGCTGCAGGGCCGGCTGGGGCACTTTACGAGGCGGCATTAATCCCCGAACCACTTTCGTGAGCGTGGCTTCCCCGTGGTCTCGGTTCTGCGGCAGATCAATCGGGCCAGCCGCGATCGGCCGCTGCCCAGCTACTGGAAACAACAAGAGGCCCGCGCTTCACTCGCACTTAATTCAACCGCAAACGAGGTGAATGGAATGGTACGTGCCTAGCTCGGGTGCACGGGCAACTGTGGCATGCGGTTAGAGGCAGAGCTGTCACCGATTAGTAATTCTGCCGGCGGCCAGGCTTTCCGATTGTGCTCACCACGCGCCCGCTCGGAAGTTCGGGGCGACCCGACGAGCGGGTCAGCGTTCGCCCCGCGAGGAGCAAAATTCGATGGTTGGGACCGAGGATCGCAAAGCCAGACTGTGGAGATCTGAGGCAGGACAGGCGATAGTGGTCACCGCCCTTGCCATGGTGATTCTGATGGGCGCCGCCGGGCTTGCTCTCGACATGGGCTATCTCCGGTATATGCAAAGGTGCATGCAGACGGCGGCTGACGCCGCCGCGGTGGCAGCGACGGCAGAGCTTAACAACGGCGATTACGTGACGGCCGGGCAGAATGACGCCGCCGCCAACGGCTTCACCAATAACGTGAACGGCGTGACCGTGGCGGTCAATTACCCGCCCACGGAGGGTCCCTACGTCAATCAGGTGAACTTTGTCGAAGTGATCATCACGGAGAGCGTGCCCACGTTTTTCATGAAGGCCGTGGGCACCAGCAGCGAGACCGTGTCAGCCAGGGCGGTCGGCCACTACTGGAGTGGCACCAACTGCATCTACGCGCTTGACCCGACCGCCAGCGATGCCATTAAAGTCACCGGAAGCGTCTCCTTTACAGCGGCGTGCGGGATTATGGATGACTCGAGTTCCAGCAGCGCCTTCGATAAGACCGGAAGCGGTTCGGTCACCGTCAGTTCCAACATGATAACCGGCGGCGTTAACGAGGCCGGTAGCGGTTCAATGTCACCCACTCCCACAACGGGCGTCCCGCCGGAGCCTGACCCTCTGGCATACCTCCCCGAGCCGACGGTCGGAAGTTGCACCTACAGTTCGAAGGTCAGCATCAGCGGCTCGGGCAGCCTAACCGAAGGCGTGTACTGCGGGGGACTTTCAATCACTGGGAGCGGTACAGTAACCTTCGGTTCGGGCACCTACATCATCGAGGGCAGCGGCCTCAGCGTCACCGGCTCATCGACGGTCACCGGGTCCAACGTGTTCTTTTACATCACGGGAGGAGCATCGGTTTCGTTCGTCGGTTCCGACTCCTCGAGCCTGACGGCCCCCACCACCGGCGCCTATGCGGGAATCCTGTTCTTTCAGGACCGCACTGACAGTGCAAGCGCCGGCATCGCTGGAAGCGCCACTACCAACATCACGGGAGCCCTCTACTTCCCGGACGCGCAGCTTAATTACAACGGAAGCAGCTCCGCGTCTGCGTATACCATCCTGGTGGCGGACACCATCGTGGTCACTGGAAGCACGACCGTCAACGACAACTATGCCTCTCTGACGGACGGGTCACCCATCAAATCAGCCGTGCTTGCGGAGTAGACATGAAGACTCTCACTCAGGAACGGGGATCCTACCTTGCAGGGCTGAAGCAAAGAATTCGGAGGCTCGCCCGCGGGTTTGTGGGGCAACAAGCGCAGAGCCTTTTGGAGATCAGTCTGATGCTTCCGGTAATCCTGCTGACCATGGTGGGCGCAATCGAGCTTGGCCGGGTGGCATACGCCTCCATTGAGGTGTGCACAGCAGCCCGCGCGGGCGTACAGTACGGCTCCCAGAACGAAGGCACTGCCGGCAGTGCGGCTGCGATGCAGACGGCCGCCACCAGCGATGCGAACCTGACGGGCGTGACGGCGACCGCCAGTTACTCCTGCCGGTGCTCCGACGGCACCACGACGAGCTGCACGTCGAACACATGCACGAGTGGCACCCACTTGGAGGAGTACGTCACGGTAAACACGAGTTACTCGATGAATTCACTCTTCAAGTATCCTGGCATTCCGCAGACGTATACTCTGACTGGGTCGGCCACGATGAGAGTGAGGCAGTAGCCAGCCGGCCAAGGATAACGAGCATGCGAAACGAACCGATTCCCGGCCGCATTCGGCCCACGAGGTGGCATTGGAGGCCGCACCGTCGAGCTCCTGGAAACGAGCTTGGCAGCACCCTGGCCGAATTTGGATTGAGCTTCGCGCTGCTCTTTTCGATACTCTTTGGCATCATCGATTTCGGGCGGGCGCTCTATGCCTACGACGCGATCTCGGACGCTGCCCGGATCGGGACCCGCTATGCGATCGTGCGGGGGGCTTCGAGCGGAGCTCCTGTCAGTGCGTCGACCGTTGCCTGGTTCGTGGCGAACAATTGCTGTGCCGGGCTCGATGCCAGCACCATTACCGTCACCACCACCTGGAGCCCGAACAACAAGCCCGGCGGTGTCGTGAAGGTTCAGGTGCAATACACACTCAGTTTCATGCTCCCCTTCCTACCCACGGCGTCAGTCCCGATGAGTGCAACTTCCCAGATGGTCATCTCACAATAGCGGGCGCCGGACTATAGGACGTCAGATCCCTGCTCGCGATGAACCAGCGCGTGATTCGAGTGGATTTACAGAGCCCGCACGACGTGTGCGCTTCTCGATGACCAAGGGGTCGGGCGATAATTCGAAGGTGGGCATGCGACGAGTCCGCAAGCGGGAGGCGCGCTAAATCGGGTCAGCCTGATTCGGCTGAACCTTCGCGCGGGCCGCTCCGGGTCGCGGCTCGTCATGAAGCACTTCCGGGAGAAATGGAAGGCGACGGCGGGGTCCTAGCCCGTGGCCGTCCGGCCAAACGAACTGGAATTTCCCTCAGCCTGCTGTGCTCTCTATCCTGGCAATACTGACGCGCATTTCCCGCCGCTAGCGGAGGAGGAAAAACTTGGCGCAGTAGTAACCAAGGTAGAAAGCCCCCACGATCCAGCCTGCGGAAGCCCATAGGGCCCCCGTGATCCCGATAGGGTCAGTGCCATGTTGTGAATTCTCTGTCATGGCCCACGCCAAGGCACGACCGATTCCAATTCGCTATCACGTTGTTCTTGCTCAGAAAAGGAACTCTGCGGTTATCAAAGGGCTGCAGACATGTGCTGAAATATGCAGCAGAGCCGTCCAGAGATGTACTCGAATAATGACAGATAAATACCATAGGCGACTGCTCTTACTCGTCGGGTACTGCAGTTAGATGTAAGTACACGCGGCTGTTTACCCTGCGGTATACGCTCCGAGCGGCCTGCGTGACCTGCCCGGCACCGCGTGATCGTAGCGAAACCATGTATCAAACGAAACAAGCGCGGGCAGTTTCCGCACGATTCACCCGTCGCCAAGTCAGCGGTTGGGCTGCGCGCAGTTCCATACTTTGGCGGAGGGATTGCTAAACAAGGTAACATGCGCGGTGAAGAGGGGGGGCGCACCGACAGGTGGAAGAGCGTGTGCTGTGGACCTCGGCGTTGTAATGAATCGCTCGTTATGAATTTCACGTGAATGTCAGATTATATACTTGACAGTCTGGATAAAATCCTTCGCCTTGCATTTTTCACCACTCAAGGGTTAGAGACCGGTCGAGACGCATGCGATATCCAGCTGTGTGCAACGTCGGAATCAAAGCATCCATAACGGGGGGGACGAATCGATGATCGGGGACAAGGGGGGCGATGTCCGCGTCTGCTTTTGCAGTACGGACAAAGACTTTGCCGAGCTGGCCGCGCGAATGTTAGGCCCTGGTTTTGAGACACGGCTGAAGGATGGATTTGAGCCGGGCGAGGGGGGATCCCAGGAACACTGGTGCAGCGTGGCCCTGATCGACCTCCGCGATCCATCATGTGCCGAGGGCGGTCTGAAGTTAATCGATGAGATCAATCAGCAGGACGCCCCAGCTCCGGTTCTGGTCATGCTTTCCGCCCAGGACGAGGAGCTCAAGAACCGGGTTCTGGAAAAAGGGGTTTACGACACCATCGCCTGCCCGCCGGATGTGGTCCACCTCCGCCGCCTCCTGAGGCGCGCGCACAAGTGGTATGAGGCTGAGAAACAACTGAAGCAACTGTGTACCCGCGACAGCTCCGACGACCGGTTTGGGGAGATGGTCGGGGCTACGGAGAGCATGCAGCAGGTTTTTGCCCTGGCCCGCAAGATCGCGACGTGCGACGTGACGGCGCTCATCACCGGCGAGACGGGGACGGGCAAGGAGCTGCTGGCCCGCGCCATTCATCGTTTAAGCCCTCGCAACTCCGGGCCGTTTGTAGCCTTCTCCTGCGCGAATCTGCCGGAGACGCTGGTCG
>DASZIG010000036.1:0-76680 GCA_035949375.1 Terriglobia bacterium | reverse complement strand
CTCCGGCTCCAGCACCATCGTCACCGTGAGCCCCACCAGCCTGAACTTCGGTACCGTCAATCTCGGCACCACCAGTTCGGCTCAAACCGTCACCCTGACCAACGTCAGCACCACTCAGACCCTGAATTCGCTTAGCGAGTCCTTGACCGGGAACAACACCACCGACTTTGCCTATTCCGGTAGTTGCGGGAACTCCGTGCCGCCGCAAGGCAGTTGCACCCTCAACGTGACCTTCACGCCGGGCGGCACGGGCTCACGCTCCGCCGTCCTCAACTTCAGCGACAACGGCGGCGGCAGCCCGCAGACTGTGGGGCTGTCCGGAACCGGTAATCCCACGGGTAGCGGCCCGGTGGCCTCGTTCAATCCCACCAGCCTCAACTTCGGCAATCAGAACTACAATTTGAAGTCGAAGGCCATGACCGTGACGCTCACCAACACCGGCACGGCCACCTTGACGATCAGCAGCGCGACGATCAGCGGTCCTTTCGGGTTGACGAACAACTGTCCGGGGTCGCTCTCGGCCGGCAGCAACTGCACCTTCAGCATCACGTTCACGCCAAACGCAGTGGGAACCAATAGTGGCACGCTGACGGTGACCGATAACGCTCCAGGAAGCCCCCAAACCGTGCCGCTGACCGGCGTCGGCATCGGCCCCGTGGCGACTGTGGCTCCTCTGACGCTGACGTACGGCCTGCAGTTGGTGGGTACAACCAGCGCGTCCCAAGCGGTGACCGTGACGAACACCGGCAATTCCTCGCTCACCATCACCAGCATCACGGCTCCGTCGAATTTCAGTGAGACCAACAATTGTCCGTCGACCCTGGCGCCTGCGGCGAACTGCACTGTCAATGTGACTTTTGAGCCCACCGCATCCGGCAATCTGAGTGGCAGCGTGCAGGTCGACGACAATTCGTCGGGCAGCGCCTCGCAGAAGGTTACGGTCTCCGGCACTGCCACAGCGATGAACGTTACCCCGTCCAGCCTGAGCTTCGGGAGTGTGAACCTGGGCACCACGAGCGCTCCTCAGGTTGTGTCCGTGACCAACGTCAGCACCAGCTCGGTCGCCATTACCTCGGTAACCTTCACGGGAAGCAACACTACTGACTTTGTGCAGACCAACAACTGCGGCTCGTCCCTGGGCGCTGGCGCCAGTTGCGCGATTAACGTGACTTTCACTCCGGGCGGCACGGGATCACGAAGCGCCACGCTCAACCTCAACGACAAAGGCGGCGCCAGCCCGCAGACGGTGGCTCTCTCCGGCACGGGGAACCCGACCGGTTCGGGTCCGCAGATCACCTTCAATACGACCAGCGTAAATTTCGGCAACGAGAACTACAACAGCACCACGAAGCCTCAAACGGTAGTCGTCTATAGCACAGGCAGTTCGTCGCTTGGGATTACGAGCGTCACCACGACCGGGAACTTCGCGGTGAGCACGAATGGTTGTCCTTCGTCGCTGTCCCCGGGCGCGAACTGTACCGTGAGCGTGACCTTCACGCCGAAAAGTGTTGGCACCCTCAGTGGTACGCTTAACGTGGCCGACAACGCTCCCCAGAGCCCTCAAACGGTGGCCTTGACGGGCACCGGCGTCGGCGCAGCGCCGGTTCTCAACCCGACGGCCTTGACCTTCGCCCTGCAGGTGGTGGGCACTTTCAGTCCGTCTCAGCCTGTGACCCTCACGAACACCGGCAACGCCAGCCTGACGATCACCAGCATCAGCGCGCCGGCAAATTACAGCCAGACGAACAACTGCGGGTCGAGCGTAGCGGCGGGCGCGAGTTGCACGATCAATGTGACCTTTGTGCCCACGAAGTCGGGCACGCTGACCGGGTCGATCACCGTGGCCGACAATGGCGCCGGCAGCTCGTCTCAAAAGATCACCCTGACGGGCACCGCGACGTATGTGAGCCTGTCTCCCGTGAGCTTGAGTTTCGGCACCGTGAGTGTGGGGCAGTCCGGCGCTTCCCAGAACGTCACCCTGGCCAACCTCGGTACCACTTCGGTCAGCATCACGTCGATTGGCATGACGGGCAATGATCCCGGCGACTTCTCCGAGACCAATACCTGCGGAAAGTCGGTACCCGCCAACGGCAGTTGCACGATCACCGTCACATTTACTCCGCAGGCGACCGGGGCGCGCACGGCGTCGCTCTCCGTGGCAGACACCGGCGTCGGCAGCCCGCAAACGGTTTCGCTTTCGGGCACGGGAGATTAGATTCGATTCTCGAACGGGATTGCATCGCAGGCAGGCAAACCTGGCCCCGCCTCCTGCGCGGCAGTAGGCGGCCGCGGCGCTAGGGCGTCGCGGCTGTCTTCAAGAAATCGCGGATCTTCGTGAAGTCCTCGCGCAGGATTTTCTCTTCCCTGGGATTGCGAAGCACATAGGCAGGATGAACGGTGGCGAGCGCCTTGGCGGTGCCGAAGTCGTAGAAGCGGCCCCTCAGTTTCAGAATTCCTTCCTTCAGCCCGAGCACCGTGCGGACGGCAGGCGCGCCGAGGCAGCAGACCAGCCGCGGCTGGATCGCTTCAATCTGCCGGAAGAGAAAAGGCGAGCAGGCGTCCACCTCATCGCGCTCGGGTGTGCGATTCCCCGGTGGACGGCACTTAACCACGTTGCAGATGTAAACGTCCTCGCGGCGGATTGCGACGCTCTGCAGCATGCGATTGAGCAACTGGCCGGCGCGCCCCACAAACGGCAGTCCTTGCTCATCTTCATCGGCGCCCGGACCCTCGCCCACGAAAACCAGCTCCGTGCGCGGATTCCCCTGACCAAACACGATGTGCTTGCGGCCGGCCGCGAGCTTGCAACGCTGGCAATCGCCGAGGTCGCGCCCGACGTCCTCCAGGGTTTCGCGATCGCGCGGCCTCGGGCTTTCCGCGGCGAACAGATGCAATGATCGCGCGGCTGTGGCAGGTCGCTGGCTCGCCCTCGTACCCGGGGTTTCGGCCTCCGGCAAGGGAATCCCGACGACCGGTTCCGCTGCGACCGGTGCGGCTGGGTCCTCGGCAGGCGCGGCTTCAGCAAAGCCCGCCGCTTTCCGCTGTTCGATCAAGAAGTCCTCGATTCCGAGCTCGCGATAGAAATCGAGCCGGGCGGCGATTTCGTCTTTGAGGCGATCCGGAATCATCGCACCCTGGCCTTGGAAGGAATTTCGGCTCCCGCGCGTCCGGCAGCCGGATTCACACGGCGTGCGCGGCTTCGCGACCCTTGCGCAACGTCACGATCTCGTCGATCAGGCGAATGCCAACCTCGAGCTTGCTCATACGTTCGAGCGGCACGGTCCGGCCGTCCGGGAAGACGAGGGTCACGATGTTGGTGTCGACATCGAAGCCCGCTCCTTCGGCGGTCACATCATTCGCCACCAGCAGATCGAGCTGCTTCGATAGTACTTTAGCCCGCGCGTTCTCGAGAAGGCGATCGGTCTCGGCGGCAAAACCTGCCACGAACTGGCCGGGCCGGCGACGCCGGCTGATCCCCGCCAGGATATCCTCGGTAGGTTCGAGTTCCAGCGTGCGCGGGCCGGCGGCGCGTTTGATCTTCACGGGCTCAACCTGGGCCGGACGAAAGTCGGCCACCGCCGCGCACATGATCACGATGCCGGCGGCCGCCAGGTTCTCGAAGATGGCCGTCGCCATCTCTTCCGCCGTGCGCACGCGCCGCACCGTGACGCCGGAAGGCGCCTCGAGACGGGTGGGACCGCTCACCAGGATGACGCGCGCGCCCCGGCGCCGGGCCGCCTCCGCCACCGCATAGCCCATCTTGCCGGAGGAACGATTGCTGAGGTAGCGCACGGGATCGATGGGCTCCTCGGTCGGCCCCGCGGTCACGAGAACCGTCTCATCCGCGAGGTCATCGGCAAGTCCGAGCGCCGCGCATACCGACTCCAAAACGGATCCGAGGGAGGCGAGGCGGCCCGCGCCCACCATGCCGCAGGCCAGGTACCCCTCGTCCGGATCCACTACGCGAACGCCGCGCCGCCGCAGCACCTCGACGTTCTCGCGGGTGACCGGATTCTCCCACATGTTGACGTTCATGGCGGGGGCGACAACGATGGGAGCGCGCGTGGCAAGCGCCAGCGTGGTCAGGAAGTCATCCGCCAGGCCGTGCGTCAGTTTGGCCAGCACGCCGGCGGTGGCGGGAGCAACCACCAGCGCGTCGATCGACTGCGCGACCGCGATGTGCTCGATCGCGCTCTCCAGGTTGGCGTCGCCGGGGGCCGGCTCAAACATCCCGGTGATGACCTTGCGGCCGGAGAGGGCCGCGAAGGTGAGCGGCGACACGAACTCGCGCGCCGCGGCCGTCATCACCACCTGAACCTCGAGGCCGCGCTCCTCGAGCAGACGCACGAGCTCGGCCGCCTTGTAGGCGGCAATGCCGCCCGAGACTCCGAGGGCTACGCGCATAGCTTACTTCCCGGCAGGGTCCTTGCCATCGGAGGATCCTTCGGCTTGCAGGTTCTCGAAAGGCACAAGGTTGCCCGACACTTCGAGTTGGGCGACCTTGGTGGGTTTCTTGGTCGACGTCTGGATCAAGGGGCGCGCGCCGGACTGGAGCTGGCGCGCTCGCTTGGCGGCGAGCAGAATAAAGCGGTACTTGCTGTCAACAGCGGGCGGTACTTCCATCCCTCATCATCCTCCAAAACTATTTACGATCTCACGGGCGCGTTGCTGCTGCACTACGCGGCGCGTTCGCGCGGCCATCACGACTGCGAGCAAAGCGCGATCCGCAGACTCGAGCGCGTCGTTCACGATCAGAAAGTCGTATTCGCGCCAGCGGCGGGCCTCCCGCCGGGCGTCGCGCAGCCTGCGCGCGATCTCTTCCGGCACATCCGAGTGCCGGCGCCGCAGCCGGCGCTCCAGTTCCTCGTACGAAGGCGGCAGCACGAAAACGCTGACGGCTTCGGGCAACCGGCGCCGCACCTGGCGATAACCCTGCACGTCGATGTCGAGCAGCACGTCGTGACCGTCCGACTGCGCGCGTCTCAGCGCCTTCCACGAAGTGCCGTAGAGGTGCCCGTGCACCTCCGCCCACTCCACAAACTCGCCGCGCCGCACCATGCCCTGGAACAGCCGCCGCGATACGAAAAAATACTCGCGGCCCTCGCGCTCGCCGGAGCGCGGCCCTCGCGTGGTATGAGATACCGAGAAGCACAGACCGGGCAGCGAACGCAGCAGGCGTGTTACCAGCGTTGTCTTGCCCGCCCCGGAGGGAGCAGAGATCACGATGACGCTCCCCGGCCGGGAGCCTGTTTTCAATCGAGTCAATACGCCGCTCGCGTCCCTATTCAATATTCTGAGCTTGTTCGCGGAGTTTTTCAATCTCCGTCTTCATTTCGATGGCCTGGCGCGCGATTTCCGGACCGGCTTCGGGCACGTCCGTGGTCTTGGAAAGGATGGTGTTGGCCTCCCGGTTCATCTCCTGAAGCAGAAAGTCGAGCTTCTTGCCGACCTCGGTCCCCTCGTTCAGCAGGTTCGCCGCCTGCTCCAGGTGGCTCGCCAGGCGGGTCAGCTCTTCCGTGATGTCCGAGCGGGACGAGAGGTAGAGCACTTCCTGGGCTAGTCTGGTAGGCTCCAACACGGCGGAGCCGGGCGCCGGGGTGAGGAGGTCCCGCATGCGGTCTTCGAGGCGTTTGCGATAGAGCTCGGGCGCCCGCAGCGCGAACTCGCGCACGCCCCCGACGAGCGCCTGCACGCGTTCGAGGCGCGCCCGCAGATCGTTCTCCAGGGCGCGCCCTTCCACCGCGCGCATGGCGTTGAGCTCGGTGAGCGCCTGCCCGAGCAGGCTCTCAAGGTCCGCGCGCAGCCGCTCCATAATCTCGGGCGGCAGGTCGTCGCCCGCAGCCGCGATCATGCCGGGTATGCGGAGGAGCGCCACCGGGTCAGGAGGGGCGATCACCCCGAAATGCCGGCGCAGACCCTCGCAGGCCGCGACGTAACCCTGAAGCAGGCGCTCATTCAAGCGCAGAGTCTGCACGCCCGTCCGGTCGAAACCGACCGTGACTTCCAAATGCCCGCGCGCCACCGATTCCTTCACCGCCCGGCGGAGCGCGCCCTCGAGGGGCTCGAGCGAGGCGGGCAGGCGGAACTGAACGTCCAGAAAACGGTGGTTGGTGCTCTTCAGGCTCACCGAAAGAGAGAAGTCCGACGTTTCACGGCGTTCGCTGCTGTAGCCCGTCATGCTGCGAATCATCTCAGGGTTCGCTGTCTACAAACTGGAGTTCGTGCAGACGCTGATAAATGCCGCCATGCGCGATCAGGTCCTGGTGGGTGCCCTCTTCCGAGATTCTGCCGTCGTCGACCACCAGGATGCGGTCGGCGCGCCGCACGGTGGAAAGCCGGTGCGCGATCACCAGCACGGTGCGGCCTTCCATCAGGTTTTGGAGAGCGCGCTGCACCAGAAGCTCAGATTCCGTATCGAGCTCTGAAGTGGCCTCGTCCAGAATCAGGATCGGCGGATTCTTGAGAATGGCGCGCGCAATGGCGATGCGTTGGCGCTGCCCGCCCGAAAGGCGCTGTCCACGCTCGCCGATGAGCGTACCATACCCCTCGGGCATGGCGCTGATGAAGTCATGGGCCAGCGCCGTGCGGGCCGCATCTTCCACCACGGAATGCCGCTCCGACGTGCGTCCATAAGCAATGTTGTTGAAGACAGTATCGTTGAAGAGGATCGTCTCCTGAGTCACCATGCCGATCTGCGCGCGCAGGCTGGCCAGCGTCACGTCGCGCAGGTCATGGCCGTCCACCCGGAGGCTGCCGCCAGTGGGGTCGAAGAAGCGCGGGATCAGGTTGGCCAGAGTGGTCTTGCCCGCTCCGCTCGCGCCCACCACCGCCACCACTTCGCCCCGGCGAATCCGCAGGTTCACGCCCTGCAGCACAGGCTGGCCCGGTTCATAAGCGAACTCGACGCCGTCGAAAGTGATCTCGCGCTCAAAATGCGGCAGCGTGACTGCGCCCGGCTTTTCCGCTATTTCGGAACGGACGTCGAGGTAGTGGAAGACCTTTTCGGAGGCGCCCACGGCCTGTTGGAAAGCGTTGTTCACGCCGGTCAGGCGCTTCACGGGCTCATACATCTTGATGAGAGCGTATAGAAAAGCCGCGAATCCCCCCATGGTCTGCATGTTGTGCAGGATTTCATTGCGGGCGTAAAGCAGCAGGCCCGCGATGGTGATTGCGCCCAACACTTCCATGAGCGGCGAACTGACCGCGGTGGCGCGCACCCAGCGCAGATTCACCTTGAGCAGGCGGCGAGTAGCGGCGCGAAACTTGGTGACTTCGAACAACTCCATCCCGAAGGCCTTGACAATGCGGATGCCGCTGAACGTCTCCTGCAGGATGTGGTTGATCTCCGCCATTTTGTCCTGGCTGAAGCGGCTGGTGGTGCGGATGTAGCGTCCGATCGTCCGGGAGGGGAAGACCACAAACGGTACCAGCAGCAGGGAGACCAGCGCCAGCTTCCAGTCCAGGGAAAACAGCACGGCCAGCAGGCCGATCAGGGTGAAGGTTTCCCTCAGTGAATCCGCTGCGACCTGCGAGACGGCGCTCTGCACCTTTTCGATGTCGCTGGTTACGCTCGACATCAGCCGGCCGGTGGGGTTGCTCGCGAAGAAGGCCATCGATTGCTCGATGATCTTGGAGTAGAGCTGATTGCGCAGGTCCTTGACCACGGACTGGCCGACGTAGTTGATGAAGTAGGTGGCCAGGAATTCGGCGAGCCCCTTGACGAAGGTCACTCCGACGATCGCCATCGCCACCATTGTCCAGATGTTGTGGATGTGGCCCGGCAGCAGCTGGTTGAGGTACAGGATATGGCTGGAAAAAGGCCATTTGAACAGGGCGATGCGCGAGGTCGCCTGCTGCTGGGGAGTCAGGACGCCGTCGAAGATCGGTTTGATGAGGAGCGCGGTCAGCGCCTCGCACGCCCCAACCACGATCATCAGCAGCACGGCGGCGAAAAATCGCGCCGTGTAGGGACGCATGAAGGTGAGCAAGCGCCGGACTGGACTCATGCAGATTCTCTATTCGAACTCGATGCAGATGAGGGCAAAAGTGACCGATTTCGCACGAAATTGCCGTTCATCGTCGCATTTTTGGCCCCATTTTTTGGACTAAAGGGTTTAGAATCAAACACCTCTTGGCTTTAAACGGGTAACATCTTTATTTTCAGCAACCTAATGGCTTTCAAGGAATATGGAAAATGGAAGTCGTTTAGTTTCAGTAACCTATTGGCTTCGTTCGTAACAATTTTAATTTTTTCGCTCGAAGACCTCCCGCGCGGCACCTATGTGCCTGTCCCGGAGAGCGGCACTCTCTGAATAGTGCCTCCCCCGTTGTCCTTCAGCGTTAATGAACCGCCGAAAGCGCCCGACGTCACCGGCGCAAAGGTCACCGTGACGGCGCAGCTTGCCCCGGGACCCAGGGTGCTGCCGCAATTGTTCGTCTGGCTGAAGGGCGGAGTGCTTCCCGCTGTGATGCTGGAGATCGTTAGTGTGGCGTTGTGCGCGAGATTGGTTACCGTCACCGTTGCGCTGGCGCTTTGCCCCACGGCCACGTTGCCGAAGGCGATGCTCGAAGGCGCCAGGCTCACTACAGTGCCGGTCCCCGTGAGCGCCACGGTCTGTGGGCTGTTGGGAGCGTTGTCGGTCACGGTGATGGACCCGCTTGCCGGGCCCCGAGCGAGCGGCCGGAACTGCACGTTGATGTTGCAGCTTGCGCCCAGAGGGATGTTTGAGCCGCACCCGTTCCTCTCCACAAATGGCCCCGACGCGGTAATGCTCGAGATGGTTAAGGCTGCGGTGCCGGTGTTAGTGAGCGTCACGCGCTGGACCGCGCTCGTCGTCCCGATGGTCTGGGTCGGGAAGGAGAGGCTCGTGGGCGAAAGGCTCACAGAGGGCACGGCCCCGAGGTTGGGGAGGATGTTCACCTCATTGCCGACTCCGTTGCTCACCGCGAGGTCAGGCCGACCGTCGCCGTTGAAGTCTGCCACGGACGCGTAGATGGCATCTGGCCCCGCCGGATAATCAATCGCGGGCTGAAAGGTGCCGTCGCCGTGACCCAAAAGCACGCCGATCGTGGCGTCTTGGCCGTCAGGCACCACGAGGTCGGGTACCCCGTCGTCGTTCACGTCTGCAGCTACGACCTGCGCGGCATAGCGGTCCAGAGCCAATGTCGTCACCCCGCCGAAAGTCCCATCCCCGTTTCCCTTAAAGAACTCGAGTTCGGCGCCGGGGATGAGCACGGCTAGGTCCAGGTTGCCCTGGCCGTTGAAGTCTGCGACCGCGATCGATTGCGGGCCCATTCCCGTGGTGTAGTTTGTGGCAGCTTGGAAGGTGCCATTGCCGTTGCCCATCAGAATGCTGACGCTTCCGTTGCCTGAACTGCCGTTGGACCTTGCGTTGACCACCGCCATATCGAGGGCCCCGTCGTGGTTGAAGTCGCCCAAGGCAACGACAATCGGACCCTTCGCAGCCTCGTAGTTGACCGCGGGTTGGAAAGTTCCATCGCCCTTCCCGAGCAGTACGGCCACGTTGCCGTTGTTGTTGGCTCCCCCCGCGATGTTTGCTACCACCAAGTCGAGATTGCCGTCGACGTTGAGATCGCCCAATGCCATACCGTCTGAGGTGCCGCCGACGGGATACGCTATCGGGGCCCGAAACGTGCCGTCGCCATTTCCAAGGAGGATGGAGACGGTGTCGTCCGAACCCTGCGAGACCGCAAGGTCCGGGTTTCCGTCGCCGTTGAAGTCCCCGGCAACAACGCACACCGCGTTTGTCTGGAAAGCGATCGTCTGGGGCGCCTGGAAGCTGCCGTCTCCGTTGCCCAGTAGGATGCTAACGCCCTGCGTGCCAGTGTCCGGGTCCACTACGGCGAGGTCGAGCACGCCGTCGCGGTTGAAATCGGCCGCCGCCGCACAGGACGCCCCGATCCCGGCGGGATAGGCAACCGGCGACCCGAACTCGTTTAACTGCGCTGCAGCCGGTGCCGCCGAAAGTGCGGAGGCAACCACCAGCACCAAGCCAAAACCAATTGAACCTTTCGGTCCGCGGAAGTCAGACAAAGAATCTACCTCTCCTTCATTCCCGTGACATACTCATATCCCCGCCCGTTTGGGCGCTGAAAACCGAAGCGCCGGCCGGTTCACTGGACCATCCAGTGTGCCACACCCGCGCGATATGACGGCCAAAACCAACAGACGGCCCGGATTCATTTCGATCCTCTTACCGTTCCCATTTTTCACCCCGAACACCCGCACGTCTCTAAGAGTATGTTTGAGAACTGCGGCTTTGCCGCCCTGCCCTGCGGAGCAGCGCTATAGAAATTAGAGGCTTTGGCGGCCTGCCCGGAAAGCCAAAGCCTTTCCGCGGAGCAGGGCGGCAGAGCCGCGCCGCGCAAGCCATTGGTTTTCACACACGCTTTCTAAGCCGCCCGGGCGATGTCACGGTGCGTCACCTTCGTTTGGTATCCCGCCTCCGCGAGCGACGCCGCCAGCTTCTCGGCGATCATCACGGAGCGGTGGCGGCCGCCCGTGCAGCCGACGGCGATCGTCATGTAGCTCTTGCCCTCGCGGATGTAAAGCGGCAGCAAGTAAACGAGCAAGTCCAGGACGCGACGGAGGAACTCGCGCGTGCCGGGCAGCTTCGACATGAACCGCACCACTTCGGGGTCGCGTCCGGTCTTCTTCTTCAGCTCGCGCACGTAGTTGGGATTGGGGAGAAAGCGCACGTCAAACACGAGGTCGGCCTCCTGAGGCAGTCCGAACCGGTAGCCGAAAGATACGACGGAGATGGGCATCACTTCGTGCTTCGCGCCGCCGCCGAAGCGCGCCTGGATGAGCTGCCGCAGCTCCTGGGCGTTCAGCCGCGTGGTGTCCAACACCTCGTCGGCGCGCTGCTTGACGGGCCTGAGCAGTCGCCGCTCGCGATCGATGCCCTCCTGCAGTGGCAGGTCACGCCCGAGCGGATGCGGCCGGCGAGTCTCTTCGAAGCGCCGGATGATGGCCTCGTCGGAAGCGTCCAGAAACACCAGCACCGGCCGCGGGCGCTCCTTGACCAGCTTGTCGTAGAGGGCGGGAAGCTGGCTGATGGCTTCACGTTCGCGGACGTCCACGGCCACGGCGGCCTTGGCGATGCTGCTGCCCGGCGCGAAGCAGAGGTCGCGGAAGGTGCGGATGAGGTTGGAGGGCAGATTGTCGACGCAGTAGTAGCCCAGGTCCTCAAAGGCCCGCAACGCCGAGCCCTTGCCGGACCCGCTGCGCCCGGTAATCAGCACGAATCGCGATCGGGGCTTCCTGGCGGAGGATCGCTTCATGGAGAAAGTGACAAGTGACAAGTGGCAAGTGACAAGTCACCCGGCTCTTGCCACTTGTCACTCGCCACTTGCCACTGCTTCTAAGGCTCCGGCTCGATGAGCGCCAGCTTGCCGTCGGGACGCCGGTAGATCACGTTCACGCGGTCGCTTTCAAGGTTGCGGAACACCACCGCGCCCCGGCGCTGCAGCTCGGAGGAATCGATCGCCTCCTCGATGCTCAGCGGTTTGATGGCGATGCGCTCGGTTTCAAGGGCTTCGCGCTCCTGATGATCGGTGCGGGCCGGCGCCAGCACGTTGAGCAGTACGGCGGACGAGGGCTTCGGACGCCGCTTGCGCGTCCGGGTGCGTTCGAGCAGGCGCAGTACCTGCCTTTCGACCTTATCCAGGGCGCCGTTGAGCGAATTTCGCGCGTCCGGCGTCTGGTCCATTCCCACCAGAGAATGGTCGCGGAACTTAAGGGTGACTTCGGCGATGCGCAGGTGCCTTTCCGCCGTGAGGATGACGTGCAGGGTGCAACGATCGCGCAGCAAACGCGCGACCTTGCCCAGGCGTTCTTCAGTGTATTGGCGCAGATCCGGCGTGACTTCGATCTGGCGCCCGGTGTACTCGATCTGCATGAGCTGACCTCCAGGCCCCGAGCCCAGAAGCGAGGGGAGGAACGGGAAGGTTCATGCCTTCCTCCGCCGGTGGTGAGTGCTCGGAATATGCATATCTTCACGGTATTTCGCTACCGTACGGCGTGTCACGGAAATGCCCATCTCGTGCAAACGCTGGGTGATGTGGTCGTCGGTGAGAGGGTGGGCGGCGTCCTCATCTTCAATCATCTTCTTCACGGCGCGCTTCAGGCTGACCAGGGGCAACTCGGCGCCCGCCGGGCCCTGCACAGCCTCGGAGAAGAAGGATCGCAGCTCGCGGACCCCCTGGGGAGTTTCGGCGTACTTGTTGCCGACGGCGCGGCTGACGGTGGAGGGGTGTACGCCCACGGTCTCCGCCACTTCCTTGATCATCATGGGCCGCAGGTAATCGTCGCCCTTGTCCAGAAACTCGCGCTGCCGTTCGATGATCACCTGGCACACGCGCTGAATCGTCTGCTTGCGCTGCTCGATGTTCTTGAGGAGCTGCAGGGCGGAGTTGAAGCGTTCCTTCACCCAGGTGCGCACGTCGCGTGAAGTGCCGTCTTGTTCCAGCATGCGGCGGTAACGCCGGCTCAAGCGGAGCTGCGGCATCCCGTCCTCATTCATGATGATCTTATAATCGTCGCCCACCTTCACGATGGCGACGTCCGGTTCCACGAGCCGCGCTTCGGTGGCGTTGTAGCGCTGGCCGGGGCGCGGGTCGAGAGTACGGATCAAGTCGAGCGCGCGTTCCACCGCCGGTTGCGGGCGGTCGAGGGCGCGGGCGATCTCCTTGTATTGTTTGTTCTGCAGCTTGTCGAGGTGCTCGGAGATAATGCGCGCCGCCATCGGGCTGGCGGGCGCCAGCGCCTTCAACTGCAGCAGCAGGCACTCGCGCAGGTCCTTGGCGGCGATTCCCGGCGGATCGAGCTCCTGAATGAGTTTCAGCGCCTGTTCCACGTCCTCTTTTTTGTGTGCGCCGGTCTCGGCGATCTCGTCCACGGTCGCCGTCAGGTAGCCATCCTCATTGAGGTTGCCGATGATGGAATAGGCCGCATCGCGGACCTCGTCCGTGCAGATGGAAAGATTCAACTGCCATTCCAAGTGATCGGCAAGCGACGTGGGCCGGGACAGGAAATTCTCGAAAGAAGGCTTTTCGATGGATTCGGCGGCGGGAGACTTGTAACCGGGATCGAGATAATCGTCAAAGAACGAGCCGTAGTCGACTTCCTGGAAGGAATCCTGTTTTTCGGGCGAGGGCGCTTCGCCGTTCGTCGGTGTGGGGGGCAGCGGAGCCTCGCCCTCGGCCTCGACCTTCTCGCGGACTTCCTCGGCTGAAGGCGCCTCGTCGGTCATCTCTTCGAGAACCGGATTGGCGACCATCTCGGTGTTGATCATCTCGCGCAGTTCCAGCCTGTTCAAAGCCAGGACGGTCACCATCTGAACCAGTCCTGGCGTCAGAATCTGCCGCTGCGCGACGTTGAGACTCAGACCGAGTTTGGGGCGATTTCCTTCCATTAAATTGCTAGCCTGAAATTATCTCCAAGGTAAATACGCTTGACCTCGGCGTCGTTGCCCAACACCTGCGGGGTGCCGGCCCGGAATATCCTCCCACCGTTGATAATATACGCCCGGTCCGTCACTTGCAAAGTCTCGCGGACGTTATGGTCCGTCAACAAGATGCCGATTCCGGAATTCTTCAACTGCAGGATGATGTTCTGAAGATCGATGACCGTCAGCGGGTCGATGCCGGAGAAAGGCTCGTCCAGAAGAATGAATGCTGGCGAGATCACCAGCGAGCGCGCGATTTCCACGCGGCGGCGCTCGCCGCCCGAGAGCATGTAGCCGTAACTGCGGCGGACCTGCTGCAACCCGAGTTCCTCGAGCAACTCCTCAAGCCGTTCCCGGCGCTGATGCGCGCTCAACGGCAACGTCTCGAGGACCGCCATCAGGTTCTCTTCCACCGTGAGGTTTCGAAAAATAGAAGGCTCCTGGGGCAGGTAACTGATGCCCGCCCGCGCGCGCAGGTACATAGGCAGGCCCGTGATGTCCGCTCCGTCGAGCAGGACCTGGCCGGCATCCGGCCGCACCAGACCCACGATGATGTAGAACGACGTGGTCTTCCCGGCGCCGTTCGGGCCGAGCAACCCGACGACTTCGCCCTGGTCGATCCTAAGGCTTATTCCATCAACTACTTTACGTCCCTTGTACGATTTGGTCAGATCGACGGTTGAGAGGACGGGCATGGCAGGCTACTGCGACAAGCGGTGCTTGGAGAGAGACCGGAATCCAGACCCTCCGTCTACGATCAAACTATCATCGCTGGTAAAGAAAGTCAAACTTCGACCTGTAGTGAAGCCCTTTTCCGTGTCATAGAGGGTCGGCGGACCTCCGGTCATGACCACCTTGCCTTCACGGGCAAAATAATCCGCATGATTGCCGGTGGCGCGCCGCCCGGGCTTGAGCAGGGTCACATGGTCGTCCGCCACGGCATGGTCGAGCTGCGAAGGCGCGCCGGGTCCGGGCTCGGTAAAGTAGGCGTCGAGACGGTCACATTCCAGGGTGGCGCCTGACGAGTCCATCCGCACGTGGCCCCGGTAGGCAGCCTTGCGCGCGAGATCGAAGTACTCGAATCGATCGGCGCGGATGGTGACCGGGCGCGTCGCCCCACCCGGGGCGGACCCGGAGGGCGATGTCTTGTTCCGAGTCTCGGCGTCCCGGGTTTTGGCGTCCAAGCTACGGGCGTCCCGGGCGCTGGCCTCGCGCGTCACGCCGCTCGGGCTCGCTTTCTGACGGCTGGAAGGCGATGCTCCGGACCCTTGGGCGTGCTGCCCCGCGCCGCTCGAGGGCGGCGACGGCTCGAGGTCCGAGGTCACCACGCCGGACCCCGCCACCACGTGGCGATCAGCGCGGTAAATGTCGAGCGCCGGCGACTCAATGACGTGCGCTCCACGCCAGGCCCGCACGTGCCCTTCGTAGTGGAACACCTGCCGGTTACGATCTGCTGTCACCCGCTCGGCGAGCACGTTGGTCACGTCGGGATCTCCGTTGCCGGCAGCGGACGCAGCGTTCGAAGGCTTCACGGCCGGGCCGGATTGTCCTTCCCCCGGAAACCCGCCGAGGTGCGTGGAGCTCACGTGTCCCGAGCCTTCAGCGGTGCTGGTGGCAAGGTGCATCAGGACGTGGTCGGCCCGAATGCGCGTGTTCGGATCAGTCACAACCGGGTTGCCGGTGAGCGTCATGAAGTCGCCATCGGCCGAGTAGTCGGCGCGGTCGGCCGTGGCGTGCCGGTCCACGTCCATAAATTGAAAATGGCCGGCCTGCTCCATCGATTCGAGCCCGCCGGACGCAGGATCGAGGCTCGCCTGCAGGCTGTCTCCATGGCTCTCCATGGCTACCGTGCCGCGCGGCGCGTTCAGGGCAGGCTCAAACACGATTTCCGTGGGGCCCTGGCCGCGCAGACCCTTCAAGCGGCTCCGGGCGTCAAAGGCCATCAAGAACCGGCTGGCGGTGATGATCCGATTTCCGGTCTTGGGGTCAGCGGAGGTCAGGGTGAGCTTACCGGGCCCCACGGTGTGAGCTTCATCGAGCGTGCCGTCGGCGGGACGAAAAGCAAAATCCAAATCGGCGGTCTCAAGATTCTCGCGGGAGAATGAGCCCTGAACCGGGGCGTGCGCGGCGGCGTCCGCCGTTCGTTCTCCAGACTGCGTCGGGCTGGCTCCAGACTGCGCCGAGCCGGGTTCCGAAGCCACACGTACGTTGCCGGACGCTTCCCCGTGCTCTGGATGAAAATGGGCGCCTGTGAAGCTCACGTGGACCCGGTCGGCGGCCAGGCGTGTGATTCCAGCTCCGGGCTTAGGCTGTGACTCGAGGTGTACGTCGCCAGACGAGTTGAGGGCGGTCAGGTCGCCAGTCGCGGGATCAAACTGGGCTTCAAGCGCCGCAGCCTGGGCTGTGCGCGACGTCCCCTGGGACGTGTCCGCCGCCTGCATACCGTCGTCCAGCAGGGCCCGCGTCAGGCGGTTTCGAGCGTCGAGGTCCAGGATGGCGTGCCCGGAATCGACCTTTCGGTCACCTTCCGTGAGATGAACCGGGCCCGCGAGCTCAATCTGTCGCCGCTCCTTGGCGTAATGGAGGTGAGACGCCGCTAGTTGCATAACCGAAGTCGTGCGCAGGCCGGCGGAGTTAGGAGGGTTCCGCACCGGCAGGGTGGCCGTCACGTCGCGCTCCAGATCGATCGAACCGTCCCGCGTCGCGTAGGCGAGGCCCACCGCCGATCCCGTCGCAGGACCGTAGCGCCAATCGACGTGCGCCGGGCCGGAGATCAGCGCCGTCGCCTGGTTATAAACAAGGCCTGAGGTCTTGAGATAAACGGGCTGGCGGCCGTGCAGCGTGCCGGAATCGCCCGCAGCCGGCGCGGAAGGCAGCTCTTGCGCCCCGCGCGGAGCGTCGAGCTCAACCTCGACCTGACCGGCGCACGAGAAGTTCCCGCTGCCGGAGTTGTAATCGCAACGGTCAGCCTTAATCAGATCGTGCTGGTCACCGGTGCGGCCAAACACTTCCATCAGGACGCCTTCGAGGATGGTTCCCTGACCGTTCTTGTAATCTGTCGTGCGCCGGGCGTGGACCGTGAAGACTTCGCGCCCGCCTTCCGAGCGCGTGAAGCTGTAGCCGGCCGCCGCCTGCTGCGCATTCTCGGGCAGAGGCTGGGGCGCCACCATCAGCGCCACCGGATGCCGGGGGCGGATGCGGTAAGCCACCACCACGGCCACGACGCCCAGGGCAAAAAAGACGAGGAGCAGCCTGCGGAGAATCTTCCTCCGGCCGACCGAACTGCGCGCCCGCACGGTGGATTGCGCGGTCGCGGATCGGGATGGAACGGGTTCAGCCACGTTGTTGGATTGGCGCCTTGGAGTGCGGGAGCTTGCTACCGCTTTCCGTCAGCCCAGCTTGCTGGGCTTAGTCTCGTAGGCCTAAAGAGCAAGCTGGCGGAATCAGACCGACAGCAATGTGCCGCGCTCCAAGGCGCCTGCGGCTTTCATGTCCTTCAGCTCGAGCTGCAGCGAGGTGATCTCCTGATAGGTATTCTCATCGATCGTGAATGCCGCGTCCACGGTTTGGCCCTGCGTCCATTCGGAAGCGCGCGGAGCCCAATTCCAGGCGAGGGCGTCCAGCGTGCGCGAGCCGTGCGCCACCCTCAATTTTAGATGCTTCTCCTTGAGTACGCGCGGCGGACCGCAGATCCGCAATCCGCGCGCCGCAAACACCGGGGTGGGATTGCCCATGCCGTGAGGGCCAAGCGCTTGCAACTGTTGGTAGACCGGACCATCGAGGTCCGCCGGGGTGATTTCGGCGTCCACTCGCAGGACCGGTTCCAGATCGTCGGGTTCGAGCGCAGTGTGGGCGAATGCCTCGAATCGCGCTTCAAGCTCCCCGACGCGGCCGGACGGCAGGGTGAATCCTGCCGCCTGGGCGTGCCCTCCAAACCTCGTAAAGACGTCGCCGACCGATTGCAGAGCGTTCAGGAGATGAAAGCCCGGAATCGATCGTCCCGAGCCCACGCCCTCGCCGTCCTCGACGCCGATGATGAGCGCGGGCCGGTGATACCGTTCCGCCACGCGCTGCGCCACGATGCCGATCACGCCCCGATGCCAGCCCTCTCCGGCGACCACCATCGAGTAGCGCTGGCCGTAATCGGGCCGCGCTTCCACCCGCTCGATCGCTTCCCGCGTGATTTCTTCCTCCACTTGCTGACGTTCCTGGTTCAAGCGGTCCAGACGCTCCGCGATCCCGGCCGCCAAAATGGAATCGGTGGCGGTAAGCAGGTCAATGACGTCGCGTGCGCTTTGCATGCGTCCGGCGGCATTTAATCGCGGCGCCAGCCGGAAACCGACATGGCCGGCCGTCACAACCTGTCCGCCGCCGAGGCCGGAGACGTCGATCAGGGCGCGCAGGCCCGGCGCGGCGGCCCGCCGCAGTCCCGCGAGTCCGAAATGGGCGATCACCCGGTTCTCGCCCGTGAGCGGCACCACGTCCGCAATCGTGCCGAGGGCGACCACCTTCAAGTAGGATTCGAGCAACTTCGTGGAGCCGCCCGCCGCGCCCGCGCATCCAGGCATCCCGAGAAGGGCCTGAGCCAGCTTGAAAGCCACGCCCACGCCGCACAGATTCTTGTTGGGGTAAGCACAATCGATCCGGTGCGGATTCAGGATGGCGCAAGCCGGCGGCAGGCGATCTTCGGGAAGGTGGTGGTCGGTAACGATGCAATCGAGACCCAGCTCGCGGGCGCGTCCGATGGCGTCATGCGCGCGCACGCCGGTATCAACGCTCACCACCAGGCGGACGCCGTCGGCCGCAGCGCGCTCGATCACTTCGCTGCGCATTCCGTAACCGTCCGTAAGCCGATGCGGGATGTGGACCTCAACCAGCGCTCCGAGCGCTCGAAGCGCGGTCAGCAACACCACCACGGCCATCGTCCCGTCCACGTCATAGTCGCCGTAAATCAGCACCTTTTCCTGACGCGCGATCGCCTGGCGCAAGCGCGCCACTGCCGCCCCCATGTCGGCCATCAGGAGCGGGTCGTGAAGCTGATCGAGGTTTGGCCGCAGAAAGCGCTCTGCCGCCGCGAGGTCACCGTAGCCCCGCACGGCCAGCAGCCTTGCGACCAGCGGCGTCAGGTTCAGCTCGCGACTGAGACGCGTCGCGGTCTCGGCATCCCCGGGCCTGGTTTTCGGGAAGATCCAGCGCATGAAAAGACAGATTAACAGGTTCGCCCGCTCGATGAGGGCTTAACCACCGATCAGGGACAGGAGTTGAACTTGAAGGCAACGATGTGGGTATTCCAGTTTGGAAACGACCTCGTGCTTGCGATGTACTCGGTCGTGAACCAGAGAGTGCAATCGTCAGCAGGGTCAACGCTGATGCTGCTGTACTGCCCCCACGCTGAGGAGTTCTCCTGAACCCCGCCGCCGGGGACCACCAGTTGCGGAGCTTCCATGTTGCATTCACCACTCGCGACCACACAATCGGTGTAGTAGGCGCTCGGGTCGACCCCGGAGCCCGAGGCGTTGAAGCCGAGCGCAAGGTTGCCCAACTGATCCATGGCGATGCTTCCGATCCAATAGCTCGTCCCGGCGGGGCTCGAGTCGTAAAACGTGTTGGAATACAGCACCGAGGGGTTGCTGTTGGGATTGATGATGTCGTACCAGGCGATGCCTGCTTTGGCGCTGCCGCCGGGCGGCATGACGGTGTGGTTTGCCACCAGATATTCGGTGCCCCCGATCCTGCGCCAGGCATTGCGGTACATCAAGCGATCGCCGAACGTGTCGAGGCTCGAACCTGGCGACGGCTGATTCACAGCTATCGCCCAACTCGGGTTCTTGGCGCTGCAGCCCCTGTAGGTGAAACCGCTAATGGAGGTCGGCCCCGTGAAGTTGGATGAGCCGCTAAAGTTTGCGGCGAACTTGAACAGATTAAGGTCCGCATTACCCGTCGGATCCAGCTCCAGGTAGTAGTTCGGCTCGCCTGCAGGGTCGGACGTCCCGTCGTAATCGGAGGGCAGCAATCCTAAGTTGGGGCTGGGCAGGAATGAAAAGACCGGAGTTCGCGCCGAGGCATTGTTCAGCATGTTCATGCGGTCATAGGCCACGGCCAGCGCCCCGATGGGTGATCCGATGGGTCCGTTCAGGTTCCCGCTTTTGTAAATATCGAAAGACGCGTAGTAGCCGTTGTAGGTGGGGTCGGGCCACACCGCCAGCTTGCCGTAGTAAGGGTAGTCCCCTTTATTCGGCAGCATGTTCTTGAAGCTGAACTCGTAGGGATAGTAGGCTCCGGTGGCGTCCGCACTGGCGGAAACGGCGACGCAGAAGTAATAAGGCGGACCCTTGAGCACCTGCTCGGTGATCACCCAGCGGCCGGCGGCTTTGTCGAATTGAGCGATAGGCTGTCCGTCGTTGTTGGCCGCGCAATGGGGAGTCGAACTTGAATTCAGCCACGGCGTATTGCCGGGCAACGGCCCTTGAATTGGCGCGCCCGTGGTCTTGTTGTAAATCGCGTAAGAGAGGTTGACCGATTGTACGAACTGGTTCGAAGTGCTGTTGCCGACCGCGCCATTGGTGTCAGGCGGTAAAGCCGTCCCATCGCTCGAGAGGCCGTCGAAGCTCAGGATGATCGTCGTGTTGCTCTGCGGCGGCGCCTGCTTCGACTTCCCCGGCAGGACCTGCGGCTGCGCGAAGGCGGCGAGGCCGAACAGCCAACCGGCCACGAGCAGCGCCCGCACTGAGGGTTGGCTTCGCGGAATGTACATGTCTCCCCCCTGGTCAGTCCGGCCCGTCGCGCCCTAAGCGCCCGTGCTCGCCCTGAGGTTCGTCTTCCCGGCCTCAGACCGCGCCGTGGCAGCCTTGCGGGCGATCCAGAGGTATCCCCTGGCTTGAGCGTCCCTCTCGAGCGCGGTGAGGCGCGCGATGCCTGCGGGACGTCCGGCTTTCATTTCGATCTCGCCCAGCGCCAAGCGAAGCTCGAGCTCATAACCGAGAAACCCCGCGCGGTCGGCCGCGGCCAGCGCGCTTTCCAGATCCCGCTCGGCGGCCAGGAGGTCGGATTCATTTCCAGAGGCGGCGCGCGCTTGCGCCGCGGCGATGGAGAACCCTAGGCGCGCTGCCTGGCTTTGCGTGTGGGCCACCAGCGGCAGAGCGAGCGCGATCTCCCGCCGGGCCGCGGTCGCATCACCTTCCTGCAACAACGCCCGGGCTAGCAGGCTGTGCCCCTCGATTTGTACGCTGACACGCTGCTCCTGCGCCGAGACGCCCAGGCTGCGGCGAATAGGCTCCTCGGAATCGCGCGCCCGGCCGGTCTCGATGTCAAGCTCGGCAAGCCGCAGGCCGCAGGTGGCGGCGTAGTTTGTCGCGCCCATTTCGTTCCAGACCGCGAGCGCCTCGTCGTAGTTCCGGCGCGCGTTGTCCAGGTCGCCCTGCGCCATCCGAACGCGTCCGGACCAGGCCAGGATGTCGGCGCTTTCGGGCTTGTTGCCGGTTTCGCGATCGGTCGTGAGCGCCTCATCGAGCGCTTTCGAGGCCCCGGCCAGATCACCCTGAAAATACAGCGTCGCGCCCAGGTTGTTGAGAGCTCCAGCCACGCCGCCTCGATTCGCGAGGGCGCGGTACTCCTCGATCGCGCTCTGAAACTGGCTGTGGGCCTGGACCAGTTTGCCCTCGAGCAGTTCCATGAAGGCGATGTTTTCCATGGCATCGGCCGCGTCCGGCCGGCTGCCGATTTTACGGGCGACATCCAGAGCCTGCTGGTATCGCGCCCGCGCCCCGGAGTAATCACCCCCGGTCCAGGCGAAGTTGGCCAGCCCGTAAAGCTGCCAGAGCGCCCCGGATTGGTTTCCGATCTCATCATCGACGGTCAGGGCCTGTTCATACATCTGCCGGGCCGCTGCCGGCTGACCCTGGTTGGCGAGCACCGAAGCGAGAAAGCCCATGCTGGCGGCCGCGCCGCTCCGGTCACCGGCGTGCGCGTAGATCTCGCGGGCGCTTTCACAGGCTGTGCGGGCGTCGTCGAAGCGCCCGAGCAAGGGGAGTTCCTGGCACTCGCGCGCGCGCGCGTCAGCGACCAGCAACCGGGCGCCCCCGGCTTGAGCCCGGTCGCCTGCGGTAGAGGCTGCGGACTCCGCCTGCCTGAAATCGCCGAGTTGATCAGCCGCCGTCGACTCCATCAAATCAATCGCCGGATCGGCGCCGGCAGGCGCGGGAATCTTGCGCAGCGCTTCCACGGTGGCGAGCGCTTCTTTGCCCTTCCCGGCCTTGACCTGGTTCGCCGCCAGGCGGAGGCCGTAGTCGGCGTTATCCGGGAAGAAAGAAAACAGCGTGCTACAGATTTCCACTGCCTTCTCCCACTCGGAAGTGGATTCGCGGTAGCCGGCTTCAATCGACAGACGGTCGGCTCGAGGGAGCTGGCCGGACAGGTCCAAGGCCTTCTTCGCTTCCTGCTTCGCGAGCTCACCATAGCCCAGCCTCGACCATGCCTCTGCCAGGGCCGCGTGGGCGAGGGCATAGTTGGGATCGATGGCCACCGCCTGCTCCAGCAGGTCGCGGGAGCCTTGCGCGTCAAACATGCGCAGTTTCGCCAGTCCTTCGGCGTAAAGCTGGGCGGCTTCCTCGCCCGAGGGCTGAACCGCGCGCACGCTGCCGGCATCCTGGGCGCTGACGACCCCAAGTCCAAGCTCCTGGCGCAAGCGGGCTCCCAGGCTTGATACCAGATCATCAAGATCATCTTCGGTTCCGGCTTCGGACAGGGTGGCCAGGGTCGCGCCCGAGGCGGTATCTTGCAGTCTCAGATCCAGACGGACGCGCGCGCCGGGATGCTGTCCCGTGACGAAGTACGAGCCCACGACAACGTAGTCCGCGCCGAGCGTCCGTCGAATACGGGAAAGCGTGTCGGGCGCGTAGCTGTCCGAGTCCGGCAGCGACATGTCGATTCGGGCGCGGGTGACGTTTTCGCCGGGCACCGTCCGCAGTTGCTCGCCTGCGGCCAGCTCGGCGGAAAACATCTCGGACAATGCGGTCGACACCCAGGCCGCGTCCGGTCTGGCCGAGAGGTTCTTGAAACCCAGCATGGCCACCGACTTTCGAGGTTGTAGCGGGAGGGCGTCGACCATTGCCTTTCTCCCCGCCGGGGACCGGGGCTCGAGCGAGTTGAGCCTCAAGTAAACCATTCCGCCCGCCACAAGCAGGAGACAGAGCCCGATCGCGTAGCGCATCCGGAGTCCGGAGGGCTCAAGACGCCTCGGCGACGCCACGGGGACCGGAGACGGACGCGGCGGGCTCATCGATTCCGCCAAGTGCGGCACGGCAGCGCCCCCGTGCACCGGGGCCCCAGCCTCCCGCCGGCCCGGGCTGCCGCCCTGCAAATCGAGTCCCTGCGTGATGGAGACGACGCGGTCCGAGGCAGGAGTGGAAGATTCGCGCTGCGCTGGCCGCTCCACCGGCCCGATGAACCGGTACCCCCGGCGCGGCAAGGTTTCGACGTAGCGCGGCTTCTCCGCGTCATCGCCCAGGGCCTGTCGAAGCTTACGGATGGCGATGTTCAAGCCATTGTCGAAGTCAACGAACGTATCGCCGGGCCAAAGCCTCGCCCTGAGATCCTCGCGGGTGACCAGTTCACCCGGCTGCTGCAACAGGGCGACGAGAATCTGGAAAGGCTGTTCCTGAACCTTCAGCTTGCGTCCGTTCTTGCGAAGTTCACCGCTCTGAGGGTCAACTTCAAAGGCGCCAAACTGCAGGAGTTGTCGTTCTTCTTCCATCACTGTGCCCCGAATCTTGTAGCGAAGTCTAGCATCAGGCTACGGGTGGCGCAACCAATAGACCGCCGCGACAACTAGTCTAGTGGGCTCTCCCAGCTATTTCGTCACAACCACCCCCGGCCCCTCCTTAGTCAAGGAGGGGAGTTCCCCTCCTCGTCGAGCGGCCACTCTTCTTTGCTCAGCCCGCTCAGCAAGGCCTGGCGGACTTCCTCCATCAATTCATCGCGATCCTCCAGGTGACGGTTGTCGGTACGAATCGGGTCATGAAACGTAATGCGGATCGTGCCCGGGTGAATCGCGGCTTCACCTTTGCGCATGATGTGGGGTCCGCCGGAGATCGACACCGGCATAATAGGAGCGCCGGCCTTCATGGCCATGATGAAGCCGCCCTTTTTGAGGGCTTGCAGGCGCCCGTCAGGGCTGCGCGTGCCCTCGGGATAGACGAGAAACGATTTTCCCTCCCGCAGGGCCTGGGAAGCCTGCTCCACGGCCTCGATGGCCTGCTCGCGGTTCTTGCGGTCGACCGGGATGAAGCCGCGCATGCGCATGGCGCGGCCGAGCACCGGAATCCGGAACGCCTCCTTCTTGCCGAGCACGAGCACCGGCGGCAGGCACGTGACGATGGCGGGAGGATCGATGTTGCTCGCGTGGTTGGGCATAAAGACCAGGGCGCGCCCCGGCGGGATCTTTTCCCTTCCCCGCACGTCGAGGCGGATTCCGCCCAGGCGCAGCGCCAGGCGCACGCAGAATACTCCAAGATTGTAGAGGGGGTCGGTGTTGCCCGTGATCAGGGCGTAAACGACAAGGGGCGTGCCCCCGAAAAAGATGAACAGTAAACACAGCAGCGAGAGGAAGATCGCTCGCAACATAGGTGATCCGCCGCAATGATCCGGCACGCCCCGCCGGAATCGATGCCTAGCGGGCTTGCTCGCCCCGCCCGAGCCAACTCTCGCGCAGCGACACCTGGTCCGGCGTAGCCTCGGGGTTCTCCTCAATGCGGAACCGGGTCCCGGTGGATGTTCCGAGCTGAAACTTCACGCTGACCTGGCGCGATCGGCGCTGAAGCTGGAGTTCGACCTGCTCGCCCGCTTTCACCCCGGTAAGCCGGTCAAGCGGCACGCTGAGGGGCTTGCCATCGACGGCGGTAATCACGTCGCCCACCCGGACCCCGGCCTCAGCGGCGGCGCTTCCCGGGTCCACCGATTCCACCTGAATGTCCCTGCCCCCGCCGAAGCCTGCTGCTGCCCGGATGCCCCAATTCGGCGCCTCGACCGCGGTCTGCTTAAGGCTCAGGCCCGCATAGCCGAGGTAGCGGTCGTAATCGAGATCCGCGGTTCCGCTGACGTAATCGCGAAAGAACGCCTGCGCGTCAAAGGCGCCGCCGGTCAGGCTGCTGCTGAGGGCAACGAGGTCGCTCTTCTGGAAGAATCGCCCCTGCCCAGCGAAATCATGGTTCAAGGCCCGCATGAGATCGTCCAGGCTCGAGTGATCCCGGCTTGCCTGCCGCATGCCGAGGTCCAGCAGGAAGCCCAGCAGTTCGCCCTTGTTGTAATAAGAGATGCTGCGCTCGGGACGGAAGTAATCGCCATAACCCTCGAGCCACGCATCGAGGCCGGAAAGCTCCGCGCTCTGAAACCGGCGCGCCGGACGCTCCTCCAGCATCGCGATCTGGTCCGCCACGCGCTGGTAAAACTCCTTGCGGCTCGCGATTCCGGAACGCACCAGCGCCAGCTCCTCGTAGGTGCTGGTGACGCCTTCCGACAGCCACAGATCGCGGGTGTCATTGCCGTGGACGTAATCAACCGGCTCCAGGCCCTGCGGCCGGATGCGCTTCACGTTCCATAGGTGAAAAAACTCGTGGGCGATCGTGGACTCGAGCTCCAGCCAGTCCGAATCGAGACGGCCGGCGGGGAATCCGATGGCGGTCCCGTACGCGTGTTCCATTCCGCCGCCGCCGAAAGCCAGAAAGTGGAAGAAGAAAGTGTAGTGGCGGAAGGGCACGTCCCGCATCAGGCCCGTTTCCGTGGCCGTGATGGTCTCGATCGAGTCGAGCAGCTTCTTCGAGGAGTACTTGGCGCCTTCCGTGTACACCACCACGCGGTATTCCGCGCCGCTCTGCTGGTAAGAGTACTCGTCGAAGCTGCCGGCCTCAACGGGGCTGTCGACCAGCCGGTCATAGTTGGCGGCGGTGTACTCGCCCCGGGCGCCTTCTTCGAGCGGAGTCGCCACCTTCCAGCCCTCCGGCAGCAGAAACTCCACCGTCATGCCGCGCTGGCGGTCCGAAGGCAGGTAGAAGAGCACTTGAGCGAGATTCAGAAACGCGTGGCGCTCGTTGAGAACTGCCGAGAAGACGCTCTCTTCATTCACGAAGACGTCATAGCTGGCGACCAACTCACGGCACTCCTGGGCTCCGCCTTGCCACGTGTCCACGTCCACCGGGCTCAGGTCTAAAGGCGCGCCGTCGCACGTTGCCCCGAGACCCTGTACGTGCCGCACAAAATCACGGATCTGGTAGAGCGCGTTCCAGGCCGGGAATTGGATCTGGAGGGAAGCGGGCGCAGCGGAAACCGTCATTCGGACGTGCACCAGATGGCTGGCCGGCTGCCGCAGGTCCAACTGATAGCGAATCGGCGGCGCCTCGGCAGCGGGGAGGATGGCAGCAGACAACAGAAAAACTGCGGCAAAGCAAGCTCGCGGAGCTTTTGTCACCGGTACTCCTTAGAAAACGGACGAGACAAGAGGCGTACTATAGCATGCCGGCCGCCCCGCACCGGCATCGTGCGGTGCCAGGCTGGCTCAAGCCCGGTTTGCAAAACTGGTCCGGGCGTGCTATTCAAGTTAGAAGGTGAGAAGCCGAAAGGAAGTTGGAATCAATGGTTAATCATAGACGTTTCGAAATGTTTTCCGCGCTGAATTGCTGCTTCGTCTTCATTTTTGCCGCTACCCTGGCGGTTCGGACGGCGCGCGCCGGCCAGGCCCCTGCGCAGACGCCAACCCCGGTCCAATTCAATATTCCCGCCGATGCGCCGGTGAGGATTGTCCATTTTGCTTTTGACCGTTCTCCCGCCGGTATGACGGCGTTTCACTATGACGTTCAAAACGTCTCCGGCCAGGGACTGGTGGCGGTCGAAATCCGCTGGCAGGCGGAGTTCGGCGAGCAGGCGGGCAGCGCGGTCGTCAACCGCGATGACCGGTGGTTGACGGGCCAGTTGGCTGCGGGCGCCTCCGAGCATTTCCAGGTGACCAATGTGGCAAGCGTCCGCGCGACGCGCGCGGGTGGCTCCAATCCTCAACCAAGCGTTGCCCAGAGCGCCGCCACGGCCGAGCCCATGACCCGCCTTGTGGCCGATCTCTCCTATGCCGAGTTGGAGGATGGCTCGCGGCTCGGGACGAATTCGGCCCAGGTGGGCCACGAGATTGACAAGGCCCGGCACTCCCAAATCACCGCAACCGGCAAGCTCTTGAATGCCTTTGGGACGAGCGGTGGTGAAGGGCTGACGCACGCCCTTGAGCAAGGAAGCGCCGCGGGCGCCGAGGATTCCGCCGCGCAGGAACTGAACGCCCGCATGCTCGGCCTGCTTCGCGACCAGGGTCTGGACGCCGCTGTGCTCGAGTTGCAGCGGATCTCCGCGCTCAGCGTTCCCGAGTCGCGCGACTGATCCGGTCGTCCTGATTTGCGCTTTGACCTTGCCGCGAACACGCCCGGTGTCTATCGCGGCGGCGCATTACCCTCCTCGTCGTACTCATAGTGGCCGCTCGCGACCATCCTCACAGGTCCGGTCAGATGGACTGTCCCGGACTTGGTCCAGTTCACCTCAAGCTCGCCTCCTCGCGTTTTCACGGTGACCCTTCGCCCGGTCAGGCCGTTGAGCGCCGCGGCGACGACCGCGGCCGAGCTTCCGGTACCCGAAGATGCAGTCTCGCCCACACCGCGTTCCCAGAAGCGCACTTCGATTTCGCTTCGCGAAAGCACTCGCACGAACTCCACGTTGGTGCGGTTGGGAAACAGCGGATGGCGTTCGATTTCCAGGCCGAGCGCGCGCCAGTCGAAGTCGGGGTTATCGAGGCTCGCGACGAAAAGCGCGCAGTGCGGATTCCCCATCGAGGTTACGGTCACCGCTTCGGTGCCGCGCGAAACGGGCAGCGGATAGGATTTGACGGGCGCTTTCGCGCCCTTACCGGCGAACGGGATCTTAGCCGGCTGCAGGATCGGACTGCCCATGTTGACGCGAAACAGGCGGTCACCGCGTTGGACGCCCACAAGCTGAACCCTCTTCAAGCCGGCGAGTGTTTCGATTTCAACGGTCGAGCGGCGGGTCTGTTCGACCAGCCATGCGGCCGCGCAGCGGATGCCATTGCCTGACATCTCTGCTTCGCCTCCGTCCGCGTTGAAAATCCGAACCGCAAGCGCATGAGTGCGGCCGGCCGGTGACGAGGTCACGAACAGGCCGTCGGCGCCGACACCGGTGTGACAGGCCAGGATCGCGCGGGCTAATGACGCGAGGCGCCGCGTGCGCGCCCGTCCGTCCCGGCGTCCGAATTCGAGATCCTGTGCCGAAACGATGATGAAGTCATTGCCGGCAGCTTGATACTTGGCGAAAGGGATTTTCATCGTAAGCTTTCGGCCGCTTCCAACCTGATCGGAACCTGACACCGGCCAGGGAAAGTCAACTCGCGGCCTTACGATAGACCCGGACACGATCTTCCTTTGGAAAGCGGTAGTCGGCCACCAGAGTAAAGCCGTTGAACGCGTCCGGGTACTGCTGCATGAGCTGATCCACCGGGTCGTCTTCCCCCCGAATAATCCAGCCGATCTCTGCCGGAGGCGATCCCGCGGGCCAGCCTGCAGGCCCCAGCGGCAACATACCCCAATAGCGCCGATTGATCTCGGTCAGCGTCCGGCGATAAGGGATGTCGAGTGTCGGCATCACACACGGATGCTTTCCATTCGCCGTGAGGATGACGCCGCCCGCGTACCTCTGCTTCAGCAGATCGATCAGGGCCTGATCGGCGCGCGTGCGGCAGGGTGTATTGAGCAGGGTCTCCTCGACATTCCCGATACTCGCGGCGCCGCCGCGCACGCTCCAGCCGAATTGTACGATCAGGATCGCGATCACAGCCGCAGCCGCGACCAACTGCTTCACGCGCGGCAGGCGGGAGCTGATCAGAAAGCTGGGAAATAGGGCCGCCGCCGGCAGCATCTCGAGCCCATAACGCAGGTTGTAGTACGTATGCGGCGGAAGCGTGGGCACGTAGATCGGCACGGCGGCGCTCGCCATCGACTGAACGTAGAAGACGAGCGGTACCAGGAAAAGCAGGGCAGCGGCCCGGCGCGGACGCGCGCGCGCGTCAATCGCCCAGGCCGCAAGGCCAAGCATCCCGAGCTCGAGCGAGACCGCGCCCATCATGAGCTTCAGGTCCTCAAGGTAATAACGCGCCGAGAGCATGATGCTCCCTTCGGTCGGATAGTGGAAACCCGTGGTGAGAAGCTGATGAGCATAGATGGCCTTGGCGGAGTATGGTCCGTTGTAAAACTCCAGCGCATTGCCGTAGCGGCGCCAGTCATGCAGCACCCACAGCAGTGGACCGGCGCCTGCCGGGGCCGAGAAGATCACGGCGTCGCGCAACCGTTCCATCAGGCCGCGTGGACGCGCGAGGAGTACGAAGAGCGCGGCAAAAGGCACGAGGTACCAGCCGTCATACCGCGTCAGTGTGGCGAAGAAAGCCGCCACACCCGCAGCCGCCAGTACCAGCAGGCTCCCGCTCTGCTGGAAACGGTAGAGCCCCCAAACCACCAGGACCGCCCACATGATGTTCAAGGGCTCCGTGAGCGGCGTCGAGGCCACGTAGAGCATGTCGGCGCACAGCAGGAATCCTGCCAGGGCCACCCAGCCCGCCGCCAGATTGCGGTTCATGGCGGCCCCCAGGCGGAACACGAACCACGCCGCGACCGCGAACGCCGCAATCGAGACCAGGCTGCCTCCGAGCCCTGTGCGCCACAAGTGGTCGTTTGCCGCGAGCGGCGCCACGATCAGGTGATAAAGCGGAAGCCACGAGCTGCCGAGCTCTTCCCAGCCCGGCGTGAGGGAATCCGACAGGCGGCGCGCGCCTTCCATGTGCGCGATGGCGTCGCCGTAAAGATTGGTCAGACTGCGCGCGTAGAAGAAACGAAGGCTCGACGCCGCCACGAGCAGAATCCCGAGCGCCGGAGGCAACGCCGCCCGAGGCGTCAGAATGGGATCGGCGGGCGGCGAAGCGTCTCGAGGCGGTGCGGTTTCGGGCACCTCAGCAGACCTCAAAGTGCGTCATGCTCTTGAACTCGTTGAAGCGCGCCTCGATTTCGGCCCGGCTCAGCCGCAGCAGCCGCGACAGTCCAAACTCTTCCACGGAAAAGCTGGCCATCACGGACCCGTAGACCAGGGCGCGCCGCAAATTCGCATCGCTCACTTCGCCGGCGCTCGCGAGGTACCCCATGAAGCCGCCGGCGAACGTGTCACCAGCGCCGGTCGGGTCATGGACCTCTTCGAGCGGATAGCCGGGCGCGAAGAAAATCGCGTCGCCCTGAAAAAGGCAGGCCCCGTATTCGCCGCGTTTCACCACCACGATGCGCGGCCCGAGCCGGCGGATGGCGGCCGCAGCCCGGCGCAGATTATCGACGCCGGCAAGCACGCGAGCCTCCTTGTCGTTGATGATCAGCACATCAACGTGGCCGAGCGCCCGGCGCAGATCATCGGGCGTGCCATGGATCCAGAAGTTCATGGTGTCGAGGCCAACCAGGCGCGCGTGCGGCAACTGCTCGCGCACGGCGAGTTGCAGCGTCGGCTGGATGTTGGCCAGGAAAACGAAGTCGCTCTCGAGGTAAGGGGCCGGGAGCTTCGGCTGAAAACTCTCGAAGACGTTGAGCTGGGTGTCGAGCGTCTTGGCCTCGCTCATGTCGCCGGTGTACTCCCCGCTCCAGCGGAAAGTGCGGCCCGGGGCGCGTTCGATACCGGTGGTGTCGATGTTGCGGCCCTCGAAGACCTTCAGTTGCTCAGGGCCGAAGTCGTCGCCGACCACGGCCACGACATTGACGGGCGCGAAGTAGCTCGCGGTAACGGCAAAATAGGTGGCGGCGCCCCCGATAATCTCCTTAACCTCGCCAAAGGGCGTCTTCAAGGAGTCGAACGCGACCGAACCCACTACAAGAACTGGCATGTGCATCCTTTCTCAATCGGTGTAGGCAAACGAGGAGTACGGAATCTCAGGACCGGGCCGAGGTCGTCACTCATTCAAGTACTTGCCGATGATGATGTGCAGCTTCTTGCGCGCCGCCGCCGGAATCTTGCGCCGGTCCGTCAGAATGGCGTGGGCGAGCGCCGATCCGCACTTGCACGCGCGCTCGCGCGGCAGATTGCGCACCGCGGCGCGAATGATCTTCCGGGCATTTTCGACGTTGCGATTCAGATAGTCGATCACCTGGTCCACGGTGACGGCGGCATGCTCTGAATGCCAGCAATCGTAGTCCGTCACCATGGCGAGCGTGGCGTAGCATATCTCCGCCTCGCGGGCCAGCTTGGCTTCGGTGAGGTTGGTCATGCCGATCAGGTCCATGCCCCAGCCGCGGTAAGTGTTGGACTCCGCCCGGGTGGAAAACGCCGGGCCCTCCATGCAGACGTAGGTGCCGCCGCGATGACAGACTACACTGCTAGTCTCGCAGGCGGCTGCCAGCGCGTCCTGGACGCCGGCGCACACGGGGTCCGCAAAGCCGACGTGGGCTACGATTCCATGGCCGAAGAAAGTCGCGATGCGGCCGCGCGTGCGGTCGAAGAATTGCGAAGGAACAGCCATGTCGAGCGGCTTGAATTCCTCCCGCAGCGATCCCACGGCGCTTACCGAAATGATGCGCTCAACACCCAGCTTCTTCAGGCCGTAAATGTTGGCCCGGTAGGGAACCTCGCCCGGCAGAAGCACGTGTCCGCGACCGTGCCGCGCCAGGAACGCCACCCGGCGCCCTTCGAGCTCGCCGAGCACGTAGGCGTCCGAGGGCTTGCCGAAAGGCGTCGAGACGCGGACCTCCCTGGCCTTGGTCAGGCCCGGCATGCTGTAGAGCCCGCTCCCCCCGATGATCCCGATCTCGGCCTGGCTTTTCACCGGCTTTGGGTCTTTTTTTGGCATCCCTACCTCAAGGCCTCGGCCAGCGCTACCGCCGGACCACAAGGCCCTCGCTGATTCTAAAGCAGATAGTGGGTTCGTTCCTCGATTTTGGCATCTTTCTTGAAACGGCCATCCCGGGGCATCCCCGTCACCCCTCAACCCGGTTTGCCACCAGCCTCCCATCGCGTTCGGCGAGGCGCGCCCACGGCATGGCGGCGTCGTGCCCAAAAATCACCATGGCCTGGCTCCTGACCAACTCCGGCAGCAACCGCCTTTTGCTGGCCAGCGTCTCGAGCGGATACAGGTCAAAAGACATGATCCAGGGGTAGGCCAGGTGCGCGGTGGTCGGCGCCAGATCGGAAACAAAGCAGGCGCGCTCGCCGCCGGACTCGATCCACACCACCTGCAGATCGCGCGTGTGTCCGGGCGTCACCTGGACGCGGATGCCGGGCACGATCTCCTGATCGCCGTCGAGCAACACCGTTTGAGGTTCGGCGGCCTGGAAGAATTCCTGGATGTAGCTGGCGCGATCGCGCTCGCTCGGCTCGAGAGCGTGCTCCCACTCGCCGCGTTGCGCGTAATAGCGCGCCCGCGGGAACGTCGGAACCGTACGATTCCCGTCGCGCCGCGTGTTCCAGCCGCAGTGGTCGAAATGGAGGTGGCTGTTGATCACAATATCGATGTCGGACGGCGCGAGGCCGTGCGTCGCGAGCTCGCCAGGCAGGTTCGTGGAGTGATCGACCGCGTAGATGTCCGCAAATCTGGCGTCGAACTTATCGCCGATGCCCGTTTCGATCACCACGGTCTCTCGTCCGGTGCGCACCAGGATGCAGTTGAGGCCAAGCTTGATGCGATTGTGGCTGTCGGCCGGGATTTTCTTTTCCCAAAGGACCTTTGGGACCACGCCAAACATCTGCCCGCCGTCCAGCCCGAAGGCGCCGTCCGAAAGCGGGTGGATTTCAAAGTCGCCAAGTTTCATAAGATTGCGATTCCGCCGTCCAACGTTGAAATGACGTGCTTCGGGCAGGCACCGTACACACCAAGCCTGTCCCTACGATTCCTCGATCAGCTCAATCAAGACTCCGGCTGTGCTCGAAGGATGCACGAAGGCGATCCGTTCGCCGCCTGCGCCCACGCGCGCCTGCCGGTCGATCAGCTTATACCCGTCGCGTTCGAGCGAAGCCAGCGTCTGGTCGAGATCGCGGACGGTCAAGGTCAAGTGGTGCACGCCGCGTCCGCCTTTTTCGAGGAAACGGGCGATGGGCGAGTCCGGCGCGGTGGCCTCGAGCAGCTCGATGCGGCTTTCGCCGAGCTGGAACATCGCGACGCGGACCTTCTGATCGGCCACTTCCTCAACCGAAGCAGGCTCCGCGCCCGTGAGCTTGCGGAATACAGCTACGGCCTCGTCAAGCGACTTAACCGCGATGCCCACGTGATGGATTTTGGCCGGCATGCTCATTCGGACGCGCCGGCCGTGGAAGCGCGGACAATCGCATCCACGGCGGCATGCGGGTCGGAACGGCGTTCGATGACGTCCTCGACCCAGCGGTCCACCTTTCCGTTGCCCAGTTGCTCCCGGCACACGCGCTCAAAGAGACGCTGGCGCAGCAAGGCCAGCAGTCGCGCCCGCCATTTGCCGCGCCGCCGATTCAGGCTGAGATCGGTGCTCTCACCGAAGGCTCGGAATTCGTCGAGGGCCTTGCGCAGCTCGGCGACGCCGTCGCCCGTGGTGGCCACGGTCTGGACGATGGGCGTACGCCAGCCGTCGGCGCGGGGCGAAATGGAGAGCATCGCGCGCAGCTCCTGCTCCACCCGCCCGGCGCCCGGACGATCGGCCTTGTTGATGGCGAACACGTCGGCGATCTCCATCACACCGGCCTTGAACGTCTGCACATCGTCACCCATGCCGGGCGCGAGCACGAGTACGGTAGCGTCGGCCAGATGAGCCACTTCCACCTCATCCTGGCCCACGCCCACGGTCTCGATCAGTACGGTCGCGCAGCCGGCCGCTTCGAGCACGGTCACCACATCGTGCGCCGCGGGCGCCAGGCCGCCGAGCTCGCCGCGCGTGGCCATGCTGCGGATGTAGACGTCCGGGTCAGTGCACAGGCTCTGCATGCGGATGCGATCGCCGAGGATGGCGCCGCCGGAAAACGGGCTGGTGGGGTCGACGGCCACGATGCCGATCCGGCGTCCGTCGCGCCGATAATCGGCCGCCAGCTTCTCCACCAGCGTACTCTTGCCGGCGCCCGGCGCTCCCGTGATACCCACCACGTCTGCCTGACGCGCCTCCGCGAACAGCAGCTTGAACAGCGCACCCGCCTCGGGCTCACCGCTCTCGATGGCGGAGATCGCACGTCCGATGGCGCGGCGGTCGCCGGCAACGACACGCCGGGCCCATGCCTGGATATCGTCAGATTGATTCATTGAGTCAATGAGTCATTGAGTCAATGACCCGATGGCACGAAACTCGCCACTTGTCACTCGTCACTGCTTTTTGAGGACTTCCCTTGCAATCACCAGCCGCTGGATCTCGCTTGTGCCTTCGCCGATGGTGCAGAGCTTGACGTCACGATAGAACTTCTCCACAGGGTAGTCCTTGATGAACCCGTAACCGCCGTGGATCTGGACGGCTTCGTTCGCCACTCGCACTGCCATCTCACCGGCGTACAGCTTGGCCATGGCGCCTTCGCGCGTGACCCGGCAGTCCTGGTCGGCAAGCTGCGCCGCTCGCAGCGTCAGCAGGCGGGCCGCCTCGATTTCGGTTGCCATGTCGGCGAGCTTCCATTGGATCGCCTGGAACTCGGCGATGGGCTTGCCGAACTGGTGCCGCTCGCGGGCATAGTTCAGGGCTGCTTCGTAGGCCCCCTGAGCCATTCCGAGGCCCAGCGCGGCGATGGAGATCCGGCCGCGATCGAGCACGCGCAAGCTGTCCACCAACCCGTTTCCGCGTTCGCCGAGACAGTTCTCGAGCGGCACGCGGCAGTCCTCGAATATCACTTCGGCCGTGTCGCTCGCGCGCAGTCCCATTTTGTTCTCTTTTTTTCCGGGACGGAATCCGGGCGTGCCCTTTTCGATGATGAAGGCGGAGATGCCGTGTTTTCTGGCGTTTTTGTCCGTCACGGCCATGGCCACACAGATGTCCGCATAGGTGCCATTGGACGTGAAGGTCTTGGCGCCGTTCAGCACCCAGGAGCCGCCATCGAGGCGCGCCGTGGTGCGAGTGCCCCCGGCGTCGCTTCCGGCGTGGGGCTCGGTCAGGCTCCAGCAACCCAGCTTTTCGCCGCGCGCGAGGGGCGCGAGATACTTCCGCTTCTGCTCCTCGGTGCCGGCAATATAGATATGTCCCGCGCAGAGCGACGTGTGCGCCGCCACGCTGATGGCCACGGAGCCGTCGACGCGGGCCAATTCCTCGATGACCAGGGCATACTCCACGTAGCCGAGGCCGGGTCCGCCGTACTCGGAGGGAAAGGGAACGCCCATCAGCCCCAGGGAGGCGAGCTCGGGCAGGATCTCACGCGGAAAATGCTGGGCCTCGTCCCATTCCATGACGTGGGGACGGATCTCCCGGTCGGCAAACTCGCGTACAGTGCGGCGGATTCCTTCTTGTTCGTCAGAAAACTGGAGATTCAAGCTTTCACTCCCGAGGCCGGCCCAACCGGAAACCAAGCGATCGCAACTTTCGTCTACCAAAAATATAGCACACGCGGGCCGGCATGCCCGACTTCCGGGGTAAGTCGTGCGCCGGGGGTAACATCCGTAAGGGGTTCTTGATTCATGCGTTTCGGGCCGGGCGTAGCGGTCAGATTTGCGGCGCTGCTGGTGTTGCTGGGGATCCTCGCGCTCGGGCACACACCGGACGCCTGGGCTGCGAGCGATCGGCCAGCGGAATCCGGTCAGGCGGTGCTCGAAGCCTTCCCTCCGGCGTGCAGCGTGGAGTTGGATTCGATTGTCCAGGGGAAGACCGGCGGCCAGGGCGGGCTGAGTCTGGCTGAAGTCGAAGCGGGGGATCACTATCTGCACGTGGACTGCCCGGGCCAGGCCGAGCAGGAGTTCTTCATCTCCCTCAAGCCGGGAGGGCGCGTGGACCTCAAGCCGAAGCCGCCGGCCGATCCGCCTTCAGCCCTCGACGCTGCTAAAACCCGGGAGCAGTTGCGCGATCTCGTGCGGCACGCCGTCGACGAACGCGGGGCGGGTCACTCGGAGCAGGCGATCGCCGGGCTGCGCCAGGCGGCGGAACTCGACCCGGCGAATGCCGATCTGCATCGCGAGCTCGGCATCACTTTTCTTCTGCTGAAAGACTGGAAGCGCGCGCGCGTCGAGTACCTGGAGGCCATCAAGCACGACCCGAGCGAAGCCGAGTCGCACAATGGCCTTGGATACGCGCTCGAAAAGCTCGGCGGCATCGGTGCGGCAGCGGGCCAATATGGGATCGCCATGCGCCTCGATCCGGACGACGGTGAGTATCGGGAGCATTACTTCAAGGCCCTGGCGATGGTGGAAGCGGAGAAGGATAAGGCGAAGAAGAAGTGATGCCGCCATGGCGTCTGGCGGGCTGCCGAACGAGCTTCAATGAACGGTCTGTCGCGCGACTGGGCCTATCGCCTCCCGTAGGGCCCGGAACGCCCTTTCGCATCCGGCGCGATCCACGTCATAATGCGTCACCATCCGTATCGTGGTGGGCGACAGCGCGCTCGCCAGAACGTCGCGCACCGCCAGGCGCTTTGAAAGCTCGGCGGATGCGAGCCCGGTGACCTCGAAGATCACGATGTTGGTGACCACTTTGGCCGGCGTGATTCTGATGCCGGGGATCTCCGCCAGCGCCTCCGCCAGGAAGCGGGCGTTTTCGTGATCGATGTGCAGGCGCTTGGGACCTTCCTCGAGCGCCACCAGGCCCGCCGCGGCCAGCACCCCTGCCTGGCGCATGCCGCCGCCCAGCATTTTGCGCACCAGGCGAGCCTCCTCGATGAAGTCCCGCGAGCCGGCCAGCACCGAGCCCACCGGCGCTCCCAGTCCCTTCGAGAGAGAAAACATGACGGAATCAAACTTCTGCGTGATGGCGGCGGCCGGACGGTCGAGGTACACCGCGGCGTTGAAGATCCGGGCGCCGTCAAGGTGAACCGGCAGGTGCGCCTGGTGCGCGCGATCGCAGATCTCGTCCGATACTTCCTCGGGGTATACGCTGCCCCCGGCCAGGTTCGAGGTGTTCTCGAGAGAGATCAAGCCGGTGCGGGCGCGATGATCGCTGCGTCCCCGGACCTCGCTCACGATCGCGGCCCAGGTCAGGATGCCGTCCGGAACGCGCAGGGCGCGCGGCTGGCAGCCCGAGAAGGCCGACATCATGGCCATCTCGTAATTCAGGATGTGCGAGCGTTCCTCGCAGATCACCTCCCGTCCGAGGTCGGTGTGCACCCGGATCGCGATCTGGTTTCCCATGGTGCCCGAGGGCACGAAAAGGGCCGCCTCCCGGCCCAGAATCTCGGCCGCGCGTTCTTCGAGCCGGTTGACGGTGGGGTCCTCGCGATAGACATCGTCACCCACTTCGGCCTGGGCCATGGCCTTGCGCATGGCGGGCGTGGGCCGGGTTACGGTGTCGCTGCGAAGATCGATGGTCTCAGCCATGGGTCCATGAAATCAGGAACGGGCGGCAAGCGCAAGGCGAGGGGCTCGTCAGCCCAGAAACTCCTGGAAGATCTCGTTCGAAACCAGATACGCTTCGGGCGCCAGGCTCAGCTGTCCGCCGCTTTCTTCGAGCACGCCCCTTTCGAGCAGCGAATCAATGCGCGGCCGCCAGGGCTCAAGGGCATCGCGTCCCCAGCGCGCCGCCGCACCGGCGAGATCGACGCCGCTCCGCTCGCGGAGCCCGAGGAAGAAAAACTCCTCAATCTGCTCTGCCTCGGCGAGAGCGTGCGACTCGACGACGGGCAAATCGCCCTGCGCCAGGCGGGCGGCGTAGTCGCTCACCGAAATCTCGTTCGACCATCGAGCGTGTCCGTCGTAGGAGTGCGCTCCCGCGCCCAGGCCCAGGTAGGGATCGAGGCGCCAGTATTTTCGATTGTGCCGGGACTCAAACCCGGGCCGGGCAAAGTTCGAGATCTCGTACTGCACGTATCCGGCGGCGGCCAGGACACCTTGCGCCTGTTCGTAGGCCGCAGCCATGAAATCGTCATCGGGCACTTCGGGGGCGTGGTAGCGTTCACCGTGCCGCAGCACCTCGTTCCCCAGGCGGCTTTTTTCGTCGACTTCAAACAGGTAAATCGAGACGTGCTCGGGCTCGAGTTCGATCGCCCTGCGGAGGCTCGCGAGCCATGAATCGCGCGTCTGATGGGGCAGGCCCGCAATCAGATCGAGGCTGACGTTCTCGAATCCGGCGGCGCGCGCCAGGCGCACTTGCTGCGCGCTTTCGCTCGCCGAATGCAGGCGGCCCACGCTCCGGAGCTCGCGATCCTCGAAGGACTGCGCACCGATGCTCAGCCGGTTCACCCCGAAGCTGCGGCAGGTGGCGAGCATTGCGGCGTGTGCCGACCCCGGTGTCATCTCGAGCGTCACCTCGGGCGCGTCCGTGAAGCGAAACCGCCGTCCCAGCGCCGCAAAAAGCCCTCCCAGCCTCTCGCGGCCCGCGAGGGTGGGGGTGCCCCCGCCGAAATAGAGCGAATCGACAGCAAGATCGAGCAGATCGGCCCAGCGGCGCGGCCCACCGGCGCGGGTAGTCTGAGTTTTGGAGGAGAGCAACTCAATCTCGCGTTCGAGGCTCGCGAGATAGGACTCAAGCTCAACCGCGGGAGCCACCTTCGAACTGAAGTTGCAGAAGGTGCACTTGGAGGCGCAGAACGGAATCTGGACGTAAACCCCTAGGTTGTTCATGCCGATCGCGCCGCAATTCTACCCGGATGGTGAATCCGAGAGTTCGAGGGTGGCGCTAGTCCGCTACGATCTTGACGTGCAAGTCGCGGCGCCGCGGGCCGTCGAATTCGCAAAGGAAGACGCCCTGCCAGCGTCCGAGCAGAAGACGGCTATTCTCAATCAACAGGGTCTGAGAGCAGCCGATCAGGGACGCTTTGAGGTGGGCGTCGCAATTGCCATCGTTGTGCAGATAATTCTTGTCGCGGGGCACGAGGGCACCAAGAAAGTCCCCGAGGTCTTTCTGCACCGAAGCGTCGTCATTCTCCTGCACCAGCACGGCCGCGGAGGTGTGAGGGGTCAAGACGTAGCAAACGCCGCTCGGGACCCCGGAGTCCGCCACCAGTTGTTGAATCGCCGCCGTAACGTCCTTAAACTCCACGCGCGATGCGGTCTCCACATGGAGGGTGTGCAGATAGCTGCGCCGACTTTCGAGCGTGACCGCCTTACCCAGTTCGAGCGCCATGTTAATCCTCCGCTGAATATTCACGTTACACTAGGGGAGCGGCATGTTACAACCAAGCGACGCGTCAACTTACGGCAGGCCCGGCGCACCGGCAGGAGCGCAGGAGAATTCGGGACCTGCCCGGGTCCGGGCCGGACGGCGTAACATCATCGCGACTACCCCGGCTGGGAAGGGTCAGTTGCGCCCCTACTACCGGAGGTTGCTCGAAGAGTTCGGACCTCAAGGGTGGTGGCCCGCCGAGACGCGCCTCGAGGTCATTCTGGGGGCCATCCTCACGCAAAACACGACCTGGCGCAACGCCGCCCTGGCCATCGCCCGGCTTCGCGACGCTGGCATGCTCGATTTGGCGCGCCTCAGAGCGATCCAACCAGACCTGCTGGAGTCGTTGATCCGGCCGGCGGGATTCTACCGCCAGAAGGCTCGGGCCATCCGGAATTTTGTGCTCTGGCTCGATGACGCGCACGGCGGATCGCTCGACCGCATGTTCGCCCTGCCCGGGGAGGATCTGCGCCAGGCGCTGCTGCAACTGAAGGGTCTCGGTCCCGAGACCGCCGATGCGATCCTGCTCTATGCCGGCGGACTGCCCTTCTTTGTTGCCGACGCGTACACGCGCCGCATTCTGATCCGGCACGGGGTGCTCGGCAGAGATGCCGATTACGCCGAGGCGCAACGGTCCATACATCGTGGCCTGAAGCGTGATGCGGGCGTCTACAACGAGTTTCACGCTCTGCTGGTCGAGGCGGGGAAGCGCTATTGCCGGCGCGACGAACCCCGCTGCGAGAGCTGCCCCCTGGGAGCGTTTCTGCCGCAAGGCGGACCCGTGCCTCTAACGGCGGCAAGCTGAGTTTTGACGCAAGCTGAGTCTTAACGATGGACGCAAAGCATCAACCCCGGCGCAAGATCATCCTCACGCTTCTTCTTATCTTTGTGTCGATCCTGCTGGTGGTGGGCTGGAGCCTGAATTCGTTCAACCTGCAGTTTATCCATCCCGAGAACGCGCAGGAGACGATCCTGCTGCTGGCCCTTTCCACTTTCATTGTGGTGGCGTTTGTTATTTTCGGCTTCATCCTGCTGCGAATCCTGCTCAAGCTGCACCTCGAGCGCAGGCGCCAGCAGTTGGGCTCGCAATTCAAGGTCAAGATGGTGGTGGCTTTTCTTGGCCTCTCGTTGCTGCCGGTCTGCGTGCTGTTCGTCTTCTGTTACGGACTGCTGAATCGCAGCCTCGACAAATGGTTCGGGATCCCGTTCGACACCGTGCGCCGGGACGCGCAGGCCATCTCCCAGCAGCTTGCGGTGGAGGCGGAGCAGCGCTCCCTCGATGACGCGTCGCACCTGGCTTCGGACGCCCAAATCACCCGGGGGATCCGGCTCAAGGACTCCGCCGCACTCCCCGGGAGCCTGGCGCAACGCTCAGGCGACCTGGGCCTGGTTTCAGCCATGATCTGCACCCCGGACGGGAGGCTGGTGGCGCGTACGGGCGGGGCAGGGCCGGCGTCGGCGGACGTGATCCGGCTGTTTCCGCGCCTCACGTCAGCGGCTCCGGCGGTACAAGGCGAAGCCACGCGCTGGCAGTCGCAGGGCACGGAATACTTCGTGGGGGCGCAAGCGGTCAACGATGACGCCGGCAAGCCCCTGGCCATCGTGGTCAGCGCGAGGCAACTGCCCCTCGACCTGCAGAAGCGGGTTGACCAGATCGAGCTCGAGGCGCGGCGTTACGATGCCTTGAACCGCCAGATCAAGGCGGTCAAGCGGATCGACCTTTCGGCGCTCGGCCTGTTTACGCTGGTGACCCTTTTCTCCGCCACCTGGTACGCCATGTTTGTTTCGAAGCAGGTCACGGTGCCCATCCAGGCCCTGGCCGAGGCCACCGACCAGGTATCGCGCGGCAACCTCGGTTACCAGGTGCAAGCGCGGGCGGACGGGGAGCTCGGCAGGCTGATTCAATCGTTCAACGAGATGACCTCGCAGACCGCGGAGAGCCGCCGTGTGATCGATCGCGCGGCTCAGGCCCTGCAGCACGCCAACCGGGAACTCGAGGAGCGCTCGAACGTGATGCGCGCCATTCTGGAGAACATCCCGACCGGAGTGGTTTCGGCGGACGCGCGCGGCCGCATCAACGAAGTCAACTCGACGGCGCAGACCTTGCTTGGCGAGGAGCGCGTGGCCTCGGCCGAGCAGTTGGGCGATCTGTTCTCGGCGGAAGACGCCCGCGAGGTGGCGCGCCTGCTCCGCCGGGCGGCGAGGCAGGGAGTGGTGAGCCGCCAGATGGAACTGGACCTGGGCGCACGGCGCGCGACCGTCGCCCTCACGGTTTCCTCCATTCGCATCCGGCAGGAAGCGGCTGGCTTCGTGGTGATGATCGAGGATCTCACGGAGCTGCTGCGGGCCCAACGGGCAGCCGCCTGGCGCGAAGTGGCGCAGCGCCTGGCGCACGAGATCAAGAATCCGCTCACGCCCATCCAACTGTCCGCCGACCGCATCCGCCGGCTGGTGGAACGCGCAGGGCCGGGCGCTGCGGCGCCGGAGCTCGCGTCGGCGGTGGCCGAGAGCGCCACCCTCATCGGGCGCGAAGCCGCGGCGCTCAAGGCGCTGGTCGATGAGTTTGCGGCCTTCGCCCGCTTTCCGGTTTCGCAACCGGTGCCTTCGGCGCTGAACGGTATCATCGAAGAGGCGCTCGGCGTCTTTGACGGTCGCCTCAACGGCATCCGGTTGCATCGGGAGCTGGCGGCCGATCTTCCGCGCGTGCAGGCCGATCCGGAACAGATCAAGCGCGTGGTGGTGAACCTGATCGACAATGCGGCCGAAGCCTTGGAGCATTCGCCCCTGCGCGAGATCTGGGTCCGCACCGCGCTCGATCCCGATCGCGAAATGGTGGAGCTGACGGTGGCGGACAGCGGTCCGGGCGTTTCACCCGAGGTCAAAGAGAAGCTGTTTGTGCCTTACTTTTCGACCAAGCGGCGAGGCACGGGCCTCGGTCTCGCCATCGTCAGCCGCATCGTGAGCGAGCACCACGGGTATATCCGCGTGGAAGAGAACCGTCCCTTCGGGACCATGTTCATCATCGAGCTGCCGGTCGAGCGCGTGGTGGGGGCTGAGTTGTCGAGAGTTTAGGGGCGATACGGCGCCCGCGACATTCCAACTTATGGCGGCGAAACACTCCATTCTAATTGTCGACGACGAGCCCGGCATCCGCGAATCGCTGGGCGCCGTGCTGCGCGACGAAGGATATCGCGTGGAGGCGCTCGAGAGCGCCGAGGCCGCCCTCGACTGGCTGGGACAAAAGCGCTGTGACGTGGTGATGCTGGATGTGTGGCTGAATGGCATGGACGGACTCGAGGCCCTGGAGAGAATCCACAAGCTCGAGGATCCGCCCGTTGTCGTGATGATCTCCGGCCACGGCACCATCGAGACCGCGGTGCGCGCCACCAAGCTCGGAGCCTTCGACTTCATCGAGAAACCCCTCTCGATCGACAAGACCCTGCTCACGCTGCGGCACGCCTTCGAGCAGCGCTCACTGGCGGCGGAAAACCGCAGCTTGCGGGAAGAGATCGAGGGCCGGCAACGCATCATCGGCTCGAGCGTCCCCATGAAGGCGCTACGCCAGCAACTGGGGCTGGCCGCGCCCACCAACGGACGCGTGCTGGTGTACGGGGAGAGCGGGGTCGGTAAGGAACTCGTGGCTCACGCCCTGCATCAGCTCAGCCTGCGCCACGACAAGCCCTTCGTGGAGGTGAACTGCGCCGCCATCCCCGAAGAGTTGATTGAAAGCGAACTCTTCGGGCACTTGAAGGGATCGTTCACGGGCGCCGTGGAAGACAAGACGGGCAAGTTCGAGCAGGCCGACGGCGGCACCCTTTTTCTCGACGAAATCGGAGACATGAGCCTGCGCACGCAGGCCAAAGTGCTGCGCGTGATCGAGGAACAGCGCTTCACGCCGGTGGGCTCGGCCGGCAGCCTGACCGTGGACGTGCGCGTGGTGGCCGCCACCAACAAAGATCTGAGCGCGGAGATTCAGAAGGGGAACTTCCGCGAAGACCTCTTCTACCGGCTCAACGTTATTCCCTTCTACGTGCCCCCGCTGCGCGAGCACGCGGAGGATCTCCCCGCGCTCGCCGAGCACTTCCTGGCTGAATTCGCGCGCGCCTATGGCCGCCGTCCCAAGCGCCTGGCCGAGCCGGCGCTCGAAGCCCTGATGGCTTACCGCTGGCCCGGCAACGTTCGCGAGTTGCGGAACCTGATCGAGCGCCTGGCCATCATGGTGGCGGGCGAGCGCATCGAGCGCCGCCATCTGCCGGCCGGACTTCTACAGCAGGACCAGGGCCGCGCCAAGGCCTCGGCCGCCTCCGGGGGATTTTTCAGCCTTCAGGAAGCGCGGGCCGCTTACGAGCGCGACTACATCCTCCGCAAGCTCGATGAGAATCGGGGCAACGTCAGCCGGACCGCCGAAGCCCTGGGGCTCGAGCGCAGTCATCTTTATCGCAAGATGAAGTCGCTCGGCATCGCCTCGGGCGAGGCTAAGAACAACAACTGATCTCGCGGAAACCGCGGCCCGGGCCTCAGGAGCCCTCGTCGCCGCGATAGTCGAGCGCCGCCACCAGGGCCGGATCGTCCCGCCAGTGCGGCTCCACTTTCACAAAAAGCTCGAGGTAGACCTTGGGCGGCAGCAAACGCTCCAGGTCGAGCCGCGCTTCCGTGCCAATCTGCTTGATCCTCTCGCCGCCCGACCCGAGAACGATCGGACGCTGGGATTCCTTCTCCACCATAATGGTGGCGTGGATGCGCGTGAGGCTGTCGCCTTCCTCGAATTTCTCCACCAGCACCGCGGTGGCATGCGGCAGCTCTTCACGGGTGTGGCGGATGAGCTTCTCGCGCACGATCTCGGCGGCCAGGAATCTTTCCGGCTGGTCCGTGTAGAGTTCGGGCGGGAAGTAGCGCGGACCCTCCGGTAGCAGGCGTACTACCGCCTTCATGAGCTCGGCGAGACCGTCCTGGTGCTGCGCCGAGATGGGGAAGATCTCCTCGAAATCGTGCAGATGGGCGTAGCGCTCCATCAGCGGCAGCAGCTTGGGCTTCGCGATGCGGTCGATCTTGTTCAAGGCCAGGATGGCGCGGGTGGAGTACTGCTTGATCAGGCCGAGCACGAATTCGTCGCCCTTGCCGAAAGGCTCGGAGGCATCGACGATCAGCACGGCGAGGTCGCGCTCTTCGAGGGCCTGGCGCACGAAAGCCATCATCTGCTCGTTCAGGCGCGAAACCGGCTTGTGGATGCCGGGCGTGTCCATGAAGACCACCTGGGCGCCGGGCGGGTTGACGATTCCCAGAATGCGGTTGCGCGTGGTCTGCGCCACGGGCGTCACGATGGAGACCTTGGCACCGACCAGGGCATTGAGCAGCGTGCTCTTGCCCGCGTTCGGCCGCCCGACAATGGCCACAAAGCCCGATTTGAAAACGTCTTCGCTCATATTTGGAGTAGGCTACACATTTAGGCCCTGCCTTCACGGGCCGCCGCCCTCGCCTGATGGGGCGGGGGCAAAGCCGGCTCTGCCCCGCCCCGGTCCGCTGCCAGTCGCACCCGCACCTTGAGCACCGCGCGGGCGTTCGCCTCCAGCACCTCGATCACGAGGCCCTGGGTTTCCACTTTTTCGCCCCGAAGCGGCACGCGGCCGAGGTGAGCGAGCACCAGGCCCGCCACCGTCGAGTAATCCCCGGATTCGAGCGGCCGGCCCACGGCTTCGGCCAGTTGCGCGATCTCGGTGTGGCCGGCCACCAGGTAACTGTGCGGCGCCTCCGTCACGATGTCGCGTTCGTGCGGCTCCACCTCATCGCGAATCTCGCCCACGATCTCCTCGATCAGGTCCTCGATGGTGACGAGGCCGGTGACGCTGCCATACTCATCGATCACGAGCACGATCTGCTTGGTAGACTTCTGCAGTTCCTTCAGCAGATCCTTGCTGCGCTTGGTCTCGGGCACGAAATCGACGGGGCGCACGAGTGCGCGCAGCGTGGCCTGCGCCTGGGCGTCGGGGGCGAGTTCCATCAGGTCGCCCATGCTGACCACACCTTCGATCTGGTCGAGAGTGTCGCGGTAGACGGGAAACCGGGTGTGGCGCTTCTCGCGGAATAGCGCTCGCAGATCCTCGACGGAGGCGTCCATGTCGAGGGCGGCGATTTCCGGCCGCGGGGTCATCACCTCGCGCACCTGGGTGTCACCGAACTCCACGACCGACTGCAGCATCTCGCCTTCCTCTTTGGCGATCAGACCTTCCTGCGCGCCCACTTCCAGCAGTTCCTGCAGATCCTCCTGGGGCGTGGGTGGCTCGGCTTCCGGCTCGTCCGCCTCGAGCAGGCGGTTGATAGTGGTCGAAACCAGGATCGGGAAAGTGAGAAACAACGCCAGATTGACGCTCGCGCGCAACAGGCCGCTCCACTGCAGCAAAATCTTCTCGGGTTCGTCATGGCGCGCGACCAGCACGAAAGGGATCAACTGATCGAACACTGCGATCACGCCGAGGCCGATCAGCAGGGTGGTACCGAGGTCTTCCCAGGGATGGTCAGGACGCTGGGTGAAGACGAGGAGCGCCAGTCCGGTGGCGAAGAAAAGCATCAAAGCGCCGTGCAGCGCCGAAATGGAGATCCCGATGCGCTCGCGGTCTGCAACAACGTGCCCGTTGCCCGGCGGCGGAAACACCTTGCGCGCCGCCACGGGCGTCAAGCGCCGCATCAGCAGGCGCAGGTAAGAGGCGAAGGAGCCTAACCCCACGAGCAGCGAGAGCGCGACGACGGCGAGGATGTCAACCGAGATGTCTTGGCTCATGTTCGGACGGACGCAGCGCGGGTCCTCTTGTTCGATGCGCGCGGGTTGTTCGATGCGCGCGGGCTGCGGCGCGCCGGTGTTTTCGTGGCATTGCCACGCTTCCCGCGAGGCTTCCCCGCAGCGTCCTTGAGGCCGTCGAGGCCCAGGCGCGCGCGGAGGCTGAGCTCGAGCGACTCCATCTCGCCGTGATCGTTTTCATGATCCATGCCGAGCAAGTGCAGCAGCCCATGAAGGATCAGCCATCGGATCTCGGCGCCGGTCGAATGCCCCTCGCCGCGAGCGTTGCGCTGCGCGGTCTCGACCGAAATCACTACGTCGCCGAGGTAGTCGCCGAATTCGCGATCCACTGCCGGCGCCGCAGCCTGCCGGCGCGCGCTGCCGTCCTCCGCGTCAGCCCAGGCGAAGGAGAGCACGTCCGTGGCATACGGCTTGTTCCGGAAAGCGCGATTGAGTTCGCGGATGGAGTCGTCATCCACCAGGCAGACCGCGAAGCGACTTGGTCCGAGTTTGAGCGCCCGGGCCAGGCGAGCCGCAAAGTCGCGGGCGCCGCCCACATCGACCCTCATCTTGTTTTGGCGGTTGATCACCATGGGAAAGACCCGGGAAAGCGCGACCTCGCGCACGGCCGGGTGTTGTTACGACACCGCCTCGCTCGCGGCCCCGCCGTTGCCGCCCGCGGTCTTCAACTTCATCTGCTTTGAGCTATCGAACTCTTCGTAGGCTCGGATAATGCGCTGCACGAGGCTGTGCCGCACCACGTCGCGCTCGCTAAAATAGATGAAGCTGATGCCTTCCACGCGCGACACCACTTCGACGGCCTCGGCCAGACCGGAGCGGCGCCCGTTCGGCAAGTCCACCTGCGTCACATCACCGGTGATGACCGCTTTGGAATTGAATCCGAGGCGCGTCAGGAACATCTTCATCTGTTCGCTGGTGGTGTTTTGAGCCTCATCGAGGATCACAAAGGCGTCATTCAGCGTGCGCCCTCGCATGAAAGCAATGGGCGCGATCTCGATCACGCCCTTTTCGAGGTAGCGCTCCACGCGATCCGGATCGAGCACGTCGTAAAGGGCGTCATAGAGCGGGCGGAGGTACGGGTTCACCTTCTCCTCGAGCGTGCCGGGCAGGAATCCGAGGCGCTCGCCCGCCTCCACCGCCGGACGCGCCAGGATGATCCGGCTGACTTCGCGTCCGAGCAGTGCGTCCACCGCCATGGTGATGGCCAGGTAGGTTTTGCCGGTGCCAGACGGGCCGATCCCGAACACCATGTCGTGGCGCTCGATGGCGTCCACGTAACGCTGCTGGTTCAGGCTCTTCGGGCTGATCGATTTCCTGCCCATGGCGCGCGGCCGTCCCGCTTCGGCGAGGCCCTTCAGGGTGCTGGTGGGATCCTCGGAAAGAATGCGCAGGAACGACTGCACTTCGGTAGCCTCGAAGCGGGCTCCGGCTTCCACCAGGTCGGTGTAATCCTGCACCAGCCGTTCGGCGCGCTGAACGTTCTCCGGCGGCCCTTCGATCTCCAGGGTATCGTCGTCGAGATGCGCGGAGACCTGGAAATAGCGCTCTAACAGCTTCAGGTTCCCGTCAAGAATTCCGATCAACGCTTCAACGCCTTTGGGAACAGGCACGCTGGCTTTCATAGGCGGATCGAACACTCCTTCGCCCGCGAAGAACGCAGGGCGTCAACACGTATGTCAGGGATTGCGCGAGCGGGCAACGATTTGGTGTTCAACGTATGCCTATGCTAACCGAGTGGCGGGCGGCGGTCAAGAAGCCGGGAGCAGAAGCCGGGAGCATGTGCGAAATGAGCCTCTGGCGTCAATGTTACGCCCGCGTTACAATAGGGTTGCCCATGGCCAAGCTATCTCACACCGAGGCGCACGCGGGCGCCGCCAGCCGTCCTCCTGCCTCGCCGGCCGACGGATTGAACCGTCGCGGTCCGGGGGCCGCCTTCGAAGAGCTCAACGCGCCGGAGGTTTCGCGCCGCGTCCTGAAACTGGCGCTGAAGCAGCTCGACCGGCTGGTGGCGCTCGAACCGAAGGTGCTTCGCGACGAGGCCATCGAGCCCGTTCACAGCCTGAGGGTTGCGAGCCGCCGTCTGCAGGGTCTCATGGATTTCCTCTACGCGGCTCCGGCTCCCGGCGGCATCCGGAAACTGCGGAGGCGGCTCAAGCGCGTCCGGGTGGCGCTCGGTGAGCTTCGCAACCAGGACGTCATGGTTTGGCGCATCGGGCGGGCCCTGGCTCGGAAGCGGATCGCGCATCGCGCGGCCTGGGAGGCGGCGCACGACTACGTGCGCAAACTCCGCCCCAAAACGGCGCAGCGCGCCCATCGCAAGCTCACGAAACTGAACCTTTCCGATCTCTACGTCCGGCTGCGCCAGGAATTGACGGATTGTTGCCCCGGCGGGCCTGCGGACGTGGCGCGCGTGATCACATTTCCCGACGAGCGCGCGGTCGCCGTGCCCGCGCCGATCGCGCCCGACATGGAAGCCCGCACGGAATCGGATTCGGGAGGAGCGACTTCAGCCGGCCGATTCTCCGAACGACTGGACGAGTTGTGGCAGGACTTCGCCGCCAAGGCAGCCGCGTCACTCCAAGACCCGGGCGGGTTGCACGCGCTGCGCATCGCAGCCAAGAGGCTTCGGTACCTCGTGGAAGTCGCGGCCGAGCTCGACGTGACGGGGAGCCGCGAGGCGCTCGTCTGGCTGCGGGACCTGCAGTCCCGGCTCGGCGATTGGCATGACTTCCAGGTGCTGGGCGGGACCATGCTCGAGATGGTGGCGCACCGGGCGTTTCTGGAAAAACACCTCCCGCTGGCGATCGAGGTAGAGAAGCTGGTGCTGAGTCTGCGGAGCTCGAAGACCCGCTCCTGCGAGCGCTACCTCGGCCAAATCTTCGAATCGCCTGAGTACCGCCGGACGGCGGATTGGGTGAGTCAGTGCGCGGCCTCGCGGCCTTTGCCGACGGCTTGAACGCCATGCTCCTTGCGCGCGCGACGAGTGCGGGGTTTGTGGCCGTCGATGGGTGTAACAACGGGCGCGGCGGCTGGCGGGGAGGCGACTGAAGGCTCCTCGAGCTTCACGTCCTCGGCGGCGGCTGCGGGGCTGGCCCCCGCCTCCAACACTCGCGATATCCCGAGCTTCAGTTGTTCAAAAATGCTCCGGATGCCTTGGGTGGCGTCGATCACTTCAAATCCGTATTCTTCCGCAAGGTTGTCGAAACGAGAGAGCAAGCTGGTCTGATACTTTCGGAAGCTCTCGTACATATCTTCGCTCGGGTTCAAGTCCATGCCGCTTTCCCAGTAATCGAAGCCCGTCGAAAACACCACGCGCGGGACGAGCTCTTCCACACCGATACGGAGATAGAAGACCGCGTCCGGCTTCAGAGCAAAGCTATACAGGTTGCGGACCCACACAGGGTCGAGTTCGCGAACCAGGGCGCGCGCCAGCAGCGAGTAAATGTAACGGTCGGTGAGCACAACGAAGCCGGCGCGCAGCGCGGGCACAATCTCGCGTTCCAGGCGATCCGCGAAATCGGAGGCGTAAAACAGCGTCAGCGTGATGCGCCCCAGGGTGTGCCCTTCTTTCGCCTGCTTGATGCCTTTGCCCGCGAGTTCCGAGCGCGTCATGCCTGTGTCGACCACGGCCCGGCCTTGCTGCTCGAGCCAGGGCTTGAGCAGGGCGATCTGCGTGGAACGTCCCACGCCGTCCGTACCTTCGATCACGATGATCTTGCCGGGTAGGTCGATTAATTCCATGCCGGGCGCGTGCGATCCGTAAGTCTCTCTCATGGGGCAACTCTCAACCGCCGGGCCTGCGCCAGGCGCGCTTTGACGATTCCCCGCATCTGCACCTGCTGTGCCTCGATGGGAAGCGTGGCGTCGATCACGGTGATATCGTACTCGGGGATCATCTGCTCGTACTCATTGATAATGCGGCCTTGAAACAGCCTGAAGCTCTGGTTGGGATCGTCACTGAGCCCGAGGTCGAGGCCGGCTTCGTAGAATTTGAAACCGTTGCGGCCGTGCGTAATCCGGCTCATGGCCACGTCCAGCGGCACGCGGTAATAAAAGGCGACGGTGGGCTTGGGCGCGAAGCTGTAAAGCTCGCGGACCCAGGCGCGGTCCAGGCCGCGCGCGACGTCGCGCGCGAAGGCGGTGTAAATGTAGCGATCGCAAAGCACCACGGCGCCCGCCTTGAGCAAGGGGATGATGTTCCGCTCCATGCGATCGGCAAAATCGGTGGCGTGAATCAGGGAGAAGGTTGCCGGCGTGAGGATCTGCTTCTTCTTGCCGCGCTTGGTGATGTCGCGAACCAGCGGCGACGAGTTCCACTCGCTGAACACCACGCCAAAGCCCTCGGCGTGCAGCCACTGGTTCAGCAGGGCGATCTGCGTGGACTTGCCGGAGCCGTCGATGCCTTCCACGACGAAGAGTTTGCCGGGAAAGCGATGTTCGCCGTAGCGCTTCACGAAGCGTTCCTTTGAGCCGCTCGGGTGTCACAGAAAGCGGATAACACTAATCTAACACGCATGACGCGCGGGGGTGAAGAAGCGAACGAAAAAAGGAGCCGCGAAGGCCGCACTTGCCGATGGACAGGCGTTCAAGAGCGGCCTCCGCGCTATGCTCGGGGAGACGGGCGGCCCGGCTGTTCCGCGTTAGGGCAGCTTGCAGTAATTGATCAGATCGCTGGCCACCTTCTGAGCACCGTCCAGGGCGTCGGGCAGGTCGTGGGGTGCGTCAGCCACGCACTCGATGCTCTTCTTGGTGGAGATCAGATCCACCCAGTCCGTCCCCTCGGGTACAGCGGCCGTGAGGTCTTGTCCTCCGAACACCACGTGCACGTCGGTGGTGGGATAGCTGTAGGAGGCAGTCGCGGTGTCAATGCTGTCGTCGTAGAACTGCGTCTGGTGGGCAGTGCTGTGACTCTGTACGGCGCTCGAGCACCAAGTGTTGTTATAAGCCGGATCGACGTAGTTCTCCGCATCCGACATACCGTAACACCAGCTCAACAACCCTCCGCCGCAGGGTGTCGATTTGCTCGGCTGGGTGCAAATGCATCCATTGTCCACGCGCGAGTACACGGGACCACTTGTAGGCTCGACCATGGCGAAGATCGAACCCATACCATAGTGAGCGAGGCTGTAAGCGATGGCTCCGGCGGAGCCACTGTTACCCGTGGGGCAGAAGGGTGCGGTTGTTCCTCCCTGGTGCAGGTTCTTGTAGATCCACTGGTTGGCGGTGGCGTAGCGGCAAGCCAGGTTTAGCGGACCGCCCGGGCCGGTGAGCCAGCCCGCCTTGGTTCGATCGAAAGCAATCTCAACGGCCGTGTATCCGGCGTTTACAACGTCTTGGATTGCGCTTCCTCCGTAGGTATATGCGGTGTCGTAAAACGTCGTGTCCCCGCCCCCGGCAGCAAACGTGACGGTACCGATCGCTGTCCCGGGAGGAGCGATAACCTTCAGAGTTGCATCGATCGGGGCGATGCCTTCCGCGGGGCAGGAAATGCTGAGGTCATAGCAGGCGGTGGCCTGCAGACCACCTGCCGGGCACGTGATTTGCTTGCCGGTAGCCGTCCCAATTGCCAGGGACCTGCCGGCCGCAACCGGACGCCTGCCTGAAGGGATGCCGACGAGCACGAGGGCAAGCGCGAGATACAGAGAATAGTAGAGAGAATAAGGTCGAGTCTTCATTAGTCCTCCTCATAGATATTCGCCGGAGCCCCCTTTCTGCCGGAATCGTCTCGACGGGTGTTTGAGAATTCCCGCAACGAGACTTGCTGCAGGATAACACCGGCGCGCGCCGGTTAGGTAGGTATTAAGAGTGGTCATGGTGAAGCGGTTTCATCGCTTGCAGCGCTTGTGATCCTTGCTGCGGTGCGGGCGTGCTTCGTTGACGGCGGAGGTCAGCGCCCGAGGCAGCGTGACCATTGTTCGCGCAGATAGCTGTCTGTCATGCCCGCAATGTAGTCGCAGACGATGCGTTGGGGCGGCTCCTCGCGCGTCTTTTGGAAGTAGGCGACAGGCAGACGGCGCGGATTCTCGACGAAATACTCGAACAGACTCTCGATCAGCCGGCTGATCCCCCGGCGCTCGCGATGCACGCTCGGGTGTTCGTAGAGCTGGCGGCGGAGAAATTCCTTGATGCCGCGGATCTCCGCCGCCTTCGCCGGGCTGAAGGTCGCGAGCCGCCTGGCGGACGCCCGGACGTCCGCAACGGTGTGGGTGTCCTGTTTCCTCAGTTCGGCGGCCGTCGAATCGATAAGGTCCGTCGCCAGAGCGTCGAGTACGCTCTTCAGGGCCTCGTTGAAGCGCTGCTTCTCCGGAGCCGCGGGGTAACGGCGATCCGCCTGGCGCAGGAAGCGGTCAAACATCGGCACGCCCTGGCGGATCATGTCGAGCGTCAGCAGTTTCGCCTCGTAGCCATCGTCGAGGTCTGCGGTGCTGTAGGCAATCTCATCCACCAGGTCGATCAATTGCGCCTCGAGTGGCGGGCGCTCCGGCAAGCGATACTCGGCTAGCTCGCGGTAGAGGGCGGGATCGTAGTCGCGCGAGTGCTTGATGATGCCTTCGCGAACTTCGAAGGTGAGGTTCAGGCCGGGAAAGGCCGCGTACTTTTGCTCGAAGCGCTCCACGATGCGCAGCGCGTGCAGGTTGTGATCGAATCGCTCGCCGTAACGCTGCATCAGGCGGTCGAGCGCCGCCTCCCCCGTGTGCCCGAAGGGAGGATGCCCTACGTCGTGGACCAGCGCCAGCGCTTCCGCGAGTTCCGCATTGAGCCCGAGCGCCCCGGTCACGGTGCGGGCGATCTGGGTCACCTCCAGCGTGTGGGTCAGGCGGGTGCGGAAATGGTCGGAGAACCGGCGCGAAAACACCTGCGTCTTGTCCTCCAGGCGGCGAAAGGCACGGGAGTGAATAATGCGGTCACGATCCCTCACGTATGCGTTGCGGTAGGGATGCGCCGGCTCGGGATACCTCCGGCCTTGCGAGCGTTCTACGCGCATGGCATAGCCCGCCAGACCGTCCACCGGACGGATGGCGGCGCGTGACGCTTGAACCGTACGCCTTAGCTTCAGGACGTTGCTGCTCGGCATGATTCCAGTTTACAACGTGCCCCAATCCGTCAATCGAAATTCGAAAAAGGAAAAGTCAGTAAATCGACCATACGCCCGGCGTGGCGACCTCAACCAGGTGCCGGTCAGAATCGCGAAAGTAGAGGCTGGTGCCTCCCTTTTCCCACGTGCGCTTCTCCTCCACGGCAATCCCGTTTTCCGCGAGCCAATCTTCCCAGCGGGCAAGCTCCGAAGCCGGGATGGCAAACGCGAGATGGAGCTCGCCGTCGCCGTCGTGCGGCGTGGGAATGGTTCGCGAGCCGCCCTTCTTGAATAACAGCAGCACCTGGCGCTCGCCCGCTTGCATCGCGCAGCCGCGGCCTCCGAAATCGCTGATGACCTGAAACCCGAAGATTCTCCGGTAGAACTCGGCCGACCGGGCTACATCAGCGACGTACAACGAGGATTCGAGTAGGCCTTCGGTCTTCGGTGACATGTCAGGTTCTCCTAAGCCTTCCGTTGATTTAGCCGATGGAAGGCGAGTATAAAGGTTATATACGTGAAAGAATGGGCCGAATGCGTTGGCTTCGATTGGGATGATGGCAATATCAACAAAAACTGGGAAAAGCACGGCGTCACAGACTCTGAGTGCGAAGAGGTGTTTTTTAATCGGCCCTTCGCGGTGCGGCAGGATCCCGTCCATTCTTCAGACGAAGAGCGCCGCTGGCGTGCCTTCGGCCAGACCGATCGGGGCCGGTATTTGCTGGTCGCGTTCACGGTGCGCCGCTATCTGATTCGGATCGTCTCGGCGCGGCTGATGACGCGCCGAGAACGGAGATTTTATGCGAGCTACGAAAAAAGCGAGAGCCAGGAAGCTTAAGCCGCTTCCGGTCTTCAAGTCGGAAGAGCAAGAGAGAGAGTTCTGGGCTACCCACGACTCGATGGACTACATCGATTGGTCGAAGGGCGAGCGCGCCGTTTTCCCAAATCTGAAGCCTACCGCCCGGACGATCTCGCTGCGCCTGCCCGTGACCATGATCGCGAATCTGAAGCTGCTCGCCAACAAGCGCGATATTCCTTACCAGTCCCTCCTCAAGACGTTTCTCGCTGACCGCCTCAAAGCGGAGATGGCGCCCGGCCGCACTCGTGGCTGATCCGTCGCAAGACGGCCCAGAACCCTTTTGCCGGACGCCTCACATTTCATCCACGACCTGAATCTGCCCGAGGTTGTGCTGGGCGAGGAGCGCGTTCAGCGCTGCCAGATCCTGTATTCTGATCGCGTTCCACTGCTGACGGGCCGCCGCCAGCATCGCTTCCGCCTTGTGCGCTGCCGTCTCGCACGATTCTGTGGGGGCGGCGTCTGCGCCTTCGGCCGCGGACAACGCCTGCGCGAGGAGGCTCGATGCTCTCCCCAGGTTAGCGGACCCCGAACCGCCCGGCGCTCCCGCTCCGCTCTCGCCGGCGAAGGAAGAGAGTTTCGCCTCGAGCGCTTGCATGGCCCGGGCGATCGCCGCCGTCTCAGGCTTGGCGGCCATCGGCTTCTCGAGCCCGGCAAGTTTGGCATTGAGGTCGCGTGCCGCCGTGGTCAGGCTCCGCGCGTTGGCCGAGGCGCTGATCACTTCCTGCTCGAACGTGAACTGATGCACGATGTCGGCAAGCGGCGTCTTCACGCGCGGGTCAAGTTCAACGCGAAGCGGTTGCTCGTAGTTGTGACCGTTCACCGTCAGGAGCACCCGGTATTCGCCGGGCAACACCATCGGGCTCCGCGGTGAGAAGAACCCGCCACCGCCGCCCCCGGTTGGGGGCGCGTAGCGCAGGTCCCAAACGAAGCGGTTCAGGCCCTCCTTCTTCGTAAGGACGCCGGGCTGCGCCAGCCAATTACTGGTCACCACCGGCGTCCGCTGCGGACGCGGGGCCAGGTCGGCGGTCGAATACCGGCGGACGAGCTTGCCTTGCGCGTCCAGGATCTCGAGCTCGATCTCGCTTTGTGGCTCCGGCTTCAGCGCATAGTCGAGCACGGCCCCGAGCGGTGGATTCTGCGCGCTCGGCTCCTCGACGGGCAGCGGTGTGCCTTCAAACGGACGTGGACGTAGCCGCACCGCCGCCTCAGGTTTGAAGAGATACGCCTCCGAGTCGGCAATCTCGCCGTTCAGCTCCCGAAGCGGCTCGATGTCATCGAGAATCCAGAAGGAACGCCCGTGCGTCGCAATCACCAGGTCGGCGCCGTGAACCACGAGATCGTGGACGGGCGCGGCCGGAAGATTCAACTGCAGACCCTGCCATTGTCCGCCATCGTCGAAAGAGACAAACACACCGGTATCGGTGCCTGCGAACAGCAAGCCTCGGCGCGTCGGGTCTTCGCGCACGACGTGGACCGATCCGTCGGGCGGCAGCCCGGAGTTCGCCTCCTGCCAGGTGCGGCCGTAGTCGTGCGTGCGCAGGATGTGGGGCGCGTAGTCATCCAGGGTATGGCGGTCGATGGCCGCGTGGGCCGCCCCGGCGTCAAAGTGCGAAGCCTCGATCAGGCTTACCGTGCTCCAGGGGCCGACGGCGGGCGGGGTTACGTCCTTCCATGTCTTACCGCCATCCACGGTCAACTGGATCAGGCCGTCGTCGGTGCCAGCCCAGATCTCGTCGGCCTGGAGCGGCGACGGTGCGACGGCATAGATCACGCCGCAGCCCGTCACCTTGGTGAAATCCGCCGGCCCGGCCCCGGGCGCCGGCTGCGCACCGGCCGCGGGCCGGGTCAGGTCGGCGCTGATGGTCTCCCAGCTCGTGCCGTCGTCCAGGCTTTTCCAGAGAACCTGCGAACTGAAGTAGAGCGCCCGCGGATCTTTCATCGAGAAAACGATGGGCGAAGTCCAGGTGAAACGGAATCCATTGCCGGCGTTGCAGCCGCCACCGCCGCCGAAATTGGGCGTGGTGCCGATGGCCGGAGAAATGTTCTGGGCCTGGTGCGTGCTCTTCCACAGGCGGTCGATGCCGCCATAGGTGTCGCCGCCGATCACGATGTCCGGGTGGGCCGGGTCGGGCGCCATGTAGCCGCCTTCGCCGCCGGCCGTGGCCCAGGTGTCGCGGAAGCTGATCGACATGGAATCCGTGCGGCTCGCCACCTCCACGCTGCCCGAGTCCTGCTGCGCGCCGTAGACGTGGTAAGGGAATTGATTGTCCGTGGCCACGTGATAGAGCTGCGCCGTGGGCTGGTTGTACCAGGAGCTCCAGGTGTCACCGCCGTCAACGCTGACCACTGTGCCCTGGTCGCTCGACAGGATCATGCGCTGCGGGTCCAGAGGGTTGATCCAGAGAAAGTGGTAGTCATCGCCACCGGGCGCGCCCTTGAGGGGCGTAAAATTGGCGCCGCCGTCCGTGGAGCGGTAGAGCGCGGTGTTGGCCACGTACACTTTGTCCGGATCCTTGGGATCAATGGTGACGCCGCTGAAATACCACGCCCGGCCGTCGATGCGCGGGTCGGCGGTGACGTGCTTCCAACTCGCTCCGGCGTCATCCGACCGGTAAAGGCCGCGAGTCTCAGCCTGCTCGGTATCGATCAGGGCATAGACGCGGTTTCCCCCTTGCGCCACCGCGACGCCGATGCGATGCAGGGAGCCGGAGGGAAGCCCGTTGTGCAGTTCGGTCCAGGTTGCGCCGGAGTCGGTGGATTTGTACAGCGCGCCGCCAGGGCCTTCGATGGGTCCGTAGACGCTCCAGGGCGGCCGTCGCGCCTGCCATAGCGACGCGTATACGGTATGCCCCGTCTCGGGATCGGCGGCTAGATCGACGGCGCCGGTGTTTTCGTCCTTGTAAAGAACCTTATTCCAGGTGCGGCCGCCGTCCGTCGACCGGAAGACTCCGCGCTCCGGGTTCGGGCCGAACGGATGCCCGAGCGCGGCCACCAGGACCACGTTCGGATCGCGCGGATCGATCAGAATGCGGCCGATGGCGCGCGTCTCGTCGAGGCCGATATGCTGCCACGTGCGCCCGGCATCGGTCGACTTGTAGACTCCGTTGCCAAAAGAGGTGTCGGAGCGAATGTCGGCCTCGCCCGTGCCCACGTAGATCACATTCGGGTCCGACGGCGCCACGGCGATGGCGCCGATCGAGGCGATCGGCTGGCTGTCAAAGATCGGACGCCAGACGAGGCCGCTGTCGGTGGTCTTCCACACGCCACCGCCCACGGCGCCGAAGTAGTAGGTATCCGGCTGTCCGGGGACGCCCGCCGCCGTGATGGCGCGTCCGCCGCGAAACGGACCAATCAGCCGCCACTTCAGTCCCGCAAAAAGACTGGGATCAAACCGGCGCGAGCTGCCCTGCGCGCCCAAGCCCGTGCGAATTGCGACGCCGCCCGCCCCAAGAACGGCCAGAGCGAGAGTCACCATCCGGATGTTGCGTAAAGATGATTTGAACATAGCAGCGAAGTATAACATTTGACTCGAACATTGCTCAGGGGCGGGCCCGCTCGGTGCTGCGGTCTTTTTGCCATGCCGAAACTCTTTCGCGAGCCACCGTGATTTCCGCGACGGCGTGAATCCACTCCACGCATTCTGTGGCGCCTCCCTGCGGTTGACCTGCTGGTGAAAGGACACTAGGATTAGCTGCTTGGGCGCGGAGAGCCCCGATGAACGGACCGGCGGCGATTGCGGAACTGTGGCGCCGAGGATCGCAAGACACCTTGAAGGAGAATGACTATGTTCAAAGAGTTCAAGGCCTTCGTTATGCGTGGCAACGTGCTGGATATGGCGGTCGGTATTATCATTGGCGCGGCCTTCGGCAAGATCGTCACCTCGCTGGTGAATGACATGATCATGCCTCCCATCGGGATGATCCTCGGCCGCGTTGACTTCTCCACGTTGTTTCTGCCCTTGTCCCGGCAACACTTTGACACGCTTGCTGACGCCAAGGCGGCCCACGTCGTAACGATCAACTACGGCACTTTCCTGAATACCATCATCGAATTCCTGATCGTAGCCTTTGCCGTCTTCGTGCTCATCAAGTGGGTGAATCGCTTCTTGCCGAAGCCGCCGGCGCTGCCGCCCAGTACCAAGGACTGCACCTTCTGCAAAATGAGTATTCCGATTGCCGCCACGCGCTGCCCGAATTGCACTTCGCAATTGAGCGCAGCTTGAAAAGCGCCGTTCCGCGAAGCAACCGGACTCGGTCGATCTGCTACCATAGTTACTGTGGGACTGTTTAAAGTCCCGCGCGCCCGGCCTGAAAAACAGTTCAACTTTCAGCCGTCGCGATGGCCGCGGGTCCGGCGGTCTAAGCCTTCAGGCGGGGGTCGAATGCGCAAGGTGTTGCTGCTCATCCTGATTCTGGCGGGCTTTTTTGACGCCGTCTATCTCCACTGGGTGTACACCTCGCCCAACCATCCCCTGGTGTGCCTGGGCGTAGGCTGCGACGTGGTGCGTGCCAGCCGTTATGCATCCTTCGGGGGACATCCGACCCCTGACTACGGCGTGCTGATGTACGGGGTGCTCTTCCTCGCGGTGCTGTTCGAGGCCTGGCTTGCGGCGCCGGCTCTACGGCGCTCGGCGCAGGCGACCGTCGTCGCCATCGCGGGCGGGGGATTCGCCTTCTCGCTGTATCTCACCTACCTCGAAGGCTTCGTGATCCACGCCTGGTGTGCCTGGTGTCTGGGCTCCGCCGTGATTATCACCCTGATCTTTTTGCTGTCCCTGGCCGATCTGCGCTCGCCTGAGTCCGACAGTGAGAGCGGCCGGTTCCGGCTGCGCAAGCGATTCGTGCTGGTTGTGGTGCTGATGGCGGTAATCGAAGTGCCGGCATTCAAGTATCTGATCAGCCGCCCGCTCGAGGACCCTGGGACGGGGGCCGCCGTTTCGCAGCAGATTCTTGACGAACGGCTCGTGCGGCCAGACAGCCACGCTACCGGGAATCTCAGCGCCCCGGTCACCGTGGTTGAGTTTGGAGATTTCGAGTGTCCGGGATGCGGGCGAGTGGCCCCCCAGGTCGCGGAGATGCTGGGTCAATACGGTAATCGAATCCGCTTCGTCTTCCGGCAATTCCCCCTGGTCGAGATCCATCCCTACGCTGAGACGGCGGCGGAGGCGAGCGAGTGTGCCGCGGAGCAGGGCAAGTTCTGGGAAGCCGAGCGAAAGTTCTACGAGGAGCAGGACGATCTGAGTGAGCCGGCGCTCGACCGCTACGCTTCCGAGCTCGGCCTCGACATGAAACAGTTTGACGGCTGCCTCGCGAGCGGCGCGATCAAGGCTCGGGTTCAGAGCGACTTGGACGACGGCAAGGCCGTGGGCGTGAAGGGCACTCCCACATTCTTCGTCAACCATCAGAAATTCCTGAACACGAGTCTCGATCCGATCCTTCAGGCCGTGAACCAGCAACTCGCCGCCGCAGCCGGCCCGGCATCGGGCGGCCCGTCAGCTTCGGCCGGCTCAACCCCGGGCGACGGCGGCTTGGGATCGTTCGGCAGCACGGCTCCGGCATTCGCGTCGCAGTCGGAACTCACGTGCACACCGGATGAATTGAAGAAGCAGCAGCCCGCTCTCATTCACACCGCCGAGATCCAACAGCTTTTGCCCTCGAAGCCCGTGCTGATCGACGTCCGCCCGCCGGCGCAATTCAAGGACGGCCATCTGCCGGCCGCCGTCAACGTCCCGGTCGAGAAGATCGAGACCGACGGGACCGCCCTTCCCAAAGACAAGACGCTGGTGCTCTACGAAGGCGGTAAAGGCGGCGCTTCGGACGCCTGCGCGGTGAGCCGTGCCGGGGCTCGAATGTTGCTAAGCCGGGGCTACGACTACGCCAAGGTGAAGGTATACCAGGACGGCTTGAGCGGGTGGCAGAAGGCCGGCCTGCCGGTGGAGAAGTAGACATCAGTAGGCAGGAGACAGGAGTCAGGAGACAGAAGTCAGAGACAAGGCCCTGGATTCAGGGCTGCGACAAGATTGAAACTCCGGGCTCGCGACAGGATTGCAGGCTACGAACGTAACTCGGTCGAAAGCTCATTCTGCCTCCTGACTCCTGCCTCCTGACTCCGGCTTTCCCATGACTATTCTGGACGACATCGTCGCCGCTTGCCGGGCCCGCCTTGAAATCAGGAAAGCCGAGGTTCCGCTGGACCGCGTCCGTGAGGCGGCGGCACAGCGAATGGAGTGGGCCTCAGAGCGGCGTGACTTTGCTGCAGCTCTCGCGATGCCGGGCCTTGGCGTGATCGCCGAGATGAAGCAGGCATCGCCTTCGCGAGGTGTGCTGCGGACCGATTACCGCCCGCGCGAAATCGCCCCCGGCTACGAGGCGGCCGGGGCGGTGGCGCTCTCCGTGCTGACGGAGGAGCGATTCTTCAAGGGTTCCCTCGGCGACCTCGAAGAAGCTCGCGAAGCCGTCAGCCTCCCCGTGCTGCGCAAGGACTTCATTCTCGAACCCTACCAGGTATACGAATCCGAGGCCGCCGGGGCCGATGCGCTCCTGCTGATCGTCACGATCCTGAGCGATTCGGAGCTTCGCGGGTTGATTGAGCTCGCGAACGGCCTGGAGTTGGCCGCACTCGTCGAGGTTCACAGCGATGAAGAGGTCGGCCGCGCGGTCGCGGCCGGCGCGCGCATCGTGGGCGTGAACAATCGCGATCTGCGCACGTTTGAGGTGAATCTGGAAACCTCGTTGCGCCTTCGGGCGAGCATACCCGCCGGCGTCCTGACGGTGAGCGAGAGCGGCATCGGCACCGCGGCTGACCTGACGAGGTTGAAGGCGGCCGGTTTCGACGCCGCGCTGATCGGCGAGCGGCTGATCACCGAGGCCAATCCGGGGCAGGCGCTGGCTGAATTGCTGACACGCTCGCCGGGAACCTACGCCGATGACGAGAGTCAAAATTTGCGGGCTCACACGCGTTGAAGACACTGAACTCGCGGTGGAGCTCGGGGCTTCAGCGTTGGGGTTCAATTTTTACCCGCCCTCGCCGCGCTACATCGCGCCCGAGTCGGCACGGGAGATCATCCGCGGCGTGGCGCCCTTGGTAATGACGATAGGCGTCTTCGCGGACGAGACGGACGCAGGGCATGTGCTGGACGTGGCACGCGAAGCGGGTGTGAACACGATTCAGCTTCACGGGCCGCGATTCCCCGAGAGCGCGAACGGCTTCCGCTGGCCGTATCCGCTGATTCGCGCCGTAGCCGTTGACCGGAACTTCGAGCCCGGGACTTTGAAGACGCTCGAAGCTGCTGCGTTCTTGCTGGACGCGTTTCACCCGGACCTCAAGGGCGGCACGGGCCAGACGATCGACTGGGCGAAGGCCCGCGAGGCCGCCCGGTACGCCCGCGTGATTCTGGCAGGCGGCCTCACGCCGGAGAACCTGGCCGAGGCGATCCGGCAGGTGCGGCCATACGCCGTCGATGTGGCGAGCGGCGTGGAATCAAGCCCGGGCGTCAAGGACGAGTTCAGGCTGCGAGCGTTCTTCGCGGCCGTGCGCGAGGTTGATCAGGACCTGGCGCCGGTTGATGATGACCGGGCGAGGAAGTAAATCGCCCTTCCTGGACAAGGAGGAGTTGCTCCCCTCCTTGGATAAGGAGGGGTCGGGGGTGCTCGATTCTCGGATGAGTATCGCACTTCAAGCCTGGCCCGACGCCCGCGGACGGTACGGTGAGTTCGGCGGCTGCTACGTGCCTGAGACCCTCATGGGTCCGGTCGAGGCGCTGAATCGCGCCTGGCAGGCCGCCCGCCACGATTCCGCGTTTCAGGCCGAGCTCAGCCGTTTGCTCCGCGACTTCGCCGGGCGGCCCACGCCGCTCTTTCATGCCCTCAGGCTCACGGAACACTTGGGCGGCGCGCAAATCTACCTCAAGCGCGAAGATCTGCTGCACACCGGCGCCCACAAGATCAACAACGCGCTCGGCCAGGGATTGCTGGCACGGCGCATGGGCAAGCGCCGCCTGGTGGCGGAGACGGGCGCCGGACAGCACGGCGTGGCGACGGCCACGGTGGCGGCGCTGCTCGGCCTGGAATGCGTAGTCTACATGGGCGAAGAAGACATGGCGCGGCAGGCCCCGAACGTCTTCCGCATGCGCTTGCTCGGCGCCAGGGTGGAGGGCGTGAACGCGGGTTCACGGACCCTCAAAGACGCCATCAACGAGGCCATGCGCGATTGGGTGACGAACGTCGAGAGCACGCATTACCTGCTGGGATCGGTGCTCGGGCCGCACCCTTATCCCGAGATGGTGCGCGAGTTCCATCGCGTGATCGGCCAGGAGGCGCGCCGGCAGATTCTGGAAATCGCCGGGCGGCTTCCCGATTATCTTTTCGCGTGCGTCGGCGGCGGCAGCAATTCGATCGGCCTGTTCTACGATTTTCTCAGCGACGCGGGCGTGAAGATGGTGGGGGTTGAGGCTGGCGGGCGCGGTCTCAATCTGGGCGAGCACGCGGCCCGTTTCGCGGGCGGTCGTCCGGGCGTGCTGCACGGCACCTACACTTACGTGCTTCAGACCGAAGACGGCCTCGTCTCCACCACGCACTCGGTCTCCGCGGGGCTCGACTATCCCGCCATCGGGCCCGAGCACGCCGCTCTCTTCCGCGCGGGCCGCGTGGGATACGTGCCTGCGAGCGATGCCGAAGCTCTGGAGGCCGCGAAAACGCTGGCTCGAACCGAAGGGATCATCCCGGCGCTCGAATCCGCCCACGCCCTGGCGGAGGTCATCAAGCGCGCGCCAGGAATGTCACGGCAATCGATTGTGATCGTGAATCTTTCCGGGCGTGGCGACAAGGACCTGGGGGTTTTTCAGTCGGCAGGAGTGTTGTAATCGCCCCGCATACAGCGTGCTAGACTGAGTAGCGAGGTCACCTGACAATGAAACTCCGCGTTGTACTAGAGCCCAGCGAGGACGGAGGCTACACCGTAAACGTTCCAGCGCTACCAGGGTGCATCAGCGAAGGCGACAGCGCCGAAGAGGCGCCGGCCAACATCCAGGAGGCTATTGACCTTTACCTGGAGCCCGTAGAGGACGATCTTGTTACCTCCGAACACGCTTTGGTGCAAGAGATCGAGTTGTGAGCAAGGTCCCGAGCCTTTCGTATGAGCGGGCCGTGCGGGCTCTGCAGCGGGATGGTTGGACCTTCGTGCGGCAGCGTGGAAGCCACTTGCGGCTGCAGAAGAGGCTGGGCGAGGAGTTGCTGAAGACCGTGCCGGCCCATCGGCCCGTCAAACGTTCGACTCTTGCTCACATCCTCAAAGCGGCGCGGCTCGACGTCAAAGCCTTTCTTCAGCTCCTATAGAGAGCTTGCTCCGCCAGGGCGGACGCGATGGTCACCTCGACGGTTAACCTCACGGTTGCCGGTGTGGCAGGAGGGCCCTTCTCCGTGTGCTCTGTGGTGAAAGCTTCTACCACAGAGGTCGCAGAGTATACCGGGACATGGTCGATGGATTCGATCGCTACCACTTCGAGATTGGCCGCGTGCTTCCGCGATCTCCGTGAGCGCGGCGAAAAGGGGCTCGTCATCTACCTCACCGCCGGCGATCCCTCGCTTGATGCCACCGGCGGTCTGCTCGAAGCCGTCGATCAAGGCGGTGCGGACGTGATCGAGCTCGGCATTCCGTTCTCCGATCCACTCGCCGATGGTCCCGTCATCCAGCGCGCTTCCGAGCGGGCCGTGCGCGGCGGCGCCACCCTGCGCAAAGCGCTCGAGCGGCTGCCGCTGTGGCGCCGGAATCTGCGCGCGCCCATCGTGCTTTTCACCTATTTCAATCCCGTGCTTCAATATGGCATCGAGAACTTCGCCCGGGACGCGAGCCGCGCGGGAGCCGACGGCGCGCTGATCGTCGATCTGACACCCGAGGAGGCCGGCGATTACATTGCCGTCATGCGCAGCCATCGTCTCGACACGGTGTTCCTGGCCTCGCCGACTTCCACCGACGAGCGCGTCGAACGCGTGGCCGCGGCCTCGACCGGATTTCTTTACCTAGTTTCGCGCACCGGCGTCACCGGCGAGCGTCAAGACCTGTCGGCAGCGGTGCAGCCGCTGGTCGAGCGTGCGCGGCGCTTCACCGGTCTGCCGCTCGCAGTCGGCTTCGGAGTCTCCACGCCGGCACAGGTGCGGGCGGTGCAGTCCCTGGCGGAGGCGGCGGTGGTGGGCAGCGCTGTCGTCCATGCCATCGAAGAGCGGTATCCCGCCGGAGGGGCTCCGCCAGTGCGCGACTTCGTGTCTTGGTTGAAAACGGGTTGAAAGGCGGGAGAAAAAGGGCTTAAAGTGAGGAACGAACCCACTATGTCATTTAGAATCAGCAAACGTATGTGTCAGTTTTCGAACTCCTGGGCTTTACGCGCGTGGAAGGGCGAAGCGTTGGAAGAAGCGCGAAAAAAACAGCCTTAAACTGGGAACGAACCCACTATGTCTTTTAGAATCAGCAAACGCATGTGTCAGTCCTCGAACTCCTGTGCCTTACGCGGCCGGAAGGACCCAAGCACTGGAAGAAGCGCGAAATAAACAGCCTTAAATTGGGAACGAACCCACTATGTCTTTTAGAATCCGTGCGAGCTCATACGCTACGCTCGAAATTCAGCTTCCGGCTGGCCGGGAATAAGGGATAACGAGGTTTGCGGGCATGGACGACCTGGCACGCTGGCGCAGTCGGATTGACGAGATCGATGAGTTGATGTGCAAGCTCCTCAACGAGCGTGCCCAGTGCGCCGTTGAGATCGGCTACTTGAAGAGAAAGTTGAACCAGCCGGCGTGGCAACCCGAGCGCGAACGCGAGATCCTGCGCCACGTGGTGCAGTCCAACTCGGGCCCGCTCGACGATGCCGCCATCAGGCGCTTATTTGAGCGCATCATTGACGAGGCGCGGTCGCTCGAGCACCACGTGATGAGCGAGCCCGATCTGAAACCCCAGCCGGACGCCGGCGCACCCGGGAAAGGGAAGGAGTAAGGCGTAAATGATCGTTGTGATGCAAGAAGGGGCGAGCGAGGAGCAAATCCAGGCCGTGGTCCGCAACCTCATGGATCAGGGGTTTGACGTTCATCGGTCGACGGGCGCCCTCCAGACCGTGCTCGGCGGTGTCGGCGCCAAGACGGACTTCGACACGCGGGTGGTGGAACTGATGGAGGGCGTGCAGGAAGTCCATCCGGTCGTCGCGCCCTATAAGCTGGCCAGCCGCCATTTCCGCCCTGAAGGAACCGTCGTGGATGTGGGCCGCGGGGTGAAGGTGGGCGGCGAGCAAGTGGTGGTGATGGCCGGACCTTGCAGCGTGGAGAGCGCGGAGCAGATGGATGCCATCGCGCAGCTCGTTGCGCGCCTGGGAGTGCGGGTGATGCGTGGCGGCGCCTTCAAGCCTCGAACCTCGCCCTATTCGTTTCAGGGTCTCGGACAGCAAGGGCTCGAGATCTTTCGCCAGGTGGCCGATCGCTACAACCTGGTTGTGGTGTCGGAGGTCATGGACCAGACCCAGATCCCCATGATGCTCGATTACGTGGACATCATGCAGGTGGGCGCGCGCAACATGCAGAATTACAATCTGCTGAGGGAGCTCGGCAAGGTTTCGAAGCCGGTGTTGCTGAAACGGGGCATCGCGGCCACGCTCGAAGAACTGTTGCTCTCCGCCGAGTACATGATGTCGGGCGGAAACTACAACGTGATCCTGTGCGAGCGCGGCATCCGGACGTTCGAGAGCTCCACGCGCAACACCCTCGACCTCTCGGCCGTTCCGGTCATCCACAAGCTCTCCCACCTGCCGATCATCGCCGATCCATCGCATGCCACGGGCCGGCGCGACAAGGTGCTGCCCATGGCCAGAGCGGCGGTGGCGGCCGGCGCCGACGGAATACTGGTCGAAGTGCATCACGATCCCGATCGCGCGCTGAGCGACGGTCCCCAGGCCCTCTTTCCGGAACAGTTTGAGCAATTGATGAGACAGTTGCGCGTGATCGCGGAGGCCGTGGATCGCAGCGTGTAGCCTTTCTATGTAGGCTCTGATCCGCCCTTGCCATGGAACGATTGCCGAGTCTTTTTTCCCGGATCGCTCTCGTCGGCGCCGGCCTGATCGGCGGCTCTTGGGGGCTCGCGCTCAAGCGCCGGGGCTTTGCCGGACGGGTCGTGGCTTGCGACCGCCCCGAGGTTCTCAAGCGCGCTCTGGCTGCGGGCGCGGCCGACGAAGGTGAGCCCGATCCGGCGGCCGCGGTTCGCGGCGCCGATCTTGTGATCCTGGCGGCGCCGGTGGGCGCGATCCTGGAACAACTCGGCGCCGTCCGGGCGGCGGCCGCGCCCCGGGCGCTCGTCACCGACACGGGCAGCACCAAGCGCGCCATCATGAATCGTGCTCGCGAGCTATTCGCCGGGGGCGCTCTGTTTCTCGGGGGACATCCGCTGGCAGGCAAAGAGCAATCGGGGATCGGGAACGCGGACCCCGACCTGTTCGAGGGAACTCGCTACGTGGTGACGCCGCTCACGCCCGGCGGCCTCGATGATCCACGCGTGCTGGCCTTTCAAGGCCTTGTGCGCGCGGTGGGCGCCGAGCCCCGGGTGATCGAAGCGGAGGAGCATGACCGCGCGCTGGCGCTGTTGAGCCACTTGCCCCAATTGCTCTCGACCGCGCTCGCCGCACTCGCCGGCGAAGGCGGCGCGGAACTGCCGCTCGAACTCGCGGCCGGCGGTTTTCGCGATATGACGCGCCTCGCCGACAGTCCTTACGCCATCTGGCGCGACGTGGGGGTGACGAACGCCGACAACCTGAGAGTTGCAGTGGACGCGTTTACGCAGAAACTGGAGGCGATGAAACAGCACCTGGAAGACGAGCAACTCGAGGTTGCTTTCAATGAGGCGCAGCGGCTGCGCGAGCGCTGGCGAAACCTGCGCTGACGGCGGCCTCAGCGCAGCGATTCCACTCGATCGAGACGGCTGGCCGTTTGGGAAGTGGACCCCTGCTTCTCGAGCCAGGCGGCCAGGTTCTGCCCTTGCTGCGCCCTCAGATCGATGCAGCCCTGGATGTCTTCGAGCGCCTGCGGTATGGCCCGGTCTGCTTCGCGAACGGGGTGAGAAGAGAAGAAGTCGCTGACATCCGCGCGATGCTGAGGGTCGCAAAACGCGCCGGTCGCAAACACCACGCCGGCGAGCCCCCCGTACGACGCCTTCTTCTGGATCTCGCCCCAATGCGTCTTGACGAAGCCCCACGCGAGATCCCGCCCGCTCGGGTTGTTCATAACGGCGTCAATCAGGCCCACAAAATCCTGGCTACGCACATCCGACGACAACGCGTAGTTCAGGGTCCGCCGAAGCAGGGCAGGATCGCGAAAGGCGGCGAGGGCGGAAAAACAACGAGCGTAGTACTCGGGACTCCTGCCTGCCTGGCCTTGGGCCGCAACAATTTCGTCATAGAGCCTGGCATCGCCGTTGAGTGCGGCCAGCCTGAGAGCGACCCCTGCGAGCGCCGGATCCACGGATGAGGGATCGGCCAGATAGCGCTCGGCCTGCCGCCTCGCTTCGTCGAGAGTCTCGGGATCGCGTCCCGCCTGCCCGAGAACCCCGAGGACAGCCGCGCGCAAGCTGCGTTTTTCGCCGCTCTCATCCGGCGCGGCCTGCCAGCCCAACTTCTCGGCCTCGGGCTTCAGCCAACTTCGCAGCCACACGGCGAACGCCGGTCGGTCGGCCTCGGCCAGAAGCCGGTCGCCGATCTCGTTGAATTGGGCGAGCACCCTTTGCTCGACATCAGGCGACGGGTCGCTGCGCAGATCTTCCGACAGGCCCATGAAGTCGACGATGGAGTCTTTGCCGATGCGCACGAGCGCCCAGGCGTCGTTCACGAGCGCGATGCGTTCGGGGGGCGTCAGTCCGGTTTCGGCGTGCTCGGCCAGGGCGCGCAGATTCGCTTCGTCATAACCGCTGCGGTAGTACCCGTGCGCGCCTTCGTTGCCGAACATCCAGGGTGCGCAGCCCTGCACGGGGATGGTCTTCCGCTTCTCGGTCAGCAGCAGGCAACGTGTGGTGAAGCCGCCCTTGCCGTCGGGCCACTTGAGGCACACGGGCAACTGCCACAGTTCGCTCGTGCCCTTCTCGAAGGCGGCGCGGTCGGAGAAGTAGCGCTGCTGCGATAGCGTCAACTGCTCGGCGTCTCCCTGGCAGGAGACGCTCAGGTTCACGAGTGGCGCTCCGGGTTGGTTGACAAAAGTCGGCATGATCCTGTCAATCGGCAGCTTCGAGGCCTGCGTCTGCGCGTCCCAGAAATCGGCGGCGGTGGAATTGCCGTAAGCGTGCTGGGCGAGGTAGGCATTGACGCCGGCGCGGAAGGTCTCCGGCCCTTCGTAGGACTCGAGCATGCGCAGCACCGCGGCTGTTTTGCCGTAGGCGATGCCGTCGAAAAGCTGGTCGATCTCGTCCGGCGTCTCGGCGCTGCGGGCGTGAATGGGGCGCGTGGTGTCGAGAGAATCGGCATCGAGAGCCCCGCCGGTGGCGGACGCCTGGCTGACGCCGATGTTCCACTCGGGATGCCAGGCTTCGAGCGGCTTCGATGACATCCAGGTGGCGAAGCCTTCGTTCAGCCAGATGTCGTCCCACCAGCGCATGGTGACGAGGTCGCCGAACCACTGATGCGCCATTTCATGCGCGATGACACCGGCCACGCTGCGGCGCGCCTCGGGCGAGGCGTGCTGGCTATCGAGCAGCAGCAGCGATTCGCGGAAGATGATGCAGGCTGTATTCTCCATGGCGCCGGCTTCGAAGTCGGGCGCGGCGACGAGGTCCAGTTTGCCGAAGGGGTACCGGATGGCGAAGTACTGGTCGTAGTACTGAAGGATGTGTTCGGCGGCCTCGAGGGCGTAGAGGCCCATCGCCTTCTTGTCCGGCGTGGCGCAAACCCGGATCGGCGTGCCCTCAGCGGCGCCATTCACGCATTGAAAATCACCGACCGCCATGGCGACCAGGTAGGAAGACATCTTCGGCGTGACGCCAAATGTCAGAGTGTGCTTGCCGTCGGCCGGGCCGGGCTTGTCGGACGCGAGCTTGCCGTTGGAGATGGCGGTATCACCGCGGTCGACGACCAGCGTGATCGAGAACGTGGCCTTGTAGGCAGGTTCATCGAAACAAGGAAACGCGCGCCGGGCATCGGTCGACTCGAACTGTGTGACGGCGTACCTGCGTCCGCCGGAACGGGCCAGGTAGAAGCCGCGCAGCTTGTCGTTCAGAATTCCCGTGAAGCGGATGTGGATCTGCGCCGGGCCGGCGGGAAGGGGGCGCTCGACACTCAGCGTCGCCATCTGCTTCTCGCCGTCCATGGTGACCCGCGCCTGCTCTGTCACGCCGCCCGAGGCCATGCCCGCCGATTGAAAATCGAGATCGAGCGCGTTCAGCGTGATGCTGCGGGTGGGCGCCGGCACTTCCACCTGAATGATCTCATCGCCCGCAAAACGCGCTTTCTGGAGGTCCGGAGTAAAAGTGAGGTCGTAATGATCCGGTACGGCCGTGCGCGGAAGGCGCTGAGCCGTGGCGAGCGAAGCGGCCGTCAGAATCGCCATGGCAGCCAGGCCGGCCATGGGCATCGAACGTTTCATGCGGTTCCAGTTTTGTAAAAGTGCCATATTCTTAATTGACGGACATCAGGGGCGAATGTCACGCGAAAAATCCGCGCCGAAGGCCGAAACTGTCGTGATAATCTTCATGCATCCCGAACGCGTCACGTCCCATCGTTGCGCCGGGCGCTGGAAGGCACAACGCAGACTTGGGCGCGGAGAAGAACCGTGAATAAGCTCTTTCCCGATGCGGACGCGGCCATCGCCGGCCTCGAAGACGGCGCGAGCATCATGGTCGGGGGCTTCGGCCTTTGCGGCATTCCGGAAAACCTGATCGATGCGGTACGACGGAAGGAGGTCCGCAATCTTACCGTGATCAGCAACAATGCGGGCGTGGGTGACTTCGGCCTGGGCAAGCTGCTGGAGACCCGGCAAATCAGCCGCCTGATCGGCAGTTACGTGGGCGAGAACAAGCGGCTGGAGGAGCAGGCGCTCAAGGGCGAGATCGAACTGCAGCTTAATCCCCAGGGCACGCTTGCTGAGCGCATCCGCGCCGGCGGAGCAGGGATCGCCGGTTTCTATACGCCCACCGGCGTAGGCACATTGGTGGAAGACGGAAAGGAAGTGCGCGAGTTCGACGGCAGAAAGCATCTGCTGGAGCGGGGCCTCACGGCAGACTTCGCCTTCGTCAAGGCATGGAAAGGCGATCGCTGGGGGAATCTCGTATACCGGAAGACGGCGCGGAACTTTAATCCGGTCATGGCGACCGCAGCGAAGATCACCATCGCCGAAGTGGAACATCTGGCGGATCTCGGCCAACTGCATCCCGACGCGATCGTCACGCCCGGGATCTTCGTGAAGAGGATTTTTCAGGGGAAGGACTACGAGAAGCGGATTGAGAAGCGAACGGTTCGACCGAGAGCGTAACGCTTTCGCTCGCCCTTCGAGGATCACCGTCCGCCGGCAACCCTATGGACAAGCGTGAGCTCATCGCGCGCCGCATCGCGCTCGAGCTGCAAGACGGCTATTACGCCAACCTCGGGATCGGCATTCCGACGCTGGTTTCGAACTATGTGCCGCCCGGCATCGAAGTGATCCTGCAGTCCGAAAACGGCATGCTCGGAGTGGGGCCGTTCCCCTTCGAGGGCGAAGAAGACCCGGACCTCATCAATGCCGGCAAGGAGACGGTAACGGAGATTCCCGGCACGTCTTATTTCTCGAGCGCGGACTCTTTTGCCATGGTCCGCGGCGGGCACGTGGACCTGACCGTGCTCGGCGCCATGGAAGTGGACAAACTGGGAAATCTCGCGAGCTGGATGATTCCAGGCAAGGTCGTGAAGGGCATGGGCGGCAGCATGGATCTGGTGGCGGGCGCCAACCGGGTGATCGTGGCCATGGAGCACACTACCAGGGACGGGCGTCCCAAGATTCTGAAGCGATGCACGCTGCCGCTGACGGGCGCCGCCGTGGTGGATACGATCGTCACCGAACTCGCCGTCATCGACGTAACGCCGGAAGGTCTGCTCTTGCGGGAAACTGCGCCCGGCGTGACTGCGGAGGAAGTGCAGCTCGCAACCGAGCCCGTCCTCAAAGTGATCTCCGGGTTGCGGGCCTACGCAGTTTGAGGAGCCTTTCCAGCCGGCCCAGTCTCCGGGCGTCCGCTTATTCCACTCCCTCGGCCGCAACGCTGCTAACGCCAAGCTCGGCTTCCATGAAGAGCGCTCCTTCCACAGGATTCAGGCGGTAGGGCTCGATGGGGTGAAATCCGAGCGACCGGTACAAGGGGATGGCCTGCTTCATAGACGGCATGGTATCGAGACGGATTCGCTTGTAGCCGATCTCTCGAGCCTGGCGCATGATTTCGACGGCCAGCCGCCGGCCGAGGCCCGTCCCGCGAAATCGCGGCCTGACGTACAGGCGCTTCATCTCGCAGACTTCATCCGACAATGGACGCAGGGCCACGCAGCCTGCGCTCTCGCGGCCATCGAGCGCGAGCAGGAGACGGCCCGCGGGTGAAGCGTAGTCGCCAGGAAGGTCCGCGAGTTCTTGCTCGAAATTCTGAAAGCAGAGATCGACCCCGAGTCCGGCGGCATACTCCTGAAAGAGCCGCCGCGCCTCGACCACCTGCTCCGCGGATGCCGCCTCAACGATGGTGAGCATGGTCGCCTTTAATCCCTCGCGGACGATTCAACAAAAAGTTCTCGCATTCCCCGGCGCCCTCCTCAAACTGGTACAATACCGGGACGGTTTCGGGGCGCTTAAGAGCGGAGACCGGAGAGACGGAGGAACCACCCTTTGCCAAAATACCTTATCGAGCGCGAGATTCCCGGCGCCGGCAAGCTTACTCCTGACGAACTGCGCGGCGTTTCGCAGAAGTCGTGCAGCGTGCTGCGCGGCCTCGGTCCCCAGATTCAGTGGGTGGAAAGCTACGTCACCGATGACAAAATCTACTGCATCTACCTCGCACCCAGTCCCGACTTGATTCGCGAACACGCCGCGCAGGGTGGATTCCCGGCCAATCGAATTTCCGAGATCGTAACGGTCATTGATCCCACCACGGCCGAACCCTGAACACCTGTATTTCGTCTTCATTCGAACTGCGTGCGAAAATCCGCGAACTGGCGCTTCAGTTCCTCGACTTCGGACTGCAGGCTTGCGACCGCGCCTTCGAGGCGCGCGATCCTGTCGGCGTCCACCGATCCACCCTCCCCCTGCGATTCGGCCGGCGGCTCCCAGGACTCCACGTCGCCGGAAAGCAGATGCGCGTATCGCAACTCTTTGGTGCCGGGCTGCCGGGGAAGCGCCTTCACCAGCGGCGGCTGGCGTTCCATCAGGCGGCGCAGCGCCGTCTGCACTTCATCGAGATCGCTGAAACGATGCATACGCTCGGTACGCCCGCGCAGTTCACCTGGCGTCTGGGGTCCGCGCAACAGAAGCACGCAAAGGACGGCAGTTTCCCGCCGTTCGAAGTTGAAGGCTTCCTGCAAGCGGTGCTCATACTTGGTCACGCGGCTGTCCGCGCCGCGGGCGGCGCCGGCGAGCCCCAGCCGGTTCAAACCGTCCAGTCCCTCGCGCACCTCGTCTTCGCCGAGATCCATCACCGGCTCGCGATTCGACTTTTGGTTGCAGGCGTTGACCAGCGCGTTCAGGGAGAGCGGATAGTAGTCCGGCGTGGTGATCTCCTTCTCAACCAGCGCCCCAAGCACGCGGGCTTCAACCTCGCTCAGCACGACATTCACGGCGTCCTCCACTTGGCCCTCGACCCGGACGGGCCGGCTGAGCGCGCCCTCGGAAGCAGCAAGACCACAATGCCGCCCGCCAGGCCCGCGACCATCATCAGCGCCAACCCATATGAGAATGACCCCGTCCGCGTCGCCAGGTATCCGAAGGCGTAAGGGCCGGCAAACCCCGCCACGCTGCCCACGGCGTTAATCAGCCCCACTGCCGCGGCGGCGGCGGAGTTTGTGAGAATTTCGCTCGGAATCGTCCAGAAGATCGGGAGAAAAGCCGTGGTCATCGAGCCCATGGAAAACCACGTCAGCGTGAACGCCGTCGAGCCGTGCAGGGTGATGAGGCCAAGCATCGCAACCGCTGCGATGAAGAGCGGAAGCGCGGTATGCCACGGCCTTTCGCGGGTGCGGTCGGAGTGCCATCCGTTGATGAGCATGACGACGAATCCCGCCGCGTAGGGCAGGGCGCCGAGCAGGCCGACGCGCGCGTCCGAGAGTCCGGACCAGCGCTTCAGCATGGTCGGATACCAGAAGGCGAAACTGTAAGCCGTAAAGTAGCCGAGAAAGGTCACCGAGCACAGCATCAGGACGGCGCGCGACCGCAACGTCTGTCCCACCGTGATGGACGACGGGTTCGCCGGCTTTTCTTCCGTCAGCTTTTGTTCGATCCATTGCTTCTGGCCGCGATCGAGCCAGCGCGCCTGCCGCGGCCAATCCGTCACGTAGAACAGCGCCACCACGCCCAGCAGCACGGCGGGCGCGCCTTCCAGGATGAAGACCCATCGCCAACCCGGCGTGTCCAGCCAGTGATGGCTGAGGATCCATCCGGCGAGCGGCGATCCGATTACGAACGACAGCGGAATGGCCGCCATGAAATTGCTGGACGCCTTCGCCCGGTCCTCCCGAATGAACCAATGGCTGAGGTAGACCACCACGCCCGGGAAGTAGGCGGATTCCGCCGCGCCGAGAGCGAAGCGCGTCAAGTAGAGTTGGCCGGACGTGTGCACCAGCGCGATCGAGGCCGTGAGCGCCCCGGCCGCGATCATGCTGCCGGCGATCATGCCGCGCGCGCTCCAGCGCTCCACCAGCAGGGCGCCGGGGATCTGCAACGCCACATAGCTCACGAAGAAAATGCCGGCTCCGAGACCAAACACGCGGTCGCTGAATCCGAGATCGCGCGACATTCCGAGCGCCGCGTACGCAAGGTTGGTGCGGCCGAGATAGTTGACGATGTAGAGGACGAAAAGGAAGGGAAGCAGCCGGATGGCGATCAGACGGCGCGCTTGATCGGCACTCTCCGCGACGGAGGGCGCAAGCGCACTTGCGGCACGTGAAGGCGACGCCACTCAACGTCTCCGGCACCCGTCGGCTCAACTACGGGAGCCGCCAGTATACAGCAGCGCCGGTGGCGAGAGCAGGCAAATCCGGGCTGGCGAATGCCCTAGATTCTGGGCCGGCGGCGCGCCAGGCGCCACAAGCCGAGCAGTCCGCTGCCGAGAAGCACCAGGCTCCCGGGTTCCGGAGTGGACGGCGATCCCGAGCCCGATCCTGAGCCCGGCGACCCGCCTCCCCAGCCGCCGGACCCGACTGGGCCCGAAAGCACGTCGAGCGTGACGTTGTTCGCGTTGTAAACCACCCCGAAATGCTCGTTGCTGTTGATGCTGGTCCCGTTCACCGTGGCGAACGTCCCCGTCACTGAGCTCGCGTTGAGAATGTCGAAGGTCTCCGTCAGCGTCGGCACGAAGCCGTTGATCAAATCCAGGTTCAGGACGCCGTTCAGGCTCGCCGTGCTGCTTATCGTCAACTGATCGAACTGCGTGCCCGCCGTGGTTCCCCCGATGTCGATGTTGATCGCTCCCGTCGACGTCTGGCTGTACGCGCCCGTGATCGTTTCCTTTCCCGCGGTCATGAGCGTGTCGCCGATGTTGAACGTGGCGTTGTCTGTCACCGTCCCGGTGGTGCCGGCGCTGAGGGTGCCGCCGTTCCCGAACACCGAGCCGCCATTGAAGGTGATGCCGCCCTTCGCCGTCAGTGTGCCGTCCACCGTCGTCGTCCCGGCGCTCTGTGTGTACGTCCCGCTGGCGGCTGACAGCGTCAGTTTGCTGTTCTTCGCCACCGTCAGGGTCCCGGCGTTCGTCACCGCCGTGGTCGAATCGGTCAGGGCCTGGCCCCCGGTTACCGTGAAAATGCCCGTGGACGCGTTGCTCGCCAAAGCGCCGAGAGCATTGCTGCCGCTGCCCGCCGGATTCTTGATCTCGGCCGCGGCGCCGGTCAGCGTGATGGTAGCGGCGTTGCTCGTGATGCTATCGCCGCTCGGCAGGTCCAAAATCCCGGTCACCGTGTAGGTGCCGCCCGTGAGCGTGCCCGCTGAGAAGTTGGTGAACGGCCCCATGATCTCGAGCGTGTCGCCGGCGCTCACGCTCAGCGTCCCCTTGTTGTTGAACCCCTTGCTGCTGGTGTCGATGATCAGCGGCGTGCTCTGATTGGCGATGATCGACTTGCCGGTGTTGTTCACCAGCCCCATCTTGGCATCGCCCAGGTTGCCCGAGCCCTCGATCGTCTCGCTGTTGGTCAGCACGTCACTCGAGGCGCTGGCCGTGACGATGTTGTCCGCGTTGGCGCCCAGGATCAGCTTGCCCGTGCCGCCCAAAGTGTCCGCGGCCCCCGTGAAGACCAGCTCAGTGTTCGAGCCGGTCGAGTTCAGGGTGATGGTGCCGTTATTCGTGATCGTCCCCGAGGCGTTGAGGGTCTCGCCGTTGCTCACCTGCAGCGTGCTGCCCGTGGAGATGGTCACGGTGCCTGAGGATCCATTCAGCGTGGCCCCGTTCTCGCCCACCAGCACACCGCCCGACACGCTCGTCAGCGTGCCGCCGCCGATGGCGGCGCCATTCAGCAGGACCTGGGAGCCGGTTCCGGTGGCCAGGATCGTTCCCCCTGCGTTCGTCCATGTGCCCATAAGGTCTAGCGTGCCGCCCGCCGAGGCCTCCAGAGTCGCCGTGTTCGTATTCGTTCCGGTGCTCGGGCTGACAATCAACGACGTGCTCTGGTCGGCGTCCACGGTCCCCGAGTTCGCGAGGAGAAGGCCCGAGATCGTGCCCGATCCCTGAATCGTGCTCGAGTTGGTCAGCACGTCTGTTCCCGCCGAGGCGGTAATGAGGTTGGCGGCGTTGTTCGAAAGCGTCAGCGTGCCGGTGCCCGTCAAGGTGGCGTTCGCGGTCAACTGCAGCTCGGTGTTGGACCCGGTGGAGCTAAGGGACGCCGTGCCGGTGTTGGTGACGGTGCCGGCCGTCATGAACACGCCGCCGTTTTGCACGGTCGTAGCGCCCGCGTTGGTGTAACTCCCGGCCGAAGAGTTGAAGGTGCTGCCGCTGCCCACGGTCAGGGTGCCGCTATTCGTAAAGGCGCCGGCGGTGGTAAAGTTCGCTCCGCCGGTGATGGTGAAGCTCGAGCCAGACGAGTTGGTCGCGAGGCCCGCCAGAGCGTTAACGCCGCTCTGGTTTTCAAGCGCTCCGCTCCCAGTCAAGGTGATGTTGGCGGAGTTGGTGGTGATGCCGCTGGCGTTCGTCGCCTTCAAAATGCCCGTCAGGTTGTAGGTGCCGCCCGTGATGGCGCCGGCGGAGACGTTGGTGAGGTTGCCGGTCACCGAGAAGGTGTCGCCGGAGCCCACCGTGATCGTGCCGTTGTTGGTGAAGTTGGCGGAGGTGGTGAGGTTGGCCCCGCTTTGAATGGTGAGGCTCGATCCCGCGCCGATGCTGGCCAAAGCCGAAAGCATGTTCTGGTTCCCGAAATTGATGATCTTCGCGCTCGCGCCTGTCAGCGTGATGTTGGCATCGTCCGTGGTGATGCTGCTTCCGGTGGCGCCGAACTCGAGCGTTCCGAAGAGTTGGTAAGTGCCGCCCGTCAGCGTGGTCCCGGAGAAATTGGTGAGGCTGCTGCCGCTTTTCACCTCGAACTTGCTGTTGCTGCTGCCCACCGTCAGGGTGCCGTTATTGGTGAAATTTCCCTGGGTGGTGAAGTTGTAGCCATTGGTGATCTCGAACAGGGCTCCGGCGCCGTTGGTCGCCAGCGGGGCGATCATGTTCCCGCCCGTTGGCGTGATGATCTTCGCGGCCGATCCGCTCAGGGTGATGCTCGAGTCATTGGTGGTGATCGTGTTTCCGGTCGCCCCGAACTGAAGCGTCCCCGACACCACGTAAGCGCCGCCCGTCAGCGTCTTGGCCGAGCTCGAGTAATTGAGGAACGAATTCGCCGGCCCCGTGATCTGCAAGGTGTCGCCCGCGCTCACGTTCAACGTACCCTGATTGCTGAAGCCGCTCGACGAAGGATCGATGACGAGCGGCGTGCTCTGATTGGCCAGTACCGTCCCTGTGGCCGAATTCACGAAGCCCATGGCTCCGTTGCCGATGTTGCCCGA
>DASZIG010000035.1:0-10549 GCA_035949375.1 Terriglobia bacterium | reverse complement strand
CAAGGTGGCGGTTGTAAGCGGCGCTAAGGCCCGCCATCTCGCCGACGATCCGCTTAGACTCCTGATCGTCATGCTTGATGCGGTTCTCGATCGCCTGAATCAGCGCCTCTGCTCTCATGCCGAATATAGCTTCCAACTTCTTTGCAAGAATGTCAAGCGATTTATTGCTGTAGATTTGCTCCGCTGGTTGAACGGTCTGTGTCTGCATGGTTTTCGGCTCCTTATGGGTGGGGTTTACTCGTTGGCTGGGGTGGTGGGCTCGGAGAGTCTTTCTGACAGTTCTTTCATGAAGACTCTGACGTGTTCCATGATCTGCTCGGCTTCGGTTGCGCCGTACTCTTCCTGGGCGTGCATGGCGTAATTGCGCCAAGCGTTCTTGAAGTAACGGAACTGGATGGCGGCCTTGCTGCAGAAATTCAGGGTTTCCGCCTTATCCGGCCACTTTTCAGACGGCCATTCTGTCTTCTTGATCCCGCCCATTTTCTCAATTTCGTCCTCGATCGCCTCGATGATGTGACCCCAATCGGTTTGGGAGGGTGGAACGCCAACGTAGACAGCCAGCGCCTTGAGGCCGTGCTCAAGGACGCGCATCAAGTGAAAGACGCAAGCGGTGTAAAGCTCCAAGGCAAAGCAGTTTCCGGCCTCTTTGATGTCCACGCTGGTGTTGTAAAACTTCGTGCTGACCTCTTCTCCGAAGAGATAATCTTGCTCGAAATACGCCTCGTTTTTGGATGGAACGTACAGGAATGACCGCTGCTTGATCTCGTCTTCCAGGGCCTCGCGGAAAGTCCTAACCTCGTGCAGGAGTTCTTCGAGGGTACAGAGTGGGTCTACTGCGCCCATGGCGCGTAATATTCGATTGTCCACAGCCTCGCCAATCAGCGCACCGGGCATCTCGTTGATGGCGCTCTCGAAGCGTTCGATACAGTCTTGGTTGTCATGCTCCAAGGTGGCCGACATTCCCGAGCTTATGATCTGCTCCCTGAGGTCGCTCTCGATCTCCTGAAGGCGTTTCATCAGGCTGTCGATTTCGTTGATCTTGAGCGCTCGCAGCATGTCCGCCAGAGGCCAAAGGAAACGGCGCTTATTGTTCCACGGAAGTCCGGTCGTAGCAACAGGCGGCTTACGCGCCCTCAGCAGGCGCATCCTGACCGTTAAAGTCTGTTCTGCAAGGCTCTCAGTTTCGATCATTGGCGGTCTCCAACATTAAAAAATCCAAATGACACCAGTACCGGCTATTACGGCCCTGTGCGCAAACCCGATTCCTGGATTATCCTAGAAACTCGCCTCAGGAAATGGCGCCGGGCCGCTGGCGCGCGAGCCGTCTGATGGCATGACCCATCGCGGGCATAAGTCTCAAAGACATAACCTCAGGGAGGAATGATGCGCAGAAAGGTAACGGTGGTCGGCGCCGGCAATGTGGGCGCGACAACAGCCCATCGGCTGGCGGACAAGCAACTGGCTGACGTGGTTCTGATTGACATTCTGGAAGGCGTGCCGCAAGGCAAAGGGCTTGACCTGCTCCAGTCGGGGCCCATCGAAGGGTATGACGTCCATGTGAAGGGCACCAACGATTACGCCGATACGGCGAACTCCGACGTGGTCGTGATGACGGCGGGGTTCCCGCGCAAGCCCGGCATGAGCCGCGACGATCTGCTCAAGGCAAACTACGACGTGGTGAAAGGCACCATCGAGAAGGTGGCCCGGTACTCGCCGGAGTCGATTCTGATCGTGGTCACGAACCCGCTCGACGCCATGGCCCAGGCGGCCTACAAGGTGAGCGGTTTTTCCAGGAACCGCGTGATCGGCATGGCCGGTGTGCTCGACACGGCGCGCTATCGCACCTTCATCGCCGAGGCGCTCGAAGTCTCGGTGCAAAACGTGCACGGCTTCGTGCTGGGCGGCCATGGCGACACCATGGTCCCGGTGCCGCGCTACACGACGGTGGCAGGCATTCCGGTGACCGAGCTCCTGCCCAAAGAAAAGCTCGACGCGATTATCAAGCGCACCGCCGGCGGCGGCGCCGAAATTGTGAGCCTGCTCAAGACCGGCAGCGCCTATTACGCGCCTTCGGCCGCTGCCGTGGAGATGGTGGAGGCCATTTTCAACGACCGCAAGAAGATTCTGCCCTGCGCCGCGTACCTCGAAGGCGAGTACGGCATCCACGGCTTGTTTGTGGGCGTGCCCGTGAAACTGGGCGCGCGCGGGATCGAGCAGATCATCGAGATCAAGCTGACCGCGGAAGAACAGGCTGCCCTGCAGAAATCCGCAGACTCCGTAAAGGAGCTCGTTGGCGTGATCGGCGTGTAACGAGGGCCAAAACCAGGAGCGGGAAGCCGCAATGAATCCGATGGCATGCCTCTTGGTGTTCGACGGCCTGGCGGACTGGGAGCCGGCTCACGCCCTGTGCCAGATCAACCGTAGGGGGCGATTCAAGGTCGTCGCCGTGGGTTTCTCTCTTGAGCCGGTGACAACGATGGGCGGACTGAGGCTCGCGCCCGATGCCACTTTAAGTGAAGTCGATCCCGCCGGGACGGCCGTCTTCATCATGCCCGGGGGCGACATGTGGCAGGAAAGGTCGCATCCGGAACTCATCAGCCTGCTGCACAGGCTCGCGGGCGCCTCGGTCCCGATTGCCGCTATTTGTGCGGCGACGCTCGAAGTGGCTCGAGCCGGACTCACACGGGACAGGCGCCACACGAGCAACGGTTTGCCATACCTCAAGGCCATGGTCCCGGGCTACGGCGACGACGAGTTCTACGTCGACCAGCTTGCCGTCAGGGACGAGGGCCTGATCACCGCCAGCGGTCTCGGCGCCATCGAGTTTGCGCGCGAGATCATGCTGCAACTCAGCATCGAGAGCGCAGAGGACGTCGCGTCGTGGTTCGAAATGTTCAAACACGGCGTGATTCCCGCCAGGTGGGCGCAACGGTGAACGGCCCCCGCGTCAGCCCGAAGCCGGAAGGGGACCGGAAGCCCGCGCCACACAATCACGCCTTAACTCAGGAACATGACGTGGACATAGGTGCCGAGGCGCACGTTATACGCCAGGTACCAGCCGGGGTGGTCGGGATCTTCGTAAATCACGATCTCGTCACCAAGCCAATTCCAGTCGACACAAAACCCGATGTCTGCCGGCGCGACGCTGAAGTAGAATCCGCCGAACCAGAAGCGGCTGGGACCGCCGCCCGCAATGCGCCACACGTGGCTCGGCCCGAAACCGCCCCTGAAGCGCCCATGCTCCCAGGGGTGGTCGAGATGATAGCTGGCGTCGTCGCGACCCGTGTCGTGCCCGACCCACACGTCGCCCTTCGGTGTTTTGTCTACATGCGGGACGTTGGGATGACCCGCTTGATCGCTGTAATTCCGCGGCGTTTCGGCCGGATGAGGGTTGCGCGTCGCCCGCGGACCCTCCTTGGGAATCGGCCGCGCCTGGTCCCCGCGCCGATTGTCCTGCCCGGCCATCGGAAGCGCGAAAAGCGCCAGGACGGCACCAGCCAGGAGCAGCGTCCTCTTCCACGAACTCGTCAGTTGCAGCATGGCATCCTCCACACACTTTGAATGACTCGCAGAGGATTGGACGCCTGTCGTCCCGAAATGGGATTCAGCCGTGATCGATTGGGCTGCGATGCCAGCGACGTGATAGAATCAACAATACTCACAAAAAGCATCACGACGGAGGTCGACAACTATGGCAACAGCAAGCCCTGTCACAAAGACACCGGCGCCTTCGAGTCCCTACACGGACCGCGTGCGCGAGATCCTGAGCTGGTATGAAAGCGACAATCCGGGCACCAAGGCGAACATCGCGCGGCTCCTGACCCACGGACGCCTCGCGGGCACCGGAAAGCTGGTGATTCTGCCCGTGGACCAGGGATTCGAGCACGGGCCGGCGCGCAGTTTCGCCTCGAACCCGCCCGCCTATGATCCCAATTATCACTACGAGCTGGCTATCGGAGCGGGCTGCAACGCTTACGCCGCCCCGCTCGGATTCATCGAGGCGGCGTCGGCGCGCCACGCCGGCGAGATTCCGCTCATCCTCAAGTTGAACGATCATGACGTGCTGAACGACGAAAAGGACCCGATCTCGGCGCAGACCGCGAGCGTTCGCGACGCGCTGCGTCTCGGCTGCGTGGCCATGGGCTACACGATTTACCCGGGCTCGGCGCACGCCCAGGAGATGTACTCGCAGTTGCGCGGGCTCGCGGAAGAAGCCCGGAGTTATGGCCTCGCGGTCGTGGTCTGGTCTTATCCGCGCGGCTCGTCGATCTCGAAGGAGGGCGAAACCTCGATTGACGTGGTGGCTTATGCGGCGCACATCGCGGCCCAGCTCGGAGCGCACATCATCAAGGTGAAGCTGCCGAGCGCGCACATCGAGCAGCCGGAGGCCGCCAAGGCCTACACCCAGGCAGCGGTGCCGATCGGGACGCTCGCGGAGCGCGTCCGGCACGTGGTGCAGAGCTCGTTTGACGGCCGTCGCATCGTGATCTTCTCGGGCGGCGCCAAGAAGGACGACGACGGAGCCGTGTTCGACGAAGCCCGCGCCATACGAGACGGCGGCGGGTTCGGCTCGATCATCGGGCGCAATTCCTTCCAGCGTCCTCACGAGCACGCCGTGAAGTTCCTGCAGACAATTATGGGGATCTACGGCGGCGAGGTCGCGTGACGGATTGACTGACGGATTGACTCATCGAGGGATTGACTCATTGAGGGATTGGCTCATCGGATCATTGACTGATTGCCGGTACGCCCGGGGCCTTAAATTCCAAAGTCATTGAATCAATGAACCGATGAGTCAATGCCTTCATCCCAGGTCCGGCAGATTCTCCCCGCCGCGCGGCGAGTACTTGGTCAGGATATCGTCCAGCGCCTTCGCAGCCTGCGGCGGCTGCTCGCTGCCGCGGATCAACACGTCCTTAGCGGTGACGGCATGGCCGTATAGGCGCTCGTTGCCATCTTCGTCCTGCCGCAGCACCGACCCCGCTAGCGAAATCCCCGCAAACAGTCCCCTCGACCGCGAATAAGTCAGAATCTCAGCATGCAACTGGATGTCGGTGGCCGCCGCCGCCGTGCGTCCCACAGGACCTGCGGCCGCGGAGATGTCGGCGCCGATCTTCACGCCGCTCTGCAATAGCTTGCGCACGCCGCCGGCGTTCATTACGATGAAGACCACGTCCGTGGACTGGCCGCCGATCTGCAGCCCGTAGCTGCCGCCGTAGATGGTGAACATCGAGGGAGCGCCCCAATGGCCGGTACCCTTCAGGCGGCAAACCAGCGCGCCCCGGCCGTAGGAGCCGCCTACGACAAAGGCCCCCTTCTTTTCGCTCGGAATAATGCCCACGCAGACCGCGCGATCGAGCAGATCGGAGGGAATTCCGTTGTCGGGCGTCTGCATGATCTCATTGATGACGTAAGTGGCGTTCTCGAGACGTTCGGCTTCTTTGCTCTTGCGCTGCGCGAAGCAAAGCGAGGTGAGTGCGCAGAACAGCAGCACGAAGGCCAGCGTCTTTTTGATCATAAGTCTCCCTGGCAGGAATTCTCCCGCCGGATGAAATAGGAACTTCGCGGCCAGCGTTGTCCCTCCCCTAGCTGTTGAAGATTCGCGTTCCGGCCGTGAAGTTGTCTTGCCGCGGACTTGTCTTACCGCCAAGTTGGTCTCACCACGAAGCTGCTTACATCGACCAGGGCTGGCCGCCGCTCGGCGAATGCGCCGTCAGAGCCCTGTCGAGGCCGGCTCCCGCCGCCGGAGTGGGCACGGCCGATTTGATCAGGATGTCATGGGCCGGAATCTCGCGGCCGTAAAGCGACATGTTTCCCTCTTTATCCTGCTTGACGACCGCGCCGCTCAGCGAGATCCCCGCAAACAAGCCGCGCGAGCGCGAGTAACTGAGGATCTCGGCGTGCAACTGCAGGTCGGTGGCGCCGGTACTGGTGCGCCCCACGGGACCGGCAGCCACGGAAGCGTCGGCGCCGAGCTTGACGTTGTCCTGAAGCAGCTTGCGCGCGCCGTCGGGATTCATCACGATGAAGAGCACATCGGTGGACTCGCCACCGATCTGAAAACCAAAACTCCCTCCGCTCATCATGATCATGGAGGCCGGGCCCCAGTTGCCCGTACCATCGTGGCGGCAGACCAGAGCGCCGCGCCCGTAACTGCCGCCGACGCCAAAGGCGAACTTCTTTTCCGCCGGCACCACCCCGATGCAAACCGCCTTATCCAGCAAATCCTGCGGCACGCCCCGATCGGGAGCGCTCAGGATCTCGCGAACCACCTGAGCACTGCGCTCGAGGCGTTCGGTCACCTTGGCGGTCTCAGCGCCCGCCGCTACGCCACACCAAGTTGCGAGAAGTGCGCAAAGGAACACAACTTTCCGCATGCTGCCTCCTTGAACCGGCCCTTTCCGGGCTTGCGCGCGTCCCCTCCAGCTATTCCGAGCCGTCCTTCTTGCGGCGCGGCGCGGGCTTACGGCGAGGCTTTGCCTCCGCCGCCACCCGGCGCTTACGGCCCTTACGGGCCGGAGCCGCTTCTGATGACGCCTCCGCAGGCGCCTCCACCACTCCGTCCTCCGCCTCGGCAGGTACAACCATAGCCTCTGCCTCGACCGTCTCAACCGCCGCCTCGGCGCTATCCGTCGCGCCCTCAGGCCCCGCGCCGGCAGGCCCGGCTTCGGCCACGGCGATCGTCTCGCTCGATTCCCAGAAGTCAGTGCTGCCCACGGCCTCACCCTGCACGGGCGTGGACCCCTCGACCACCGATACAGCTTCGGTCTGGGGCCGATAGAACATGCGCAGTACACCCTTCCGGTCGCGCTGCAACGAGAGCCACCCTTCGCGTTGGGCGGCGTGCAGCAGGTCCGTGATGCGCGCGAAGCCCGCGCGACGTTCGTCAAAATCCTTGTCCACGGCGCGCAGGCCGTGCCGGATGTGCCGCAGGTAGAGGGGACGATTGGGGGACTTCTCGCACTCGGCTTCAATCGCCCGACGCAGAATTTCGAGCGCCTGTTCGGGAGTCTGAGAGACCGCGGGCGCTTCCGCAGCAGCCTCTTCCGCGGCGCCGGCTGCTTCGGGAGCAGATCCGGATCCCTCGCCCGTGCCCACCGCAGCCGGAGCTTCCGGCGCTGCCTGCTCCGCCGCGTGCCCGTCTTCAGGGTGCGCAGCGGGGGGAGCCTCTGCCGGCTTGCTGGCGCTTTCGACAAGGTAGCCCCGGTCGATCTTGCGCAGGCGCAGCAGCCCCGCCTCCTCCATCTTCTGCATGAACTCGAGGAACGTGCCCACGCCGTAGTCGCGCTCGCTGAAGGTGGAGTCCAACTGCAGCAGCGTGCTCTTCAGAAGGCCAAGCTGGGGCGAGACGCCGCGCTCCGCGAGCACCGAAAGCGCCCGCTGGATGTTCGGCAAGGCGTCGGAGAGAGCGCGCGTCTCAATGGCGGCGGCAGCGCGCGCGGGCTCACCACGGCGGGAGCGCGGCCGGGGGGCGGCGTAGCTCGCCGGGCGCATCAGGTTCTCGTAGGCGATGAATTCGGTGCAATTGCGCTGCAGGATGTTGCTCGTGAACCCGCGGCCGCCCACCACCATCACCTGCTTGTCATACTGTTTCAGCTTCTCGACCAGCGCGATGAAATCGCTGTCGCCGCCCACGATGGCAAAGGCGGTGATGTGGTGGCGGGTGAAGGCCATCTCCAGGGCGTCGAGCGCCAGGTTGATGTCGGCGCCGTTCTTGTCGCCCCGCGGGGTCACATTGCGCTGCACCATCTGCACGGCGTGCTGCGTCATCTGCTTGCTGTGCTCTCCGGCGCGCGACCAATCGCCATAGGCTACCTTCGTAATGACCTCGCCGCGCTCCTTCAGCTCTTCGAGCACAATCGAAACGTCGAATTCCTTGCCCAGCGTGTCTTTTACACCGATCTGAATGTTGTCAAAGTCGATGAAGACCGCGAGCTTAAGCCGTTCTTCGGCCACAAACTGCCTCCAGGGTGCGCCGCCTCGCGTGGGACGGTGCGCAACCCATTCATGATAGCATGGCGCCCGCGGATCATCCGAGCGCCCGCAGGCTCTGATCGATCAGGCTGGCCGTGCCCGCGTAAGGGTCGCCCGAACGATCCATCTCCATCGAAAAGTACCCCCGGTAGCCGCTGGCCCTGGCGATCTGGAACGTGGCCGGGACGTCGGCGTTGTAGATCTTGCCGCCGTCGCCTTCTTCGGAATCCTTCATGTGGGAGATGCTGAGGGCGTGCCGGAACATGAGGGCCATGGCGTCCAGGTTGAAGGCGGGCTCGCCGCTCATCGCCGAGTTGCCGAAATCCGGACAGGCGTGCAACCAGGGATGGTTGGCGTGGTCAAGCACGCGCACGATGAAGAACGCGTCCTCGCTGACCAGGTCGTCGTTCTCCAGGTTGATGATGACATTGTGCGCGGCGCCATAGTCCGCCACTTCGCGCAGGCTGTCGCCCGCGCGCGCGAAGTCCGGCGGGACGCCGTGAACGCCGGCCACGTGCAGCCGGATGCTCGGCGATCCGATGGCCGCCGCCACGTCCACCCATTGCTTCCCGCCGTCAATGGCGGCGCGCCGCTTGTCGGCATCAGGATCGTAGACACTCTGGCGCAGGTCCGCCGCGATGTTCACAACGCGCACGCCGGCCTTCTCGATGCCGCTGCGCAGAACCGCGACATCGGCCGGAGCGTGGCTCTGGATGTGCGGGCTCCAGGTCTCGATGCCGCGCACGTTGAATCGCTCCACCACCTGTTGGGCGAACGTGGGCAGATCCATGCCCGGCTTTTGCGGATTGCGGCGGCGGTAAAACGGCGAGTCAATGAAGTTGCGAAACGGGTAGGTCGCTACCGCCAGACGCGCTCGCGGGTCCGTGGGAAAGTCGCGATGCGGCTCGGCCGGAGCGCTTGCGCCCGGTGCGCTTGCGGCCGGAGCCTGGCTCGCGGCCGGGGCTCCGCCTTGATGTCCGGGCAGGGCTCGGGCCGGGTCGCCTGCGAGCGCGGCGCCGGCCGCCGCCAGCGCGACGGCCGTCGCGCCTTGCGTCAAAAACTCACGTCGAGAGACTGGGCTCATGGGCACTCCAAGACACGGGGTTCGAGGTTCGGGACTCGGGGGTCGGGTCGCTTCGCCTCAAGGTTTTGACGAATCCGCCTATGTCACTGACTCTAAGAGACATTCCAGCTTCATTCGTATGCCATGTTTCACTCGGCAGGGGAGTTGCGGATTGTGCGCGTCAATCTCCGCCAATTTGTTGATCATTGACGCCAACCGCGAGGCGTTTCCCCCTGATTCTAAACGACATTCCAGCTTTGCTCCACGAGCGCTCTTCACAAGGATCGGTCGGCGGTGCGTCAGCCATCGAAACAGGGCCACGATCGGGCGGGGTGAGCGGCGCAGACGCATGGCGGGTCCCTCGGGACCGTCACGTGAGGGGTCCCGTCAGGAAGCAGGCGAGCTTAGCAGCTTCGGACGACGCTGTCAAGGGCTCGGACGAGGCCCGTGATGTAGCCTACCTCGCGCGGCGCAGCCTGCGCGACATCCAGCGTCGTCCGCGGCCAGCGAGCTGGCTTGATCTAGCGGTAGCAAGCTACCGCACTCCAAAAGAGGATCTACGGCAACACCTGAAAAGGCACGTTGCCCAAAAGCGTCCCACCGGGCGTTACCACCTGGACTGTACCCGTCGTCGCGCCTGCGGGCACGGTGGTTGTGATATACGAGCTCTTAACCACCTTGAAGACGGCAGGAGTATCGTTAAAGGTGACGCTCGTGGCGCCCGTCAGGTCGGTTCCCAGAATCCTGACGCCCGCCCCCACATGGCCAGAGGCCGGCTGGGTCTCCACAAACGGGCTCAGACCCACCGACACGCTCAACACCGTGCCGTCGAATCCTTTCCCAGCATACGACGTTGTCCCGTAGAGGTTCCCGTCGGTGCCCTCGAAGAGCGCGGCCCAAGGACGGCCGCCATCACAGCCACCTCCCATGCCGCAGAAGTATAAAAGGGTCCTCAAAGCCCCGTTTGGGGTGAGTTCGTAGACCGCCCCCTCGTGAGTCGACGTGTCTCCTCCGGACAGCGTGGTCCCGTAGAAGTTCCCGTTAGCCGCCTGGACCAATGCCCCGTAGGGATATGCACCTGATGCCGTGAAAAAGCGGTGCAGTGTTGTCAAGGTACCGTTTGGAGTGATACTGAACGCCGTCCCACAACCGTAGAAGTAACAGAGATTCCCCTTGGTGCCACCCTCCGACGTCGTCCCATAGAAGTTTCCGTCGACAGCTTGCAGCAGCGGTGCCTGGGGATACTCGCCGTCCGTGCAAGTGCCGCCTTCCAGCACCGAGCAAAAGTTGTAAAGAGTCGTCAGTGTGCCACCCGGAGCGATCCTGAAGAGCGTCCCGCAGCCGTAGTTCGTGGTACCGACAATGCAACTGTTGGCTCCGCCCTCCACCGTTATGCCGTAGAAGTTCCCGTCAGTGCCCTGGATGAGCGCCGCGTAAGGGTCAGCGCCGTCCAGGCAGCCGGCTTGCGAGCAAAAGCTGTAAAGAGTCGTCAGCGTACCACTCGGAGTAATC
>DASZIG010000034.1:0-4296 GCA_035949375.1 Terriglobia bacterium | reverse complement strand
CTCCATGCCCGGGCCGAAGTTCAACTTCACCGCAACGGGCTTCCCGTCGCGCTCCTCGAACTCAGCCGGCACGAACCAGGATGAAATACCCGGCCCGGTGGCGATGGCCTGCCAGACTTCCTCCGGCGTGCCGGGGACCTCAACTTCGACCTGGACGAAATGGCGTCCGGAGGGTTCTTTCTTCACGCTCATGATGGCTCCTTGGGATTGGATTTCTGCGGCAGAGGGTGCGCCACGACGACGAGGCGATGCGCGCGGCCGCCGGGGGCGGATTCATCGTGGTACTTTGAAACCAGTTTTGTGATGGCCTCGGTGAGTTCGTTGCTGAAAGCCGCCCGGTCCGTCGCCGACCGGAAGCGAACCTCGGTATCCACCGCCAGGGTCGCCAGGCGCTTGCCCGTCTCTTTGGCTCGACGAACAAGATCGCCCACCTCGCGCACGACCCGCGCACCGAGCGCGATGAGATAGCTTGCCGACAGCCTGTCGATTTCCCGATCCGGATCCGCGGCGACCGGACCGAGCGCGCCCGGCGAAACGACGTAGGAAGCGGCCGTCGCCACGAGCAGCCGTTCCGTCAGCCCGCCCCACTTGCGTTCCTGGGCCAGCCGCACCAGCCCGTGCGCCTCGAGCGCGTGCAGGTGGTAGTTGACTTTCTGCCGAGCCAGGCCAACCCGCGTGGCCAGCGTCGCCGCCGAGGCGGGCACGGCCAGCTCGGAGAGCAGTCGACTCCGCATGGGCTCCAAAGCCACCGTCGCCGCTGCCGGATCATCGATGACTTGAATGTCGAGCACGAGGGGATGCTAGCATTGACAAGTTTTATTGTCAAGCATGTTTCGATGCTTTTTCTTACGGATTTGCAGAGTCGATGTGGTGCCGCAGAATTGTGGTGTTGCGACGAGGGTGTCGATCGTGGTCGCCTCGGGCAGAGGAAGGCCCGCCGCGAGGAGTAGCGAGCAAGTGGTCTGAAGGTCGTGAAATCGAATCTTGGGAAGCCCGGCTTGAGCAAGCATCGGGTGGTAGAGCTGACGGACGAGATTGCTCTTGACTTGCTACGCCCCAGCAGGATGCTAAAAAGGTTCCCGATGGGTGTCATTCCGAGCGAAGCGAGGAATCTCGCTCTGAAAACAAAGAGCTACGAGATTCCTCCTCGCCTGCGGCTCGTCGGAATAACAGGCTTGCGGGGTCTTCCGGCATCCTGCTAATGGAAAACGCTCTAGGGTTTTATTTTGAACACCACGCCGGCGCCATTCGCTCCGCCCTCGGCGGTTGTGCCGTAAAGATTGCCTTTGGAATCCAGGACCAGATTGCTGAAGGAGTACAGGCCGTCGGTGCCGCCCGTAAAGGTGTAGAGCGGAACATAGGTCCACACGCCGCCGGACTTGGTCAGCTGATAGACCGTGCCTGCGCTATAAGTGCCATCGCAGTGGGTCGTGGCATAAATGTTGCCTGAGCCATCCAGCAGCAGGTTGCGGAACGTTCCCGAAATGCCCCAACCGGAAAGGCTATTCAGGACGTTGAATTGCCACCCGCCGGCCGAATGCGTCAGTTCGAAAACAGTGCCGCCGCCGTTGGTACCGCCGGCGCCCCCATCAGTGGCTGCGCCGTAAAGATTGCCGGAGTGATCGAAGACCAGCCCGCCGTAAGGAACGCCACCATCGTTTTGTAACTGGAAGTTGTAAAGAATGCTCTCCTTCCAGCCGGACTTCGACGGGGACAGCTCAAAGACGGTTCCGTATCCGTCCGCGCCTCCGACCGATGTGGTGCCATAAAGGTTAAGGCTTTGGCCCGAGCCCACCGTCACCCCCGCGACGGGATTCGCGCCATCCGTTCCCCCGCCGAAGGCATAAAGGACGCTTTCCTTGCCGCTCTTCGAAATCTCAAAGACCACGCCGGTGCCTGCAGGCCCGCCGTAGAACGTCGTCCCGTAGAGATTGCCGGCGGAATCCATGCTTAAAGGGCCTTCGGGGTTCGCCCCGTCGGAGCCGCCCGCAAAGCTATACAGCACCTTTTCAGTGCCGCTCTTACTCACCTCGAAAACGGTCCCCGAACTGTAAGCGCCACCGCCGTAGGTGGTGCCGTAGAGGCCATCAGCGCCTAGGATCAGGCTCGAGTACGGACTTAACCCATCGCTGCCCCCGGTGAAGCTGTGCAGCACCTTCTCCTGGCCGTTCGCACTGATCGCGAACACCGTACCCACGGATTCGCTTCCGCCGTTGTAGGTCACGCCGTACATGTTTCCGGCGCTGTCGATGACAAGGCCGGCATACGGATTGACTCCGTCGCTTCCCGCGCCGAAGTTGTGGATCACGCTGAAGGTCTGGGCCTTGGCGTTTGGCGTGATGAGCGCCAGCAGCCCGAACAAAAGAACGAACGTTAACGTGAGCCTTCCTGTGACCAACGTTGATGATTCAGGCCTCATTTCCGCTTCCTCCGTTTGATGACAAGTGTGAGCTTCTGTTACTGCTACTATAGATATTATCTGTTCTCTATAGCAGACGGAATCATAGCACAAAACTGCTAAATCCTGATGAAATCCATGGAGGAGCTCATTAAAGACCTTCGCTTTGCGGGCGGCTGGAAGAGTGTGCGTGAAAGCGTTCGGTCTGCACCAGTGCGGCTTTGCGGCCCAGTCCCGAAGGGGCGGTCCATCCAAGCCCAGGCCAACGGCCTGGGCTTTGGGTTCCCGCCGAGATGCCCTCAGAGCCCTGAAAGGGTGCGACAAGATCGTAGCCACGGCCATAGGCGCTGGGGTCGCCCTTTCAGGGCTCTTGCCTTGCGCCTCGGCCATTGGCCCAGGCCGTTGCCCTGGGCTTTGGTGGATCGGCCCTTCGGGCCTGTCTCGAAATGCGGCCTGCTAAGCTGCAGCCACGTGCAGGCAATCCGCTTCGAAAGCCTCGATCTTCGGCCGGATTGTAATACATTCTCCCAGGGACGCGCTGACTGCGCCGATGGTTTTCAAGCCGTTGCCCGTGATCACGAGCACGATCGACTCTTCAGGATTGATGCGGCCCTGCTCGATCAGCTTGCGGGCCACCGACACCGTCACGCCGCCCGCGGTCTCGGTGAAGATGCCCTCCGTTTCCGCCAGCAACCGGATGCCGTTCACGATCTCGTCGTCGCTTGAGTCCTCAGCGGCGCCGCCGGAGTTCAGAATCGTCTTCACGGCATAGGGACCGTCCGCCGGATTCCCGATGGCGAGCGACTTGGCAATGGTGCGCGGCTTCTGCGGCTGAATCTCGGTCGTGCCCCGTTTGGCGGCCGTCGAGATGGGCGAGCATCCGGTGGCCTGAGCCCCGAAGAACTTCGTGCGCCGCGCCGGGACCCAGCCGAGCTGGGCAAGCTCGCTGAATGCCTTGGCGATTTTCGTGATCAGGGCGCCGCCGGCCATGGGCACCACGATGTTGCGCGGCGCCTGCCAGCCGAGTTGCTCGGCGATCTCGTAGCCCACCGTCTTCGAGCCCTCGGCGTAGTAAGACCGCAGGTTGACGTTCACGATCCCCCACGAGTGCCGAAGCGCGATCTCCGCGCACAACCGGTTCACCTGGTCGTAATTGCCGTCCACCTTCACCAGCGTTGCGCCGAACACCTGCGTGCCCACGATCTTCTCAGTCTCGAGATCGGCCGGAACGAAGATGAACGTCTTGAATCCGCCGGCTGCCGCTTGGGCCGCCACCGCGTTGGCCAGGTTGCCGGTGGACGAGCAGCCCACGGTGTCAAACCCGAACTCGCGCGCTTTATTGAGCGCCACCGCTACCACCCGGTCCTTGAAGGAGAGCGTGGGATGATTCACGGCATCGTTCTTGACGTAGACTTGGCGCGCGCCTAGCGCCCGGGCGAGGCGGGGCGCGGCGACCAAAGGCGTGAATCCGGTGTCGCGGCCCACAACTGGCTCGCCGTTGAGAGGCAGAAGCTCGCGATAGCGCCACATGTTGGCGGGCCGGGCAGCCAGGTCGTCACGGCGCAGGTCCGCCCACAGCTTGCCGTAATCGTAAACCGCTTCGAGCGGCGCCCAACATTCTTCGCAGGCTGCGATCGGTTCGGCGGGATAAGTCCGCCCGCATTCGCGGCACTTCAGATGTAAGAGATAGCTCACGTTGCCTCCTCAAGTAAGATGCCTGAGCTCATCAGAGGGCAACGGGAAATTGGAGATGCTCGTAACCGGAAGGCTTTAGAAACTAAAAAGCCTCCCGGAAGGATCAGGGAGGCCAGCTACTTGCCCCTCTCATCTCTCCCCGGTGTCGGGTGGGAATTGGCACCTGGCGTTCCGCATTGCGCGGAACCGGTTGCCGTGGCGTC
>DASZIG010000033.1:0-53759 GCA_035949375.1 Terriglobia bacterium | reverse complement strand
CTCCTCACGGGCATGGATTTCGGTGCACACCCAACACAGAACAGGCCAGGCGGGTAGCCGTCGCCACCATCGACGGAGACGCCTCCACCACCACCTTCGTACACGCCAGCACAGCCCGAGCCTGAGACATGGGCGTGCACCGAACCCGAACGCGAACAAGCCGCACAGCTACCGCTGTGCGCCAAAGCCGCGCCGGGCGCTGGCGTGGCGCTCCGGTCCCCCGATTCGACTCCATTATGAATTCGAGGCTGGCTTTGCATCGCCCCGAGCGGGAATTGAGATCGGGAACCTGATGAAGGCCGACTCGTCGCATCGCAACGGAGAACCTAGTACCTTCGCGGCATCTCGCGCTCTGTCGGCGAACACCTCGGCATTCACTGCTGCAACTAGGACGTTAGGGAAGAATCCCCAGGTATCCCTTTCGGCTACAAACCTTAGTTCTTCGGCGGCTACAAGCTTGCACGCGTCAAGAAGTTGCTGGTCCACGAGGGGACCCAGTGCGGTTATGGCTGGAGTCCGTTGCGCAACTCCATACAGTCTAAGGGGCGATCGATACCAAAATTTACTGATGAATCTAATCAGGTCATCGGTGCCGTCAATCTCGTAAAGCAGAGTATTGGACGTGGTGTAAATCGGGGGCTTAGGGGCAAGCTTCAGGTCGGCGCGGCGCCGACCCCACCAGGAATCCGACGAAGTAATTTGCAGGTAGGTAGAGGGCGCCCAGACTCTCAGAGATTCCAAGAGCGCGCGGTAAAATAAGCGGCTCACCCCAGACGGCTCGGCGAAAGCGGCGATGCGAGCCAGTTTACACCGTCCCAGGGGCACGTAACAGAAGGCGTTGACGCCTCCTTTGGGATCGCCGAACTGGATCCGCAAGGGCATGTCGTTCCTACCACCAGTTCACCCAGTTCAATGGGTTCAGGGGGATGTGCCACAGGCTGTGACCTGTCTCGCTCGCCAAGATGCCGATGTGCCAACCGTTAACTGAATCGACGCCAAGGCTAAGGAGATTGCCGTATGTGTTGTAGATGGTGAATTGCCGGAAAGCTCCCCAAGTTCCTGAGATGTTCCAGCCCAGTCCTTCAGAGAGAACGGCAGCTTCTCCAACTGCAGCTGGTAGGAGCGCAACCGCCGCAGTCCCGACCGCCGCTGCGTTAACTGGGCCGGACGCCGTCTGGTACACTTGATTGAAGATGCACATCCAAGCCGCATCTCCAATGCATTCCTCCATGTTGCCGTTCTGCACAAACTGCTGGCTCCAATGAGACCACACGCAGACCATGTTGCCAGTATTCTGCCCGTTGCAGTTCAGGTAAAGGATCCGGCCGAAGGCGTCCTCATAGATCTCATTCCACGGGTTGTTCTCGTAGACACAGGGTACGTTCCCCGGGCACTGGGCCGTCGACTCGGCGCTGCCCCCTAAGCCTGACCCGCCTCCGTAGCCGGTCAATGCGCCGCAATCGATCGAACCGCCGTCCACCGTGCAATCCCCGCCACCGCCCTCATATACCCCGCCGCAGCCAGCGCCCGAGACATGGGCATGGATCGGGCCCGGACGTTCGAGACAGGCAGCGGGACCTAGCCCCAACGGAGACATGAAAACCAATGTCGTCGCCACCCGTCGAAGTGCGCCAGCGCCGTCCACTCCGCCCGGCTCAACAGGTGCCCGGCCTGGCCCTTGCTCCGAATCCTCGCCAGCGACTCGGTGGGCTTCGCCAGCAGCTCTACCACCTCCAGCCGGTCCTCGCGCGCCGATTCCAGCAACTGCTTGGCGATCTCCGAAGTCGAGACGCTCTCCCCCTTGCGCCGCGACACCAGGTCGCGGATCTGCTCCAGACGGTGGCGCAACGATTCGCTGATGCGCAGCGATAACGTCTCGGTCTGCGGCTCGGTTTGGGCCATCGGCAAGAACCTCCGAGGCCATCCTAATATATGTATGTCATACAATCAAGAGGTCGGACATCTCGAACACTTCGGAGGAGAGGGACTTCCTGAGACTGGTTGTTGAAGGGAGCAACTCAGGTTGCCGGACAGCAACCTGAAATCGACATCTTGTTGGTGGGACGATAGTTGCTATTCGGCAACCTTCGTAGCTCTTCAGCACCCTTTCGGGGGTGACGTGTCACCCCCCACACCCGGTGCGAAGCACCGCTCAGCTTAGGAACCGGCACGAAGTTGGCTCCGGGGGCAAGGAGGAAGCAGCTACGCCAACAGGTACCACTGTAGGTGGACCCGGTCGCCGTGATCCCCCGGCTAGCGGAGGTAGGAGAGAAGTATGAGGAGTCCGCAGGCTACCGCCAAGGCACCACAGAACCTTAGGATTAACGAAACCATGGCCGAACCTCCGGCCGCGATTCCAGGGTGGTACTCCTGAAGCCATCCCACCATGGTAGCGGGACAAAGCACGAGCCATAGCCCGGTTCCCACAGAGAGACACGAAACTACAAGGGCTCCTGCATGCGATCCCATCCAACCGGCAAGGACATCCAGCCTGACGTGATGACGCTGCGCTAACTTAGAGAGCGCTGCGAGGATAGCTGCGGCTGAAGCAAGGTCAAGCCCGGCGAGAGCGACCCGATGGAGGAGTTTCAGCGGCAACGCCGCTGCGCGTGAGGGGCGAAGAAAAAACGCGAGAAGCAGCCCGGTTCGAAGTGTGTAGATGCCCTGAAGGACCAATCCTGCCACGACGACCAAGGCACCGCCAACCACGAAAACGGAGTGTTCTGAACTAGAAATCATTATGCCCCCGAGTGACCCCGCCTATTTGATACATGCCGCCCAGGTCACCGAAGCTGATGCACCAGCGATTCCAGCTGTAGGGCCAGCTTGCCAGCCCGCGCCGTTCACCGACACTTGACCACCTGGCCCTACGGGCCCCAAAGGCGACGGGACGTTGAGACCAACGGAGAGCGACCAACCGGCTAATATTTGGTCCAGTTCTGCCGGAGTGGCCGTGCCACCTCCCCAAATGCCGGCGTTGGTAATCCAGCCGGCGGCAATGTTGTGGCCTGCTGATACTCCGCCTCCGGCGCTGAGACAGAAGTTCTGCGTCGTCGGATTGTAGGCAATGCTACCTGCCGGGCCAAAACCAGCCTCGCCTGGAATGCCGATGACGGGGATGATCCAAGCAACCTCCCATGGTGTCGACAGTATCTTCTTGAGGGTCGCTGATATACCCCCGGGACTCTGTGGGCCTGGCGGCTGGCCGTAGACGGGCACGAGCACGATCCAAGGAGGCAGGGGGCCGGGCCACAGAGGCGAAGGTGGACACGGAACCGGCACGCCGCCGATCGCGCAGGAATCTAGCGGTGGCTGATTGGAGCTTGGAATGACAGGGTGCTGTCCGGTGAAGCCCCGCCAGTTCCGCCGCCTCCTCCACCCCCGACGCCGCCTCCACCGCCGATGATGACAGGAATAATCGGCAGAGCGCCCCCTCCACAAATATCCCAGGGGAACCCCGCTGAATCTTCGCCGATGCATCCAGGATCGATGGGCGCGAATGGGCCCAAGCCCGACGGGTCAATGAGGCTTGTCGGACTGTTTAACGCGTACGCGTACCGGTTAAGGGACTCAGGATTGGTGATGTCAGCCGCTGCCAGCCCGACCGGGTCAGGCGTCATCCACCGCCCCTTGGTGTAGGAATACATCCGGTTCGGTGTGGGCAGCACACCAGGGTTGGCGTAGCCCCAATCGAATGCTGCAAAGTGGAACTCCTGCTGCGAAGTATCCTGCCACAAGTCACCCGAGGGGTAGAACAATTGTTCGGCCACCACGCTGCCGGTACCGTCCGTAATCACCGTCGATGAGCCGAGCGCATTGGCGTGCAGGAAGTGCGTAACGTTGCTGCCGAAGTCGTAGGTCCCGAGCATCCGGTGCCCCAGCCGGAACGGCGCCGTGTCCCAGTTGCCGCTCGCCTCGTTGAATCGCGCCATCATCTCCCCCGAAGCGTCATAGAGCATGTCGTAGGTTACGCCGGACTGCGTCCATTGCACCGCCTGCCCCAGGGCATTATAGAGGAAAGTCAGCGTGCTGCTGCTTACTACGGTCAAGCGCCCCTCACCGTCGTATGTATAAGTATACGCGCCCGAGCCGGTTCCGTCCGCCGTGAGGTTCCCGGCCGCATCGTAGGTGTACCCGGAATTGGTGATTTGATTGGTGGTGCTGTAATTGCCGTTGATTCCGTAGCTGTACTGCGGGCACACGCCCGTCCCGCCCGACGTGCAGCTCATGTTGCCCCAGGGGTCGTAGTTGTACGAGAGATTGTAATTCACCGTTCCGGGAGAGACCGCCGTGGCCGTCGATTGGACAGGCGGTTGTGCCCCGTGTTTGCCGGTGAGACAACCGGGACTGTGTAGCCCTCGAGCTAGCCCGCGTCATTTTCTGCAAAAAGCCAAAAAAAAGGAATCTAAAATTTTGCAAAACGAAGCCACTAAGCCCAATAGAATCAGTAAAAATGCCTGAAAAATAGGTCAAAACGAAGCCAAACGAAGCCAGAAAAGCCGAACGCGGCGCCGTGTTAAGTCCCTTGGAATCAATCCGCCGGTCTGGACGGTGGCTTCGTTTAGGTGATTCGAAGCCAACTCCGCGCGGCAGGGCTTTCCGCGGAAACAAGTGTGGCCTCGCCACCGTATAGTGGTGTGAAGACCTTGTGCCCGAGGCTACTTTCGTCGACGGAGGAATCTCATGGCAAGCTTCTGGCAAGACGTTCGATTCGGATTGCGGATGCTCGTGAAGGAGCCCGGCTTCACCGTGCTTGCGGTCGTGACGCTTGCGCTCGGCATCGGCGCCAACACGGCGATCTTCAGCCTGGGCAACGTCTTCATGTTCCGGCCGCTCCCGGTGAAAGACGCCAACCGGCTGACCGTGGTCGCGGTGCAGGCCAAGTCCGAATCCGACCCCAACCAGATGTCCTACCCGGATTACCTGGAGTATCGCGACCACTCCGCCGCCGTATTCACCGGCATGACGGGCTACGTGCTCGATCTGGTGGGCCTGACCTACCAGGGCCACGCCGACCGGCTGATCATGGCCTACGTGCCTGGCAATTTCTTCTCGATGCTCGGGGTTCGCGCCGCGCTCGGCCGCGTGATCGATCCCGGCGAAGGCGACGCGCCCAAGACCGGACCCGTGGTGGTGCTCGGCCACCGCTACTGGCAGCAGCGCTTCGGCGGCGACCGCGGCATCATCGGACGCACCGTCAGCCTGAACGGCAACGCCTTGACCGTAGTCGGCGTGGTCCCGGAACAGTTCCACGGGCCATACAGCATTGTGGAGCTCGACGCCTATGTGCCGATCGGGATGCTCGGCTTCAGCTCGAATCCCGGGTTCTTCACGGCACGCGCGGATCGCGAGGTGCGCGTGCTCGCCGCGCTCAAGCCCGGCGTCAGCATCCCGCAGGCGGAGGCCGCGCTGAACGTGACCGCGCGGCAACTCGCCCAGCAGTATCCGCAGGCCGACGAGGGGCAGGTGGCGCGCGTCGTCTCTGAAAAGATCGCGCGTCCAGAGCCCTCCGTCGCCACCACCATGCCTCTGGTAGCAACCGTCTTCCTGATTATGGTCGGACTCGTTCTGCTCGTGGCTTGCGTGAATGTGGCGAATCTGCTGCTGGCGCGCGCGTCGGCGCGTGAACGGGAGATGTCGATTCGGGCGGCCATGGGCGCCGGACGCCTGCGACTGGTGCGGCAGTTGCTCACGGAGAGCCTGCTGCTCGCGATTGCCGGCGGCGCTGCCGGGGCGGTGGCGGGCAACTGGGGTTGCCATCTGCTGAACGGGCTGCGGCCCCTCGGCGACTTCCCCTTGCGATTGGCCTTCGCGTTCGACTGGCGCGTGTTCGGCTACACGACGGGGGTCGCGGTTCTGGCGGGGATCATCGCCGGCCTCGCGCCCGCATTGCGCGTGGCGCGCGCGGACGTGAACGAGGTGTTGCGCGAAGGCGGCCGCGGGACGATCGGCGACAGCGGCCGGCACTGGGTCCGGCACGGACTGGTGGTCGCGCAAGTCGCGGGGTCGCTCGTGCTGCTGGTGGCGGCGGGCCTGTTCGTCCGCAGCCTCCAGAGCGCCGAATCCACCGATCTCGGATTCGATCCGCATGGCGTCCTGAACGCGGGACTCGATCCCGGCCTGCAAGGCTACGATCAGAAGCGGTCCGACGCGCTGCTGCGCGCGGTGCTGGACAAAGCCCGAAGCCTGCCCGGCGTGAAATCGGCCAGCATGGCTTTTTCGATTCCGGAAAGCTACTACAACGACGGCGCGCGAGTTTACGCCGAGGGCCAGGCGATTCCGCCCGCCACCCGCGTGCCCGGCGCCAGCATGAACATGGTGAGCGACGACTACTTCACCACCATGGGAATGCGAATCCTGGAAGGACGCGCCTTCAACGGCGCTGACACGGCGACGTCGCGGCCCGTGGCCATCATCAACCAAACCTTGGCGAAGCGCTTCTGGCCACACCAGGATGCCATCGGCCAGCACTTCAGTTACAAGGCTGCGTCGGGACCGTTCGTGACGGTCGTCGGGGTAGTTCGCGACGCCAAGGAGAACGGCGTGCTCGATCCGCCCGGCATGTACTTCTTCCTGCCGCAGACGCAGGAGTACCGATCGACGCACGTCCTGCAACTCCGGACTTCCGTCCCGCCCGCCTCGCTGGCGCCGGCCGTCGAGGGCCTGGTGCGGCAACTCGACCCCAACCTGCCCGTCTATGACGTGATGAGCATGGACCAGTCCCTGCAGGGCGGCAACGGATTCTTTCTCTTCAAAGTAGGAGCCGGATTCGCCGGCGCGCTCGGCGGTCTCGGATTGCTGCTGGCCATCGTGGGCGTCTACGGCACCGTGTCTTACTCGGCCAGCCGCCGCCGGCACGAGATCGGCATCCGCATGGCGCTGGGAGCGCAGGCGGGCGCCGTGCTGAGGCTGGTCATGGGGCAGGCCGCGCTGCTCGTGGCGGCCGGAGTCGGGACCGGCGTGCTCGCCGCGCTCGGCCTCACGCGCCTTCTGGTCAGCCTGCTGGTCGGAGTGAGTTCCTACGATCCGCGGACCTATGCCGTGGTGGCGGCTAGCCTGGTAAGTGTCGCGCTCGTGGCCTGCTACATTCCTGCGCGCCGCGCCATACGCGTTGATCCCATGGACGCGCTGCGTCATGACTAAGGGGTCTCAGAGCCTGGGTGGAAATCCGAGGCTTGCGCGGCAGCGGCTTTGCCGCCCTGCTGTGCGGAAAGGCTTTGCCTTTCCGGCAGGCCGTCAAAGCCTTCAATTCCTATAGCCCTGCTGGACGGAAAGGCGGAGCCTTTCCGCACAGCAGGGCGGCAAAGCCGCCGTTCTCATCTCTTCACACCCTTTTCAGCGGCTGCCGCCCGCTGAACCGGTCGCCATGTGCTCGGCACGAGGGATGCCCGTGGTGACGTCCCAGCCTCCGCCCAGCGCCTTGATCAATCCCACGCTCGCATCCAAACGGCGGCGCAGGATGTCGACGGAGGCGCGCTCGGCCGTGAGCTGGGCGGTCTGCGCGGTGAGCACTTGAAGATAGTTGGTGATTCCGCCCTTGTACTGGTTCAGTGAAAGGTCTGTGGCGCGTGTCGCCGCACGCACTGCCAGATCCTCGCTCTTACTCTCCTCATCCAGAATGCGCAGGGCCGCGAGGTTGTCTTCCACGTCTTGAAACGCACTGAGCACGGTCTGGCGATAAGCCGCCACGGTCTGGTCGTAGCCGGCCTGGGCTTGCTCCGTCATGCCGCGCCTGCGGCCGGCGTCAAACACCGTCTCCGTGGCCGCTGCGCCCAAAGTGTAGAACGCCGCCGGGCCTTGCAGCAGAGTTCCCAGCACGCCGCTTTCGAAGCCGCCGGACCCGGTCAAGCTGATCGACGGGAAATACGCGGCCCTGGCGATTCCGATCTGCTCGTTGGCGGCGGCCATCCGGCGCTCGGCTCCGGCCACATCCGGACGACGCTCCAGTATCTGCGAGGGCAGCCCGGGCGGAACGGCCGGCGGCGGGGCCGTGGCCGGCGAGAAGGCCAGGCTTAAGTCCGCCGGCGGCTTGCCGGTCAACACCGCGATCGCGTGTTCGAACTGCGCGCGCGCCACGCCCACATCCGTAGCCAGGGAACGCGTGGCCTCAAGCTGAGTGGCGGCCTGCTGCACGTCGAGATCGGAGGCGAGCCCGCCTTGATGACGGTCCTCGGTGAGCTGCAACGTCCTCTCATAATCGCTGACCGTTGAGTTGAGAAGTTGTGCCTGGGCGTCGGCGCTCCGCAACTCGAAATAATCCATCGCCAACTCCGCTTCCAGGCTGAGATTGACCGTAGCCAGGTCGGCGGCGCTCGCCTGCGCGCTCTCCCGGTAATACTGCACGTTGTGGCGGATGCGTCCCCAGGCGTCCAATTCGTAAGAGACGTCGCCGGGCAGGACGTAGTCGTTGAACGAGGCGCCCGAGATCGAACTGACCGGCGGCTTGTTGTCGGAGTAACGATACCGCGTGGCCGTGGGCGCCGCGCTGACGGTGGGATAGAGGTCGGCGCGATAGATCCTGACCAAGGCGCGAGCCTGACGGTACTGCGCTTCACTCTCCTTCAGGTTTTGGTTCGAGACTTTGATCTGATCCTCGAGAGCATCAAGCTCGGGATCCTTGAAAACCTGCCACCACTTTTCCGGCAGACTCAGATTCGCAGCCGGCGCACTTGCCTGCTCCTTATATGCCGGTGGAACTTCGGTGGCGGGGCGCGAGTACTTCGGACCCACCATGCAGGCCGTCAGCCCGCCTGCCGTGGCCAAGGCGCAGAGCACGCCGCTCGCCTGCCGGCAGTTCACCGCGAGCCTCCGCCATCGCGGGCCGGCACCGGACGGACTTCCTCGTCTGCAATGAGCGAGTCCGGAGGATTCACGATCACCTGGTCGTCACCGGTCAGGCCCGTGATCACTTCAATCTGCGTGCCGAAGTCGCGGCCCAAAGTAACGGGCTTCAAGACGGCATGATGGCCATCGTCGACGGTGGCCACCTGAGCGCCTTCTGAACGAAAGATGAGCGCGGGCACCGGAATCAGAAAGGTGTGGCCGGATACCGGCGGAAGCTTGAAATGCGTCTCGGCGTAGGCTCCCGAGAGCAGTTCACCCGAAGGATTCTTGACGTCGACTTCCACCAGGAGCGTGCGTGAAGCCTGATCGATCGCGTCCGCCGTGCGCACCAGCGTGCCCTGGAATCGTTTTCCCGGAAACTGCGGCAGCGTCAGATCCACGGTCATGCCTCGCCGGGCCGAGTTGGAATAGATCTGCGGCACGTTGACATAGACGCGGAGCACATCGACGGCTGCAATCTGAAACAGCGCCACCGGCGCTCCGGACCCGGAGTTGATCAACTGCCCGATGTCGGTGTTTCGCGCCGTAATGACGCCGTCGAAAGGCGCGTAAATCTTCTCGAACGATTGCAGATCCTGGAGCCGTTTTACGTTGGCTTCACCGGACTGAAGCGTCGTCTGCTTCGCGGCCAGGTCGCTCGTGGCGTTGTCGGTATCCTGTTTCGAAACCGAGTCAGACTTCAACAGATCCTGGTAGCGCGCCGCCGTGACCTCGGAAAGATGGAGATTGGCCTGAGCCGTGGCCAGGTCCGCCTGGGCCTGGCGCAACTGCGCGTCCACCTCCGGAGTTTCGATCTCCGCCAGCAATTGACCCTTCTTCACATGCGCGCCGATGTCGGAGGTCCAGCTCTTGAGGTAGCCGTTCGTCCGGGCAAAGATGGGCGCCGAAATGTAGGGCTGGATGTTCGCCGGTAAGACCACCTCCTGCTGGGCGTTCGAAGGCTTCATGCTGATGACCGACACGGTGGGCACGGCGAGCTGGTCCGTCTGCACGCGCAGTTGCTCCCTGGCCTTGAGCTTGGGCAGTATGCCGCCGAAAATGACCGCCGCTGCAACGGCCAGGCCGACCAGAAGGAGCGCCACCACCAGACCCCAGCGCCGTCGCGGCGGCGTGAGCTCGGGGCTGGAGGGTTCCAACTCGGTCAGTGCGTCCGGTTCGTAAGAGTCTGTAGTTTTCATCGCGAGTCTCGCCTACTCGTGCTGCGGTTCCGCCTTCGGAAGGCGGCCCTGGGCCCGTTTCTCGAGAAACCCATGGAAAATGCTGAACACGGACGGCACGAACAACAGCGTCGAAACCGTAGCAAACAGCAGGCCGCCAATAACCGCGCGGCCGAGCGGTGCGTTCTGCTCCCCGCCTTCACCGAGCCCGAGCGCCATCGGCAGCATGCCGATGATCATGGCCAGGGCGGTCATCAGCACGGGGCGGAAGCGGGTGAAGCCCGCCTCGAGCGCGGCCTTCACAACGGGTTGCCCCTCCGCCATCTGCTCCTTGGCAAAGCTTACCACCAGAATGCTGTTGGACGTAGCCACGCCCATGCACATGATCGCTCCGGTCAGCGCGGGCACGCTGATCCTTGTCCCGCTGACGAAAAGCATCCACACGATGCCGGACAGGGCCGACGGGAGGGCCGAAATAATGATCAGGGGGTCGAGCCAGGATTGAAAATTCACCACAATCAACAGGTAGATGAGCACGATCGAGAATACCAGCCCGCCGAGCAGACCGTAGAAAGACGAGCGCATGGTCAGAATCTGCCCGCGCACAATGATGCGTGAGCCGCGCGGCAAGCCCTTCTCAGCACCCGCCACAAGGCGATCCAGGTCCCCTGCGAACCCGCCGAGGTCGCGGCCCTGCACGGCGCCATAAATGTCGATGACCGGCGCCACGTTGTAGTGCGACACCAGCGCCAGGGCGCTGCCGCGCCCGATGCTGGCAAGATTCCCCAGGATCTGCGACGGTCCGCCGGGGTTCGAAACCGGAATATTCTCCAGATCCTGGACGGAATCGGCGTCGTACTGGGGCGTCTGGGTCGCAATTGTGTAGTTGACGCCGTTCTTCGGGTCCACCCAGAAGGCAGGAGACGTCTGAAAACTTCCACTCAGCGAGATCAACAGGTCGGTGGCCACGTCGTGTTCCGTAAACCCGACTTGGGCCGCGCGCGTCCGGTCCACGTCAACCTGAATGCGCGGCAGATTGAATGCCTGCTGGATGCGCAGATCGGTGGCGCCGGGAATGTGCTTGATTCGGGCCAACAGTTGATCGGCGAAACGGCGGTTGCCCTCGAGGTCATTCCCGACCACCTGCACGTCGATGGGCGCGGGCAAACCGAAGTTCAGGATCTGGCTCACCATGTCGGAGGGCAGGAAATAAAACAGCACGCCCGGAAACTCGCGTCCCAAACTCGTGCGCAGGCGGCTGACATATTCGGCGCTGGGACGGTGATGTTCCGAAAGCGTGACCAGAATGTCGGCATCTCCGGTGCCGATGGGAGCCGAGTTGCTGTAGGAGAGATTGATCGTGCTATAGGGCAGGCCGATGTTATCGATGATGCCCGTCAGTTCGGACGCGGGAACCACCTCACGAATGTGTCTTTCCACCAGGTCACAGATGCGCGCCGTCTCCTCGATACGGGTGCCGGTACGCGCCCGCATGTGCAAGGTGAACTGGCCGCTGTCCACGGCGGGGAAGAAGTCCTGGCCCAGCCAGGGAAACAGAAGGGCAGCCGATCCCAGCAGCACGACGAGAAGCAGAACCACGAACGCGCCGCGATGTTCGAGACAGGCGGAAAGCCACCCCCGGTAGCGACCGCGCAATCTCTCGAAAGAGCGCTCGAAGCGCAATTGCTGCCGCGCCAGGAAATGGTCGTGCGCTTTGGCCTCCAGCCCTTCGGCCTCGTGCTCGTGACCCCGGAGCAGGTATTTGGCCATGGTTGGTACGATAGTTCGCGAAAGGAAATAGGAAGCGAGCATCGCGAAGCTCACCGCTTCGGCCAGGGGAACAAACAGATAGCGCGCCACGCCAGTAAGGAAGAACATCGGCACGAAGACGATACAGATGCAGAGCGTGGAAACAAAGGCGGGCACCGCAATCTGCGCCGCGCCGTCCAGGATGGCCTGCTGAACCACTTTCCCCATCGCAATATTGCGGTTGATATTCTCGATTTCCACCGTGGCGTCATCCACCAGAATACCGACCGCCAGCGCAAACCCGCCCAGCGTCATGATGTTGATGGTCTCACCGAGAGCGCTGAGCAGGATCAAAGAGGTCAGGATGGAGAGCGGAATCGAAATGGCAACGATCAGGGTGCTGCGCCAGTTGCCGAGGAACAGCAGAATCATCGCCGCCGTCAGGCAGGCCGCGATAATCGCTTCCCTCACCACGCCCTCGATGGATGCGCGCACGAAAATCGACTGGTCCGCCAGGGTCTTCACCTGGAGCTGAGGAGGCAGGCCCTTCTCGATGAAAGGCAGTTCCTCCTTGATCTGTGAAATGATGTCCAGTGTCGATGCTTTGCCCACCTTCAGCACGGTCATCAGCACCGCCCGCTTGCCATCCACGCGGACGATGTTCGTCTGGGGCGGAAATCCGTCGCGCACGTGGGCCACGTCGCGAACGTAGATCACGGCGTTTCCCACGGTTTTGACCGGCAGGTCGTTCAGCTCGTCCGCCTTGAGAGGGCTCCCGTTGGTCTCCACGTCGTATTCGAACGGCCCGATCTTGGCGGTGCCCGAAGGAAGAATCAGGTTCTGATTGCCGATCGCCGTGCTGACGTCCTGGGGAGAAAGCCCCTTGGACTGCAGAGCCTGCGGGTTGAGGTCCACCATCACCTGGCGCTGCTTGCCTCCGTAAGGGTAGGGCATGGCCGCGCCCTCGACATTCAGAAGCTGGGTGCGGATGAAGTTTACGCCGAGGTCGAAGAGTTGCTGCTCCGACATGCCCTGACCGGAGAGACCCAACTGCAGAACGGGCACGCTCGAGGCGCTGTACTGGATCACGAGCGGCGGCGTGGTTCCGGGAGGCGCAAATCTCAGCAGCGTTTGGGAGATGGCGGTTACCTGGCTGACCGCCATCGCGATGTTCACGTCGGGCTGAAAGAATACCTTGACCACCGATAGGCCGTTCAGCGTCTGCGACTCGACGTGCTCGATGTCATTGACGGTGGTCGTCAGCGCCCGCTCATTGTTGGTCACAATGCGGTCTGCCATCTGCTCGGGGGCGAGGCCCTGGTAACCCCAAAGCACGCTGACCACGGGAATGTTGATGTTGGGAAAGATATCCTTGGGCGTCGAGATGATGGCGAGCACGCCGAGGATCAAGGTCAGGATGGAGGTCACTACGAAGGTATACGGCCGCCGCAGCGCCAGTCGTACAATCCACATAGGGTTCGCCGCTACACGCCGGTCAAGTCCCGGCTATTCCTCCTTTGATGCCGGCACCGGCGCTCCGGTGCTGATCCGGAACCAAAATGGACTTCAGGTTGCTCGTTAAACGGTACTGCGTGGCGCGTCCGAAAATTGTTAGACGGACGCCGGCTGACTGAAGTTGCGCCCGCCTGGAACCCCGGCCTGGAGCCCCCGTCTGGACCCTTCTGGAGCATCGTTCCGGCCGGGCCCAGACGCTGTCGCGAGGCGCGGCTCAGGCAAGCACTTTGTCCGTCACCTGGCCGGCGACGTCCGTCAGCCGGAAGTAGCGGCCCTGGAACTTGTAGGTCAGTTTGGTGTGATCGATTCCCAGGCAATGCAAGATGGTGGCCTGCACGTCGTGGATGTGTACGGGGTCCTGCAGTATGTTGTAGGAGTAATCGTCGGTCTCACCGAGCGTAAACCCGCTCTTCACGCCGCCGCCCGCCATCCACATCGCGAAGCAGCGCGGATGATGGTCGCGCCCGTAATTGGTGGCGCTCAACTTGCCCTGGCAATAAACGGTACGGCCGAATTCCCCGCCCCACACCACCAGCGTATCGTCCAGCATGCCGCGCTGTTTCAGGTCAGTGACCAGCGCCGCCGAAGCCTGGTCCACGCCCTGGCACTGCAGGGCGATGTCGCGCGGCAGATCATTGTGCTGATCCCAACCGCGATGGTAAAGCTGCACGAAGCGTACGCCGCGCTCGGCCAGCCTGCGGGCCAGCAGACAATTGGCCGCGTAGGTGCCGGGTTTGCGGGACTCCGGCCCATACAGCTCGAAGACGGACTCGGGCTCTTTGGAGAGATCGCTGAGCTCGGGGACCGAGGTCTGCATGCGATACGCCATCTCGTACTGCGCCACGCGCGTCTCAATCTCGGGATCGCCGTACTCCTCGGCGAGCATGCCGTTGAGCTTGGCGATGCCGTCGAGCATACGGCGGCGGGTGGCGGGCGCGATGCCCGGCGGATTGGAGAGATAGAGCACGGGATCGCCGCTCGAGCGGAACTTCACGCCCTGATACTTCGACGGCAGGAAACCGGGTCCCCACAGCCGCGAGAACAGCGGCTGGTCAGGATTGAGGGCGTTGGCCTGCGAGATCAGCACCACGAAGGCGGGAAGATTCTGGTTGTCGCTGCCGAGGCCGTAGCTCACCCAGGCGCCCATGCTGGGCCGGCCCGGCTGCTGAAAGCCCGTCTGGATGAAGGTGATCGCCGGATCGTGATTGATCGCCTCCGTGTACACGGTCTTCACAATGGTGATGTCGTCCACGATCTTGGCTGTGTGCGGCAGCAGTTCGCTGATCCACACGCCTGACTTCCCTGCCTGGCTGAACTTGAAGGTGGAGGGCGCCACGGGGAAAGTGGACTGTCCCGAGGTCATGCCGGTGATCCGCTGGCCCATGCGCACGGAGCCCGGCAGCTCCTTCCCCTGCCACTCCACGAGCTTCGGCTTGTAATCGAAGAGCTCGATCTGCGAGGGCGCGCCCGACTGATGCAGGAAGATCACGCGCTTGGCCTTGGGCGCGAAGTTCGGAAAGCCGGTAAGGCCGCCGGTCTTCGGATCGCGCGCTTCGGCCGCATACCCGTCGCGGTCGAGCAATGCCGCCAGCGCCGGGATACCGAGCGCTACCCCCGCCGTGCTGCGGCGGAAGAATTGCCGCCGAGTCATCGCCATTCGCAGTTCTTCGCCGTTCATAAAGCTCCTCACCGAGAGTAACCCGCTATGAAGCAAGGAACGGGTTTCGGATTCTGATTCCCGCGATGATTTGCCCAGCGTTCAGGTCCTCGCTGAGTAACTCGGTAACCCCGTCCTGCTCCGCGGCCGCCAGGATCATACCGTCCCAAAATGAAGTCTGCCAGGTTTCGGCGATTTCCGATCCTCGGAGAACCGTAGCCGGGGTAATTGGAGACTTCACCCAGGAGGCGTAAGCTCTTACGATCTCGCGGGCCGCGCCCCTTGCCATGGGTTTCGCCACCCGCTGCGTGATGCTGTGGATAAATTCCTGCAAGACCTGTGTGCTGAGACGGCCGCCCCCGTTATCCCACAACTCCGCCAGACATTTTAGCGCTCGCTCACGCTTCCAATCCCCTTCTTCGTCGTGAGCGTAAACAAGCACGTTGGTATCAACGAAGACCTTGCCGGTCATGGAGAGCCTCACGATTTCCAATGCCCTGGCCCCCGAGGCGGAAGGGCGGCGAAGCGAGCATTGCGAGGGCCCTTACCCTGGCTCGCTGATACTCCTCCTCGTTCTGCACCAGCCTCTGCAGTTCCGTCGCAAGAAGACCACTGATGCTCGTGCCTCGTTGTGCAGCCACGGCCCGCGCCCTCTTCAATAGCGTCCTGTCAATGGCAAGAGTGATGTTCTGTTTCATAAAACGCCTCAGGCCTAGCTTACACGTAAAATACGTGAACACGCAACGATCCGCCCGACGGCGAAACCAAGTTTGGCTTCGAATTCAATTTCACGTGCGCCTTCGCCCAACCCCTCACAGATTCTAAGGGACTTACATGGGTCCAGGCCCGACAAAGTTTCGCTTCGTTTGGCTTCGTTTTGACCCATTTTTCGCACGGTTTCATTGATTCTACAGGGCTTAGTGGCTTCGTTTTGCAAATTTTTAGATTCTTTTTTTTCGGCCATCTTCTCCTTTTGTTCGCTTACCGTCATACTCCACCCATTCCGTGCCGGCCGCTCGAGTATCGTCGCAGTTTTCTCACTGGTTCGTGATCGTCTCATCGAGATTCAAAATCGTGCTCGCGACCGTGGTCCAGGCGGCGAGTTCACTCGGGTTGATTTTGGGATTACGCTCGCTTGCGCCCACGCTCAGGAGCTTCTGCGCCGCAACATGGTCTTGCCGGTATTCCGCCGTCTCATCGCGGGCAAGCCCGGCCAGAATCTCTCGCTCCGGCGGACGCGGATCGCGCGCGGTGGCCAGGCGGAACATGAAATCGATGCGCCGCGCCGGATCGCGCCCCGCCTCCAGGATGGCGCGCTCGGCGAGCGCCCGGCTCGCTTCCACGTAGGTGGGATCGTTCATCAGCTCGAGCGCCTGCAGCGGCGTGTTGGTCGGCAGGCGCCTTGCCGTGCACTTCTCCCGGTCGGGCGCGTCAAAGGTCGTCAGCTCAGGCGGCGGCGCGGTGCGCTTCCAGATGGTGTACAGGCTGCGCCGGTAGAGGTCCGGACCGATGCCCTGATGATAGGTCTGCGCCGTGAAACCTTCGCCGAACGCCATGTCTTCCCAGACACCTTTGGGCTGGTAGGGGTAGGCGCTGGGACCGCCGATCTTAGGACTCAGGAGGCCGCTCACGGCGAGCGCGTTGTCGCGAACCGCTTCCGCCGGCAGCCGGAATCGCGGGCCGCGCGCGAGCAAACGGTTCTCGGGATCGCGCTCCTCGAGCTCCGGCGTCACCTTCGAGGACTGGCGGTAGGTGGCCGAAGTGACGATCAGACGCTCCATGGCCTTGACGTCCCACCCCGTGCGCACGAACTCGGTCGCCAGCCAGTCCAGCAACTCGGGATTGCTTGGCGGCTCACCCTGCGCGCCGAAATCCTCCGAGGTCTTCACTAGGCCGACACCGAAATCCTCCTGCCAGAAGTGATTCACGGCCACGCGCGCGGTCAGCGGATTCGCCGGATCCACAATCCAGCGCGCCAGGGTCAGCCTGTTGAGCGGCGCACTCGCGGAGAGCGGCGGCAGGAACGCGGGAACGCCGGGCGTGACCTTCTCGCCGGGATTGTCGTACTGGCCGCGTCCGAGAATAAACGTGTCGCGCGGCTTCTGCATCTCGGCCATCACCATCGTGGAGGGAATGGCCTTGTTGAGCTTGCTGAGCTGGTCTCTCAAATCCTGCAACTGGGCGTACTGCTTGCGATCGCTTTCGGGCGCCTCGTATTTCAGGTAAAACTCGCTGAGCCGCGCCTGCAGCGACTTAAGCCGGTCAGCCTCCTGATCCTCCTTGCTTTGCGCCTTGTCTTCCATGCCGATGTCTTGTTCGGCCGGCGGCTTCTCGGGCTGAAGAACACCGATTTCCTCGACCGGCTTGCCCGCCAATTCCGCGATCAGCGCACGCTCAGGAACTTCAACCGCGAGGAACTCGGCTTCCTCGGTCCGAAGGGTCCGGTTGTAGATCCGCAGGTCATCAAGGTCGCCTTTAAAAGGCCGGCCGAGTGTTTTGTCGCCCACGGAAAGCGGCACATCGGTGTGCAGGCTGCCGCTGAGATGATCCTTCACCGCCTCGGTCGCGACCGGCTTGCCGTCCACAAACAAGCTCAGGCCCGCCGCTTTGCCCGAGCCGTCATAATTCAGCACCAGGTGATGCTCGCGGTCGAAGCGAATGCGGTCCTTCGTCTTGACTTCGATCGCGTTATCGGGCCAGCGGCTGGCGAGGCGCACGAAGACGTTGAATCGCGGCCGCTGCGGGCCGTCGAAGGTCACGTCGTCGGTCGAGATCTCATAGCCGCTCCAGTTCGGCAACGCGTCGCGTTTCTGCGCCAGCTCCAGGCCCTTGGTACCGTCGGGCCTCACCCAAAAAGCAAGCGCGAAAGGCCGGTTGCGTTCGAAGTCGCCCGCCGTGCTGAATTCCACCTTGGTCTCGCCGCTGAAGCCGGCGGCTTTACCCACGGCGCCATCGTCGTAGGTCGCATCACCGCGCGCGGCGCGGGCATCGAGGCCGTGACCGGAACTGTCCTTGAGATTTCCTTCGAAGGTATAACGCGCCGTCAGTCCCTCGTCAGGCTCATTCCCGCTTAAGCTGGCCGTGGCCGAGGCAAGCTCCTTCTGGCGCCACTCGTTTTCGAGACTCACCATCCGCTTTTCGGGGATAGCGTCCAGCGCCTTTGCGAGCTCCGATTCAAGATCTGCGCGCTGGCGCTGTTGCTCGGGCGACGGCAGCTCCAGGACAGGCGCGGCGTTGCCGGTGATGCCGTCGAGGCCGCGCTCCGGCACTGTGTTGAAGAAGGCAAAAAAGCGATAAAAATCCTTCTGCTTGATGGGGTCGAATTTGTGATCGTGGCAGCGCGCGCAGCCCATCGTCAGCCCGAGCCAGGTTGCAGACGTCGTGCTGACGCGGTCGACCACGTACTCCACGTGATACTCCGCCGGAATGGCGCCGCCCTCGAAGTTGATCTCGTGATTGCGATTGAAGCCGCTCGCGATCTTCTGGTCGAGGGTGGCGTTCGGCAGCAGGTCGCCGGCGATTTGCTCGACGGTAAACTGGTCATAGCGCATGTTGCGGTTGAAGGCCGAGATCACCCAGTCGCGCCACGCCCACATGTCGCGCAAGCTGTCGATGTGGTAACCCTGCGTATCCGCATAGCGCGCGAGATCGAGCCAGGGCGTGGCCATGCGTTCGCCGTAATGAGGCGAGGCCAGAAGCTGATCAACGCGCTTTTCGTAAGCGTCCGGCGATTTGTCGGCCAGGAACGAGTCGAGTTCGGCGGGCGTGGGCGGAAGGCCCGTGAGGTCGAAGGAGAGGCGGCGCAGCAGCGTGGCGCGGTCCGCCTCAGGCGACGGCTTCAGCTTCTCGCGTTCCAGACGCGCCAGCACAAAGTTGTCAATCGGATTGCGCGGCCAGCTCTTCAATTGAACTTCAGGCACCGGCGGACGCACGGGCGCGATCCAGGCCCAGTGCCGTTCCCACTTCGCGCCCTGGTCAATCCAATCCTTGATGGTCTCGATCTGCTGGGCGGTCAGGGTCCGGTTCGCAAAGGCCGGCGGCATGCGGAAGGAGGCGTCGGGCGAGCTGATTTTCAAGTACAGCTTGCTGTGAGCGGAATCCCCGGGAGTGATGATGCGGTAGCCGCCCCGGTCGGCGGTCAGGCCTTCGGTCTCGTCGAGGCGCAGATTCGCCATGCGCTGCTTCGCGTCCGGGCCGTGGCACGCAAAACAGGTGTCTGCCAGTACCGGCCGCACGTCGCGGTCGAAGTCCACCTTTTTGGCCGTGGAATCCGCCGCCAGCAGCATACGGCGCGCGCCGCACATCACGCCGCCAGCCGCGAGCGCGATCGCTGAAAGAAGTAGCAGTCGACGCCTCAAATGTCCTCCCGCGGGACGGGTACCCGCTTCATGCGAAGTATAACACCATGGTTAACGCCGGTGAACTTTGCTGATCATCCCCTGGGCGGCCGCCCGGCTGTGCGGAAGGCTGAGGCTCGGGAGTTCGCCGCGGCCGACGAATCCGCGGAGCCGCGAAATGTCGCAGGGCAATGATCGGCCAGTCGGAACCCTTGATGATCGGCGGGGTGGCGAAGCCGCGAGGAGGGCCTTACTTCGCCTCTACTATGAAGGTGTCTGTCCTTACGCTTCCGTTTGAGTCGAGCCCGAGCCCGCTTTCCATGTCGCTGGTGTACAGGAAATACCTGCAATTGTCCGGCGAGCAGTGGCCCCGGCTGTCGTAAGAGAAATTGCTCATCCCGTTGTACAGGTTCAGATAGTTCTGCCCGAATCGCCAGATCTTTCCGCTTCCCGAGCGATCCCAGGCCAGAAACTCGCCTTCGAAGGGAACGGGCAGCGCGATATGCGGGACCGGCGAACGCGCGAGAGTGCTTCCGCTGTGGGTGTAGGTGCAAGTCGAACCGCTGGTGTTCGACGGCGCCGCGAACGTCAAGGTCGGCGCGTAACCCGTCAGCACCGTAAAAACGCCGTTGATGTTCGGACAGCCCGAAGGCGTGGCGAATCCTGTGGTGGTGATGTTGTCGCCCGGCACCAGATAATCATTTCCGGGGAAGTTCGTGACCGTCACCGTCGTACTGCCGTTCGGCTGCGTTGCAGTCAAGTATGATCCGCTGCCCGTGTAGGTGATTTGAACCAGGTAAGAGTCCGTGACCCAGGGCAGAGGGTTCCCGGTCGGCTGCGCCTGCACATAACTGATGTGCGACGCAATCCGGCTGCAGTAATTCGTGGGGAAAGGCCAGTGCTCCGGATTGTTGCCGGTGTTCGGCGTCGGCAGTTGATACCAGTCCGAATTCGGGCTGTCGTAGAGCCCGCGCACGGCCCAATCAAACGAGCAACTGTAGTAGTCGCGCTCGTTGATCCACTCGTTGTAGCCCATCCCCTCGTGGCCCTGAAAGGTGCCCTGGACCCCGAGGGTAGTGCCGGCGGCCAGTCCCACGCTCACCTTGGTTGTGGCGATCTGCCATTCGGTCTTCGTGTTTGAAAGCGTGCTGTTGCTCGTCTGATCGACCGCCCCGTCATCCCAGGAGATCAGGGCGTTGTGGGTCGTGGCATAAGGCCAGGCCTCGGCGTCGCCCGACACGGTGAGAGGCCCGGCGGGATAATTATTGGCAGCCCACCCGCTGCCGGCGCCGTTCTGCACTGATCCTGCAGACACATTGAGCCAGCGGCAACCGAGCGTCGTATCGTAGATCAAGACATAGGGCTGCGTTCCCTGGGTCACCCCGCCCGTGGCCAGAATGAAGCGCGTCTCATCCGGCGTGATTCCGAAGCCGTTGTTGTAGCACCCATACTGCTGCGATGTTGAGTTTGACTCGCAACTCGCGTTCGTGTGGGTGTTGGTCTGAATAGTCGTGACGGTCACCGGACTCGAGAAGTTCGTATAGCTGCCCTGGTAAAACATCTTGAGGCCGCCCACCGCGCTTCCGAACTGGATGGCCCCGTTGTTCGAGGCGCCTCCGAGTCCGACCAACTTCCAGACCAGCGTGCCGCTGTCGGCTGTCGTCGAGCCAAGGGTCGTGGCCCAGGCCGGGTGGCTTGCGCCGGAGGTTCCCGCGGCGGTGACTTGTTCCGTGTTTCCCTTTGAGTCCGTGATCTGGAAATTGAGCGGATAGGCGTTCGCCTGCTGCCAGCTTGCGACGTAGCCGATATACAGATTCCAGAAACCGGCCTTGAGGGGGCTCATCACTTGAGCCGGCGGCGTAATCGTGAAGCTTCCCGAGCCGTTCGTGGCGGTCACGGTTGCAACCGAGGCCGGACTGTCGTTGACACTCGATTCATAGGTGACGCCGGCGCTCGAACCGGACTGGGAGGCCGCGAGGTAGTAGGTGCCCTGCGGCACCGTGCCGCCACTGCCCGTCCAAACCGGAGACGTTGACCATTCGCCCTGGACCGGGAAGTTGATCATGTCAAACGCGGCCGGCCCGAGGCAATTCGAGGCCGTCATGTCCACCACCAAATTGGGAAGGCAATTTGTATAGCCGGCCGCATTGCACCCGCCTGACCCGGTGATGGTATCCGTGGCGGGGTTGATCGTGTAATACCCGATCTGGGCCACCACTGAGCTTGTGTTTCTCCACACGACGTACAATTTCTCGGGATTGCTTGGAGACCATTCAACGGCATTGATGTACGAATACAACCCCTCCGTATTGCTGCAACCGTCCGAGCCGCAGTCAAATCGGGTGGCGCCGAGCGGGTTGGTACCGATCTTGTAGAGGGTGAAGAATCCAGACTGATCTTTCAGCCAGATCATCCGTTGCGTCGTTTGAGAGCCGCACGCGGGCGTCCCCACGCAATTAAACTCCCGCGACCAGTCCTGATCACCGTCCGAATAATCGTCGGCCGCCCCGCTGTAGGTATGCGAGTCCGTAACCCGCAGTACGCGCTCGTTGCCGACGAGATCAATCCCGATTGTACTCGCGCCCGTAGACCCTGAAAATGGCACGGGGCCGTAGGCTCCGCGCGCGCCAATGTCGAAGGCTGCGCAGGGGTGCGGTATGAATCCGCCGCCACACATGAAGCTCTCGCCGGCGCCCACGTTCAGCTTCGAGGCGCGACCCGCTGTCACCGCCATCTGCGACTGGGCTCCGCCCTTCAAGGGTGTAAGAGCGCAGATCAGCAATGCCAGCGATAAGAGTGCGGGATTCGGGACTCGGGATTCGGGATTCGGGAAGGAGTTTGTCTTAAAGAACCTTCCTTCCCGAGCCCCGAACCCCGGACCCCGCGCCCCGGCCTTTCTGGCTTCTGATTTCTTATTTCTCATGCCCGCTCTCGCCACTTGCCACTCGCCACTGTTCTTCTCAATTCGGACATCCCGCGTCGCCGTGACCGCAGTACAGGGCGAAAAACGGCGTAGGCCCGACGGTCCAGTTGTCGCCGGCTACCGTCGTCATGCTGACGAGCTGCCCTGCGGTGGTTATTTGGTTTTCGTCCTGATTGTCAGCCCAGTTCACCGAGTTTGTGCTACCGGTATAGAATTTGCCGGTTGTGTTGTCGCCGGTTATGAGGAACAAGTACCTTCCCGGCATCAGGGTCACGGCGCTCGACTGCCTGATCGCCACTTTGAATTCACCGCTCGCACTGAGTTGGACGGGCCCCATATCGGCAACCAACGTACCGGCCGTTACGACTCCGTTTTGCGAATCTCCATTGGCGATTCCCACGTCGTAGCAGTCCCGGCTCCCCGCGGAAGCTCCGCCGGCGATGGTCGGGCAGGTATCCGAGCCCGTGTTCGTATCGGCTGTTTGTACGCCGATGTAGAAATGGTCAAAGGTCACGGGCCACGTAACTGTGAAACCGTAGGCGTAGGTATGGCCTGCGGTGGCAGATGTCGAGGCGGCAGTGCCGGCGGGCCCCGAGAGATAGGTCGTGGCTACGTTGACCCCGATGGTGCCCGCTCCGGTAATCGGTCCGCCGGTCAGGGGAGCGCTGGTCCCGACACTGCTTACACTCCCTCCCGTGCTGGAGCACGATCCCCAGGTGGGCAAACCGCCTGAAACCGTCAGACATTGACCGGTGGCGCCGATTCCAAGCCTGGCTGGCGCCGGGGCGGAGGTCTCATAAATCATGTCTCCCGCCGTGGTCATCGGACTCGCAAACGATCCGCCGCATTGCCCATTACCGTGCGTGCAAACCACGTTGGCCGCGGAGATGTCGCCGGTCGGGATGCTGTTCGCAATGCCGAACTCGCCTGCCGCCGCTGAGCTTGTACCGGGCTGGAGGTATGAACAATAAGCTCCGGTTTCGTCGCAGAGTTTGATGTAGGGCGGTCCGGTGTTTGAGTTGCCCGTTGACCCGTACAAGGTGAAGGTCGAGACGGTGGATTGACCCGTCGCGCCCAACGTGATGCCGTTACCCGCGAAGTTCGGATTGCCGCTTGAATCCACCCAGAATGTCTTGCTGGTCTTGCCGGGGTCCTTATAGACATCAAAGAAGTCCGCGGTTGGGCTTGTGATCGACGGGGCCAGCGTGAGCGGAACCGCATCCTGCCCGGAGGCGGGCTGCAAGCTCAGCGCGCCGGTGGTGAGATTGACGCCGGTTCCGGGAACGCCCGCCAGCGCCCCGCCGTTGTTGGCCTGCAACTGCAGACTTGACCCGCCGGCGGCGCCGCAGGACGAGGTCCAGGCCAGGGCGCCGGCGCTGACGCCCAGACATTGGTTGTTTGATCCCTCGGCGAGGCGCGTCAGCGACCCGGATGTATTCACGGTCAGCAGGTCCCCGGGCGCGCTCAATCCCAGGTCAGCGGAGGCCAGGGCACGATAGGTGAGCGGCCCGGTGCCCGTCGCCGGGCTGGCGTAGATCTTGCCCGCTGTAAAGGTGGCGTCATTGCTCAGGAGCTGGCCGATCGAGCTTCCCACCGCGTAGAAGCCGATCCGCTGCCCGGCCGGCGAGGTGTACCCGTTGATGCTGTCGACGAGAGCGTAGTGCGAGCCGGAGTACGGCAGAATGTCGGCGACGGTCGAGTCGAAGCTCGTCGGGTCCAGGTGAACCGAATTCAGGGTTCCCGACGACGTGGTCAAGTGCTCCACTGCCAGTTGGGCCCCAATGCCTTCGACGCAGTAATTGAACGTTCCGGCCTGCCCTTCGCAGTGGACATCGCGAACGGCAGCGCCCTGCGAACCCGGTCCGCTCGCGGGCGAGGCGCCTCTCACCTCCACGCCCGCCACCGTGACGCCGCTGTTGGGAGTGCAGTTCAGGTTCTCGACGTGACGCAGGCTGCTCACACCATCCACCAGCACGCAGTAGGTTGGGTTACAAGGCGAGGTTCCGCTACCGCAGTTGAAGTCCTTGGCGTCTGTCACGCTGACATGCTCGAAGGCGCTGTTGTTCGCGCCCGTACCGCCGTTGTATCCCTCCGCCACAAAGGCAGCGGTCCCGGCGCAGTCCTGGGCATCGACACGGAAGGCTCCGCTGCCATCCTGCCCGAGCGCGTTATAAATGGCCACGGACTGCGCGCCGCCGTTGCAGTCGATGCTCAGATTTTCGACGCGGGCGCCGAGCGCCGAACTGGCGGACCCGGGGACCGTCGAGCCCAGAGTGATCAGCGCACCGGTGGAATTGATCCCCGACGGCGCGTTCCCGGCCGTGGTTACCGAACTCAAGGTGACGCTCTGGCCGATATTGGCCGTGCCCTGATAGACCTCCGCGCCTGAGGCGTTCGCCGCGTAGACGCGATACCCGGTGGCGCCCGTAGCAGAGGCGGGAGAAGCGATCAGCAGGCACTGCGACGTGCCGTTCAGCGTTACGCCGGCGGATTCAACCGAAGGCAGAGTTTCTCCCGCAGCGTTCACGTAGGTCAGTTTCGCGTAGTACGTTCCCCCCGCCGGATACGCCGTGCAACCTGCGGTCGTCGCGGAAGGGGCGGGCGCCGGCGGCGCACTGGCCACCGGAGGGGGAAAGGCAGATCCCATCTTCAGAACCGTCCCGGCAACCGCCGATCCCGAAAGACCCGGGCCTGAGCCGATAAGCTGCTGCAAGGTCCCGACTTTCACAGGCACATTGAGCACATAAGGCTGAGAGCATCGTGCCAGAACCAGGCGCAGATAGATGGGATTGCTGGCGTTGAAGGGGTCGGCGGCGAAGGTGTCGCCGCAGATGTCGTCGTAGATGGTCGCCGCCGACCCTGCCGGAAGCGACCCTTCGGCCTGTGCCACCGAGGTGAACGCTTTGCCGTCCACGTGGATGGTGGTGTTCAGGGGGTTCTGCAGGCAATAAGTCCAGGTGTTGATGGAGCCGGCTGCGATCAGACACTGGCCGGTCGTCCCGCCGGAGGCGAGGCCCGTGCCGCCCTGCGCGATCGAAAGCGGGCTCGAAAGGTGCGTGCCCAGCACCCAGGGCGCGGCGGCCTGCCCGCCGATGTCTCCGGTGAGTTGTAGCCCTCCGATGGCCGACGAACTTGCCGGCGGCAGCTGGCCGGAGGTCGCGACCCCCGCAACGTTCGTGAAGCTCACGGGCATTGGGCCCCAGGTGTTTCCCGTCCAACCGAGATACTCGTTCTGGTTTCCGTTGCCGAGGAAATTGCTGCTGTTGCCGGGCACCCACTGGTTCTGCGCCGCGTTGTATTGGTATATGTCGCCGCCGGCCGGTGGGGTGGCAGACAGGGGAATGCCGCCGAATCCGACCACCTTCTGATGCGAGCTGTCCACAGCCGAAAGGTCGCTTCCGAAAACCGCACCGCACCCGGAGAGACAGGTTACGTGAACGGCGTTGGTGGACGCGTCGAAGATCGAACTGAACACCTGGTTCGCATCCTTCGGGGTGTGCGTCCCGCTCTGGCCGGCGCTGGCCTCGATCCGCAGCCAATTGTTCGATCGATCGTAGACGCGCAGGGCGACCGAATTGATGTCGACCAGGGGCTGCTCCTGTTCCTGCGGCAACACCAGGAAATCCGCGCCGGGCGTATAGCGGACCACAAAGTTCGGACGTGGAAGCTCGGGCGAGGGCTCGGGCCTGGGCGGCGCCGGCGGATCGGGGACGGCCTTCGGGCCAACGCCGGCGGCTGTTGCCGCCGCCAGGAGTAGCATTAACCCTGAAATCCAAAGCGCCGGCTTTGGCCGCGTCCGGGGGCGCAAGCCCGGCCCGCCGCCGTCCACTCTCGCCGCTCTCAAACCTCGCGCATCCATCACCGTGGTCTCCATCCGCCCACCCCGGGTCTCGGTCTGTCGCGCATACGTTTCCCGCACGGTAGGCTACAGATGCAGCGTAGCTACCGGTGCGCGCGCTCTAGCCTGAAAAAGATTGTAGCGAGTCTTTTTTGGACGGTGGGCGAAAACGAGAAAGGTGAGAAACTTTATTTTGCGTTCTGGATCAATCACTTAGCCTGACTGCGGCTGCGCGCGTCACCAACAGACCCCTTCATAGCGGGCGGGCCCGTCCGGGCGCCGCGCCGAATCCAGGTTCACGAGATCAATGACGGTCTGACCCGGACTGAGGCTCGACACGAGCTGCTCTTTGCCGGCCGATCTCGTGCCCAGGATGACAACTTCGGCCGTCCGCACCACTTCGTCGAGATCCGCTGAAATCAGAGACCCGATGTGAGGAATGACCTGCTCGATATATTGCCGGTTTGATCCGGCGATTTGTCCCAGGGTCACGTGCGGATCCCAGACGCGGACCTGGCAGCCCGCGCCGAGGAGGCGCTCAACCAGACGGACGTGCGGGCTCTCGCGCAGGTCATCCGTGCCGGCCTTGAAGCTCAACCCGAGCATCGCCACTCTCTTCTTGCCCGTCGCAAACACGGCTTCCACGGCGCGCTCGATGTGCTCGGCGTTGCTCGGCAGGATCGAACCGAGCAGCGGCAGGGTTAAATCAAGCTCCTGCGCCCGGCTGGTGAGAGCGCGCAGGTCCTTGGGCAGGCACGAACCCCCGAACGCGAACCCCGGCGCGAGATAAGCCGGTGAGATATTCAGACGCTGGTCGGAGGTGAAAATCGTGGTGACGGCCTCGGTATCCACCTCCAAGTGCTTGCAGAGAGTGCCGATCTCGTTGGCGAAGGCCACCTTCACGGCGTGGAAGGCGTTGGAGACATACTTCGCCATCTCCGCCACCGCGATGCCGGTCTCGAACAATCGGCCCGGCGTCTCCCGGTAGACGTCGCGAAGTTCCGCAAGCTGGCTGGCTTCGCGCGAGCCCAGAACCGTGTAAGGCGGCTCGAGAAAGTCGGCCACCGCACTGCCCTCGCGCATAAACTCCGGGTTGTAGCAGACCGCGAAATCCGCACCGGCATTCCGGCCGCTGGCCGCTTCCAAAGCTGGAATCACCACTGATTCGGTGGTGCCGGGCAGCACCGTGCTCCGCAGCACCACCACGTGGTGCGACTTCTTCTCGCGGAGAGCCGACCCGATCTCGAGCGCCGCGTGCTCCACATGGCGAAGGTCGAGCTTCCCTTTGCGCTGGCTCGGTGTGCCGACGCAGACAAAAGATACGGCGGTATCCCGAACCGCCGCCACCGCATCGAGAGTAGCGCTCAGCCGTCCAGCCTTGAAACCCTCGGCAACCAACTCCTCCATCCGGGCTTCGACGATAGGACTGCGGCCGCCGGCCAGCATCTCCACCTTCGCCGCGTTGACGTCAACTCCGATCACGCGGTGTCCCTTGTGCGCAAGGCACGCCGCGGTCACGGAACCCACGTAACCCAGGCCAAAGATGCTGATCGACAGGCTCAATTTGTGGCTCCTTCTTTCGGATGATTGAGGCCCCGCCACCGGCTTCGCGGGAAAGCGCCCGGGATGGGTGAGAAGCCTCCCGGCTAAGCGGGTCTCAGCTTGGAATGTATGAGCCCAGCAAGGGCAGCAACTGTTCCGCAAATCCCGCAGCCCGGTCCCTCGCGCTCTCCAGGCTTTCCCCGCGCGCCACGGGCGTGATGACGCGCACCAGCGAGCCGTCCGTGCGATTCAGGCGCATGGCGTCCCACACCTGGTAAAACTTGGCGCTATACTCGCTCGAGACCACCCGGCCGTGAGCCTGATACCAGTAGAGGACGACTTGCCGGTCCTCGCCCTTGGCGATCACGTAGTAGTTCACAGTCAGAGGCGGACCGGCGGAATCCTTAAGCTGCAGCAGCGAGTTTTCCGTGAACTCCCAGCCGGCGCCAGGCAGGCAGTGGCGCGGCGAATGGATCGTATCGCCCGTGCGCTGGCTCGGGAAGTAGGCCAGAAACAGGTCCACCCCCGGCTTTTCGGGCGCCTCGTAGGTCCGCTCCATGAAGTCGCCCGGACCGAGCACTTGCAGGGTATCGGCGGTGAAAGGCAGATCGGGCCCGCCCTGCCACTCTCCAAGCTCTCGCGGGAAATTGGTGACGTCCTCGTGCGGCGGCGCCGGATCGTCATGGCCGCGCCCGCGCACATACAGTCCGGTGGCGGCGATCAGCGCCGCGGCCAGCGCAAATCTCACCCCCGTAAGCGAGTCCGAGCTCATGCCGCCCTCCGATGCCATCGTCCTGCCACAAATCGCATGAGATTATGAACGCCCAGGAGCATCAGCAACGAAAGCACGAAAATCACCCACCCCGAGAACTCGTGAAAGAAGCCCTCGGCCTTGTCGGGGCTCCAATAGATGCCGGTCAGTCCCGTCCCCATGATGCGCAGGCCGTTGGCGGCGATGGCGATGGGCAGCGCCGAAACCACCAGGAGCACTCGAATCAGTTTGTTGCGCTCGAGAAGGTAGGAATACACCGTCGCAAGGGTGATCAGCGAAACCAGCGACCTGATTCCGCTGCACGCCTCGACCACTTCGAGCGACATGGTCGGCAGTTGGATCACGTTGCCCTCGCGCAGCACCGGCACGCCCACCAGACGCAGCAGGTTCGTGGCCAGGTTTGAAGCCATAAACTGCAAGGGCAGCGTGAGCTCGTTCATGACGATAGTGGGGATGGGCACCATAAGGAATAGGAAAGCCCAAGGGAAGATCAGCGCGCGAAATTGAGCCCAACCCAGGAAGAAGATCACCATCCCGGCCAGCAGAAAGATGAAAGACGAGCGCGACAGGAAGAGCTCGGCGCCGAAAATGCCAAGGAGCAGGACGCCCATGGCCCCGACCATTACGGCAAGACCCCACCAGGAGGGCTTTAAGGGCAGTCGCGTTACGGTCTCTTTTCTCTGCCAGACCAGCCAGGCCGAAACCACCGGCACCACGAAGCCGTGGGAAAAATCCGGATCGTCCCACCACTGCCGCACCAGAGCAAAGAAAATGTCCTTGTAGAGGAAGCCGACCAGAATTGCCAGGGCGGCGGCGCCCCACCACCACAGGGACCGCGACACGCTGCGGCTGCTCTCCGCCAGGACGGAATCAGGTCCGACTGTGCTGCTCATCCGGTTACCCTTGGCTCCGTCCCTTCAGCCGGAATGCCGAAGGGAGGTATGCAAATTCAGAATAGCAGAAACGGGCCAACTCGTAGCGCCGGTTTGGGATACCGGTTTGCGATTACGCCCCGCGATTGTAGCCTCCGCGCGGCATACGGTAGGATTGAAAACGTGACCTCCGGCGCCAGAGCGCGCAGCATCTGGAGACGCATCGCAGCCATGAGCCGCGATGAGTTCCGCGCGCGCCTGGACCAGGAAGCACTGAAACGAATCGACCTCGTGCGGTACCGGCTGGGCCTGAGGCGCTGGACCGAACGTCCGCCGGCAGCGCCCGGGGGCGCCCCTGGATTCTTCTTTGACGCGGACGACCTGTCGCGGATCGTTGATCTCATCCGCGAGCGTCTGCCGTTCCAGGCGAACCAGATCGTCGAGGAGGCCGACGAGATCTGCCGCCATCGTTTCCGGCTACTCGGCTACAGCGCTCTCGACTATGGCGCCACGATCGACTGGCATCTCGACGCCGTGCACGGCAAACGCGCGCCGCGCAAGGCTTGGTACAAGATCGACTTTCTTGATTTCACCCGGGTGGGTGATCACAAGGTTATCTGGGAGCTGAATCGCCATCAGCACCTGGTGACTCTGGCGAAGGCCTGGCTCCTGAGCGGCGACCGGCGGTACGCGGACGAAGTGGTTGCCCAGTGGTATTCCTGGCGGCGTGCGAATCCCTATCCGATCGGGATCAACTGGGCGAGCAGCCTCGAAGCCGGATTTCGCAGCCTTTCCTGGCTCTGGATCCGCCAGCTACTGGCCGGTTGCGCCGTCGTCCCGCCGGCCTTCGCGCGCGATCTGGTGCGCGGCCTGGCGGTTCATGGGCGCTACATCGAGCGCAATCTTTCGACCTACTTTTCGCCGAACACCCACCTGATCGGCGAAGCCGCGGCCCTGTTCTGCATCGGAATTCTGTGCCCGCAGATTCGCGCCGCGGCGCGCTGGCGCGAACGCGGCTGGCACATCGTCAACGCGGAGGCGGCGCGCCAGGTCAGGCTCGACGGCTTCCATTTCGAGCAATCCCTCTACTATCACGTTTACGCGGTCGACTTCTTTCTGCACTGCCGGCAGATCGCCGTTCGCAGCGGCGCTCAAATGAAGGGCGATTTCGAGCGCACGATCCTGAGGATGCTGGAAGCGCTTCACGCGCTGGCCCAGGCGGCGCCGCCCGAGGGATTCGGCGACGATGACGGTGGACGCCTCTTCGATCCGCGCCGCAATCGCGCCGAGCACATGACCGACCCCCTGGCATTGGGCGCGGGAATTTTTGCGCGCCCCGAGTTCAAGGCCGTCGCGGGCCTCACCGAGGAAGCCCTCTGGCTGCTCGGACCGGACGCCCTCAGGATATTCGACTCCCTGCAGTGCTGCCTTCCAGCTGCCGAGTCGAAGGCCTTCGAATCGTCGGGAATCTACGTAATGGCCGCCAGTCCCACCGAGCGTCCGCCCGAGCAGATCATCGTGGATGCCGGACCCCAGGGCATCGGACGCTGCGGACACAGCCATGCCGACGCGCTCAACGTGACGGCGGGCATCGGAGGCCAACGCTGGCTGATCGATTCCGGATCATTCTGTTATGTCGGCAATGAGCACGAACGCGACCGCTTTCGAGGCACCGGCGCCCACAACACGTTGCGGGTTGACGGGCAGGATCAAGCGATACCGGAAGGCCCGTTTGCCTGGGGCGCGGTTCCCAGCGTCCAGGTGGAACGATGGTTGCCCGGGGTCACTCTTGGGCTCTTCGCCGGCAATCATACCGGATACGCTCGCCTGCCGGACCCCGTCCTTCACCGGCGCTTTGTGGTCCAGGTCGGCCCCGTCACGGACCAGGTTTTTTGGCTGGTGCGCGACGTCGCCGAGGGACGGGACACGCATCACCTGGAGGTCTTGTGGCATTTCTTCGCCCACGCTTCGATCGATTGGTCGGGCGACGCCTTCGTGGCGTCGCTGCCCGCCGTCGACGGCAACCGCGGCGCTGCGCCCGCGCAACTCACGTTGCTTGGCGCGCGCGATGCCGGCTGGACCCGCGAACTGACTTCGAGCTACGTCTCGCCCGCATACGGAATGAAAGAGGAAGCGCCGCTCGTCCGGTTCCAGGCCCGGGTCCAGCTGCCCGCCGAGTGCGCCACCCTGATCCTGCCCGGCCGGGCCCCTGCGGCGGCCGTGTTTGAGCGGGTCGGCGCTGACCCCCGCGCCGAGCAGCGAGTGGTCAGCGCCTACCGCTATCGGGTCTCCGCCAGGCAAAGCGAGTTTCTTTTCGCCGAAACGGAGGACGCGTGGACGTTCGGCCCCTGGTCCAGCAACGCGCGCTTTCTCTACGCGGGCTTTAACGGCGCTCAACCCGTCCATTTGGTGATCGTTGACGGGAGCTACGCGGAATTCGACGGCAAGACACTGGCGGCTTGCGAGCACAGGGTGCAACGGTTCGAATGGATGAAACGTGACGGCAAAGTAGATACGTTCTCTTCCGGCGAAATTCCCTGGCGGGTGACTGTCGGCGACACTGTGCGGCTGACCTAGTCTAGCCCCTGAAGGCGTAAGCTCTTTGCGCGCACGCGCGCGATCTGCCGCTGCTTCGCGGCCATTTCGCAAACAGTTGCTGGATTCGGACCGTGGCAGCTGGTCATTTGCAAGACCGCTTTCGCTCTGCAGACAATCGATCGCCCTGCGCCCTACCCGACAATTCTGTCGTACTCGGTGTGATGTCCGATCCAGAACCAGTAGATCCCTTCATTGACTTCTGTTCCCAGCGCTCGATAATGTTCGCCGACGCGGACGGGCCGGAGATCGCTCAGCCTCTTGAAGTGCAGAGAGGGGTGACGCGGATCAGACTTGAGGAGGGCAAAGTTCTTGTCAGCCAGCGCTCGAACTTCGGTGGGCAACGCTTCATATAGCGTCCAAAAACGTGGGGAGGCAAGATCACGGCGTCTCATCCCCCGCATCCTTCACACTCAATCCGGCTGGTCAACTCTTTTCGATGGCTGGGCCCAAGTCAGAGTTCGCGAGCTTTCCCGGCTTTGTAGTCGGCCACGGCTTCGGTGATGAGGCCATCCAGCTTGCCTGCCTTGGCGTCCGCCTCGATCTGAGCGTCCCAAAGGCGTGCATCGAACTCCACAAACCAGGCCCGGAACTTCGCGAGATCGCGCGGCGACAACTTCTCGATTCTCTGTTCCAGTTGCTCAATCTCGCTCATCGGGCAGCTCCTCTAAAGTTGTTCACGGTCTCCTCGACCACCTGCGCCGCATCCTTGGCTTTGCGGGCGGCAAGTTGTCTGAGTTGCGCTTCCGTGTCGGGAGTAAAATGAACTTCCCTGCCTGTCATTCTATGGGCCAGTGCACGGCCTGTCCACGAGCGCGGGTAGTGCTACAGTTCGGACCGATGGATTCGCGTAGGCCTAACGTTCGGCACCGGTAAGACTGCCTTACTCGAAGACCCTCTCCCACACCAGCTTGGTAAATTCCTCGTACCACGTCTTGGCATAGATACGCTTGCGCCACCAGCCCCTCGCCCGAAACTCGGGGTCGGGAACGCCGTCGATCCATAACTGAACCGGGAATTGGCGGGCCGCTTGCCGCCAGAGAAAGCCGGCGCGGCGGCTGTGATAGTCGGACGTGACGACAACCACCGTGTGCCAGCCGTGTTGCTGGATGCAGGGCAGCAGCGCCTCCGCTTCTTCGCGGGTGGAGTTCACATCCGGACCCGTCTCGCAGAAGACGAAACGGCCGGCGATCTCGGACCCGTATTTGCCTTCGAGGTAGCCGCGGGCGGCTTCCGGCACCGAGGTTCCCCAGTAAGATACGCCCGGCACGCTTAGCACGGCTTGGGCGGGAATGCCTTCCTGCAGCAACCGCACCGCTCCGGCCACCCGCGCCTGCTCTCCGCTGATCGAGCCCTGCAGGATGACGGCCGCATCGACGTGCGCGGGCAAAGCATCGCTCGAGACGAGCCAAAATCCACCCCAGCGCAGCAGCGCGAGTACGGCGACGGCGAGCAGCAGCCCGGTTAACGAAAGCGCACGCAGGCGCGATCTGGGGCGCTTGCGGGAAGGCTCGGGGACGGCGGCGGCAGCGGCCATACAGGGTCAAGCGGGAACGTCCGGCGGACCCTCGGGAAATCGGGTTCGCGCCGGGGGCGGCTAACAGTGGACGATCTTCTCCCGGTACTGTCGCAGGTCACGCGTGGCGTTGCGGGTATCGATCACCAGCCGGGCGTGACGCACGATGAATTCATAGTCGTAACTGGAATGATCCGTCACGATGACCACGGCCGCGTACCCGGCGAGCGCTTCCGCCGTCAGATCCACCGAGACGAGGCCGAGGTCGTAGCGGCGCATCTTGTGCAGCCGGGGAAAGTAGGGGTCGTTGTAGTCCACGCGCGCCCCGCGTTCCGTCAGAAGCTCGATGACGCGCAGCGCCGGTGATTCCCGCAGATCGTCAATATCCTTCTTGTAGGCCACGCCCAGCACCAGGATGCGCGCATCCTGCAGGCACTGCCGGCGGCGATTCAGCCCCTCACCGACGGCTTCCACCACGTGCCCCGGCATCGAGGCGTTGATCTCACCCGCGAGCTCAATGAAGCGCGTGGGGACTTCGTACTCGCGGGCCTTCCAGGAAAGATAGAAAGGATCGATGGGGATACAATGTCCGCCCAGGCCCGGACCCGGGTAAAAGGGCGTGAACCCGAAGGGCTTGGTCTTCGCCGCCTCGATCACCTCCCAGACGTCGATTCCCATGCGCAGGCAAAGCAGCTTGAGCTCATTGATCAAGGCAATGTTCACGCAGCGGTAAGTGTTTTCAAGGATCTTGGCCATCTCCGCGACCCGGGCCGAACTGACCAGCACCGTCTTTTCAAAAGCGGCCGCGTAAAGCGCGCGCGCCGCGAGCGCGCTCGGCGCGTTGACTCCGCCCACGACCTTGGGAATCTGATCGGTCGAGAAATTCTTGTTGCCGGGATCTTCGCGCTCGGGCGAAAAGGCGAGCAGAAAATCCGCGGCGACTTGCCGGCTTTGCCCGGCTGACACGGTGGCCGCGTCGTAGGGCTCGACCGGGCAGCGCAGCCCGGAGCGCTCGAGGATGGGCAGCACTTCCTCATCGGTCGTGCCGGGATAGGTGGTGCTTTCGAGCACAATGAGCTGTCCGGGGCGCAAATGCGCGCTGATGGCTTCCGCCGTCCGGTGAACAAAGGACAGGTCCGGGTCCCGATACTCATTCAGCGGTGTGGGGACGCAGATCAGGCAGGCGTCGAGGGACGAAACCTGCGCAAAATCGGTGGTCGCGGTCAGGCGCTTCTGTTGCTCGCGAATGGCGGCGGCCGGAATGTGACGGATATAAGTCTCGCCGCGGCCGAGCGCCTCGACCTTCCTGGAATCGGTGTCGAATCCGACCACATTAAAGCCCCGCCGCGCAAACAGCAGCGCCAGGGGCAGCCCCACGTAACCGAGGCCCACCACGCCCACGCGCGCGGTCTTATCCTCGAGGCGCCGCTCAAACGACGCCAGCAGATCCTCTCCCGCAACAATCCGATTTTCTACAGCCATGAGTCATCCTTCCCTTTTCAGGCTCCTGCCCGCGCCGGCTTCCGCAGCACTTCCGGCGATCGCGCCGCAGTCCTCCGCTCGCGACCAAGCACTGCGCTCCTCGCTTGCCCGGCCCGCCAGAGAACGATACACCTCGAGCCACTGATCGCGAACCGAATCCCAGCAATAGCGCCGGGACTCGGCGTACGCGCCATCGGCCAGGCGCGACGCCAGTTCGGGCTCGCGAAGCAGCCGGATGGCGTTCGCGGCTAGAGCGTCTGCGTCGCCGGGCTCCGAGAGCAGGCCGGTGCGCTCGTGCTCCACCAGATAACGAATCCCTTCGGGCGCGGTGCTCACCACGGGAGTGCCGGCAGCGAAAGCCTCGATGATCGAGACCGGCATGTTGTCGAGCCAGGAAGCGTTGATGAAGATGTCGGCCTCGTCATAGTAGCGGCCGATTTCCTGGCGCGAGGCCACGCCGGCAAAGCAAACCCCGCTGAGGCCGAGATCGCGCACGAGGCTGTGAATCTCAGCCTCGCCCTCGCCCGCCCCTACGAGGCACAGACGCGCCTCGGGGAAAGCGCGCTGGACTTCGGCAAACGCTCGGACGACCACGTCCACGCTGTAGTAGCGATGAAACCCCCGCGTACAGACCAGGTGCGGGCGTAGAGGCCGCCGCAGACGAAACTTGAATTGCGAAAGGTCCGCCACGTTGGGCACCACCTGGGCCGCAAGACCGAACTCGCGGAACACGTCGACGAGGTAACCGGATGGCACCACGAGCCGATCGGCGCGCGCCAGCACGGGACGCGCACTGCGAAACCGGCGCAAATGGTCACGAGCCTCGCCGCTCCGGTAATTGATCAACGTCCTCGCGCCGCGGAGACGCGCCACAAACCATGCGGGCGCCGGCGCCAGCAGGAAGGACCAATAAGACGCGGAGAAGATATGCGCGATGTCCGCGCCTCTTAATCCGCGCCACAGCGCCGCCAGGTAAAAAGGCTCGCGAACCACGGTCCGCAGCACCGGAATGCGCTCGACCCATGCCAGCGCGCGCGGTAGTGGTGGATCGATGGGAATGAACATCGCCTCCACAGCAGGATCGGCCTTCCAATGGCGGAGCAAAAGATCGGCCTGGACCGATTGGCCGCCAACGTAGCGCAGGGACGGGGCAACGACAGCAACCCGCAGCGGACGTTCCGCAAGCCGGCCGGCCGCATCTCCCGTCGAACCCGCGGCCGAAGCCCCGGCTGAAACCCCGGCTGAAACCGACGACCCGAGCGCGCCCTCGCGATTCATCCCACCCTCGGATACGCGGACCCGGCGTGCGCGGTCGTTCCTGATGCCGTGAGCACAGCCGGGGGCAGCTCCGGGGACGCGCATGCCGTGTCCACGAAATTGCGGTGCCACAGCTCGAACATCAGAAGCAGCCAGATGCACGCCGAATGATCGCGCCGGCCCTGGAAGTGCTCGTCGAGCAACCGGCGGACCGCGCGCCCGTCGAAGTAGCCGCGCTCCAGGCTCCGCCGCTCCAGCAGCAGCGTAAGGATCATGTCCTTGAGTTCGTGCCGGATCCAATGAACGAGCGGAAGGGCGAAACCCTGCTTCGGCCGCTCAAGCACCTCCCGCGGAACCCCGACGCGCTCCGCGAGCTTTCGCAGGATGTACTTCTGCCCACCTTCCCGCATCTTCCAACGGGACCCGAGCCCCGTCACCCATTCGACAAACACATGATCGAGAATCGGAACCCGCACCTCGAGCGAGGTCAACATACTCATCCGGTCCACTTTGGTCAGGATGTCGCCCACCAGGTACGTCTTGGTGTCGGCATAAAGGATCCTGCTCAATTGATCCGGGGCGGACGCGCGGTCAAGCGCATCCAGCAGCACGTCACGCGGATCAGCAGCGCCGCCGAGCTCTGATCGAAGATCATCCGACAGCAGGCCCATGCCGCGATCGAGACCGTGCAGAAACGTCACCATGTCGGTGTAGCGCTCCCGCCAGGGCAAGGAGGCGTTGTAAGCGAATTTCCGCCCGCGCAAGCCGACGGGCAGCCCCGGATACACGCGCTCGCGATAGAGCCGGCCGAGCCAGCCCGGTATTCGCTCGAAGATCTCGCGATCGTGGTGCACACGGTAACGGTCGTAGCCGGCAAAGAGCTCGTCACCGCCGTCGCCCGACAGAGCCACCGTCACGTGACGGCGGGCGAGGCAGGAAACGAAATACGTGGGCAGCATCGAGGAATCGGCGAATGGTTCCTCGAGCGAACGGCTGAGACTTTCGACCGTGGCAACAACGTCGGGCTCAAGGATCAGCTCGTGATGATCCGTACCGAAGCGCTCGGCGACCTTTCGGGCGTGAGGCGCTTCGTTGAAGTCTTCCTGTTTGAATCCGATGGCGAATGTCTTGACCGGGGCGGAACTGGCGCGAGCCATAAGCGCGACCACCGTCGAGGAATCGGTGCCGCCGCTTAGGAGCGCTCCGAGCGGAACATCCGCTATCAGGCGGATGCGGACCGCCTCGGCGAGCCGGTGCTCAAGCTCCTGGAGGCACTCTTCCTCGCTCGCGGGCTCGTGCGTGCCGTAAGCAGGCAGGTCCCAGTACTGGCGAACGCGAGCCTCCCCGTTCTCGAACTCGAGCAAGTGGCCGGGCGGCAGCTTGCGGATGCCGGAAAAGGACGTGGCCGGGTCAGGAATGTACCCGTAGCAGAGATATTGCAACAGCCCTTCGCGGTCGACCGCCGCCAGCTCGGGAGCGGCTGCGAGGATGGCTTTAATTTCTGAGCCGAACAACAACCGGCCCCCACCCGCGGCGTAGTGCAGTGGCTTGATCCCCAGCCGGTCGCGCGCCAGCAGCAGCCGCCGCCGCCGCTCATCGTAGAGCGCGAACGCGAACATGCCGCGAAGCTCGTGGACGCAGTCGGCGCCGCGCTCTTCGTACAGGTGAACGATGACTTCGGTGTCCGTCCGGGTGCTGAAGCGATGGCCGCGCTTCTCGAGTTCACGACGAAGCTCGGGAAAGTTGTAAATCTCCCCGTTGTAAACCACCCACACGGTCCCGTCTTCGTTCGAGACCGGCTGATGGCCGCCGGCGACGTCGATAATGCTCAGCCGGCGCATGCCGAGGCCGACGCCATTCCTGAAGAAAATGCCCTCATCGTCCGGCCCCCGGTGGACGATCGTCTGGCACATGCGGTGGATGGTGTCCGCGTCGAATCCGCCAGCCTCCGAAGACACGATCCCCGCGATTCCGCACATACTCAGCCTTTCACCACGGCCCGGGTGACCTTCTCTTCGCGAGCGGCCTGGCCGGTGCCCGCAGCCCGGCCGGTCTTCACCTCCGCGCGCGGACGCCATCCCTTGCGGACCAGCAACTCGCGGTACAGTTTCTCGTGCCGCACGCGCATGCGCTCCATGGTGAAGTTCGCGAGGGCGAAACGCCGGCCCGCCTCGCCGAAGCTCGCGCGCAGCCCGCCGTCCTCGAGCAGCCGCGCGATCGCGCCCGACAGAGCGCCCTCATCCCGGGGCAGCACGAGCAGCCCGCGGTCCTCCGCGATCAATTCCGGATTACCCCCGACGCGCGTCGCCACAACCGGCACTCCGGCGGCCATGGATTCGAGAATGGCGTTCGACAGGCTCTCCGAATCCGACGGCATCGCGGACACATCGACCGAGGCGAGCACAGCCGGCACGTCGCGGCGGTCGCCGAGAAACCGCACTCCGTCGCCCAAGCCGAGACTGCGGGCGGCATCCTCCAATTCGGGCCGCAGCGGTCCGTCGCCGACGAGAACCAGCTCCAGACCCGGGAAGCGCGGCTGCAACCGCGCGACGGCGCCAAGGAGGTTCCGATGATTCTTGTCGCGCGTGTTCATGCGGGCGACCATCCCGACCCGCAGAACGTCCGAACGCCGCGGCAAGGCGGGCGCCACGCGGGCAAAGTACTCCGGCGCAAGGCCATTACCGATCACCTGCACCTTGCCCTGGGGCAAGCCCGACGCGATCAGCCGTTCGGCCGCGGCGTTCGAATTCGAGACTACGCGGTCGCACCAGCGGAATGCGGCACACTGGGCGCGCCACTGCGCCGGCGTCAGCAGATCTCCCAGTTGGCGCAGGCTGCCGATCACCGGCACCCCGATCATGCGGGCCACCGGGATCAGCAGGAGATTGGTGTAGAAGTCGAAGGCGTGGGCGACGGCAATCTTCGAGCGCCGCAGATACCGTGCCAGGCGCAGCCGGGTCCGGATCGATTGCCAACCGTACAGGCTGCCGCCGAGGCCGAATTCCGCGATCTCGCCGAGCGCCGTGGCGAAGCCGCCCGCTTTCCGGAGGCAACCGAGGTGTAGCGCGAACGCCGAAGGGTCAAGCGCCTGCGCCAGGGCCGCGAACTGGCGCTCGCTGCCTCCCGTGCGCAGGCTGTCCACCATCAGAAACACTCCGGGCAGGCCGCCACAGACGCGCGCCGGGGCCCGGCCCTCCGGGGCTTTGCCGCCTAGCGCGTCCAGGCCACCCTCCTGCCCGTCACGAAATAGAGGAATGCCAGCGCGGCGGCCGCGTTCAGCACCAGAAATGCCGAGCACGCGCTGCCCAGTCGCGATACCACGCCGGCGCGGATATGAAAAGCGCTGAGGACCGCGCCGAGTCCGAGCGCAACGAGGCCCGCCAGGGCCGCCCGATAGATCGGCGCCGTTAGAAAGAGCGAGGAAACGAGGACGCCGAGAAGGGCAAAGGGAACCAGAAGCCGCAGCAGCTTGTGGCACACGAAGCGAAAGCGGATGCCGTTGCTCGTGGTCAGCAGCCACGGCGCGAGCCGCAAAAGCTGATAGTTCCCGGTCAGCGTGCGCACCTTGCGCCAGAACTCGCGGCGGTCGTCCGCCAGGCGGTCGTAGGATAGAGCGCGCCCGTCGAACAGGATGCGCTTCCCCTGCCGCGCCGCGTTCAGCGGAATGAATACGTCGTCCAGGATCGTGCCGGGCGGCAGCAGAGGCACAAGATCCTTCCGCGCCGCATAGAGCGCCCCCGTGACGCCGACCACCGATCCCGACGCGCTCTCCCACCGCCGGATGCTCTTCTCGATCTGCCAGTAGAGCCCGAGCCCGCCCGAAGCGGCGTCGCGCCCCGACCCTTCCAGGATCAGCTCGCCGCTCACGCACCCGACCGCGGGATCGGCGAAGCTCTCCGCGAGCACCCGCAGGGCGTCCGCCGCGATCCTTTGCCGGGCGTCGGTGAACAACAGGATCTCGCCCCCGGCCGCCTGTACCGCGTGATTCAGGGCCGCCGCCTTGCCCTGGTTCCGCGCCAGGATGATGGCCTTGCGCCGCGGGCCGCTCCAGTCCTCGAGGATGGCGTTCGTGCCGTCGCTCGAGCCGTCCGAGGCCACCACAACCTCCATGCGATCCGGCGGGTAGTCGAGCTCCTCCAGATTAGCGAGCTTCGCGGGCAGCGCACCCGCTTCGTTATGCGCCGCGACAATCACGGAAATCGAAGGTGAAATCGCCGCGCGGCGCACCGGCAGGGCCTTCCAGCGAGCCCGCAAACAGAGCCAGGCGGGGTATCCGAGGTAGGTGAAGAGGACGAATGCCGTCGACGCCCAGAACAGCGCCTTCATTTGGCCCCCCGCCCCAGCAGCACAATCTTCAAGGTGGAGAACAGAATCAGGAGGTCCAGGGAAATCGACAGGTTCTTGACGTAGAAGAGGTCGTACTCGAGCTTGGCGCGGCTCTCGTCCACCGTGGAGCCGTAGGGGTAGCACACCTGCGCCCAGCCCGTAATTCCCGGGGGCACCGAGTGGCGCAGGCCGTAGAAGGGGATTTGCTCCGAGAGCATGTTCACGAAGTGCGGACGCTCCGGGCGCGGGCCCACGATGCTCATGTCGCCGCGCAGCACGTTGACGAGCTGCGGAAGCTCGTCGAGGCGCAGCTTGCGCAGCACGCGGCCCACCCGGGTGACGCGCGGATCCTTGTCCTGAGCCCAGACCGGACCGGACTCGGATTCCGCCCCGGAGCACATCGACCGAAACTTGATAATCTCAAAGGTCCTGCCCCCCATGCCGACGCGCACTTGCCGGAACAGCGCGCCTCCACGCGAGTCGATGACGATCGCGATCGCAATCAGCACCATGAGGGGGCTGGTAACGACCAGGGCCACGAAGGAAACCACGATACTGCAGAGCCGCTTCTTAAGGAGTCCGAGCGAAGAGACGTGGAAGCCGTCTGAGAAGAGCATGGTCCCGGCGCTCAGGACGTCGAGGGGCAACCGGCCGGAGATGGTCTCGTAGAAGCTGGTGCCGTCCTCCACCAGGACGCCTTCGGTCTTGAGCCGAAGAAGATCCTGCACCGGAAGCGACCCCCGCCGGTCCCTCATGGTCACGATCACGCGATCGACAGGCCGGTCGCGGATGATCTCGGCGAAGGCCCTCGACTCGCCGAGAAAGGGCACGCCGGCGGGCAGCGGCCGGTCAACGGGAGGCGGGCCGATGTAGCCGTCGAGACGAATGCCGAGTTCCGGCCGCTTGGGGATCTCTTCTCCCAGCCGGTACATCAGGGGTCCTTCGCCCAGCAAGAGCGCTCGCTGCGCCAGGCGTGGGGACCGGCTGAGCGAGTAAAATGCCGCCCGCGAACCGAACAACGCCGCTGCCGCGAGCAGGATGCCCGGAAGAATCACCATCTCGCCCAGCCGGATGGTGGGCGCGAGAGCGTATACCGCCGCGAGCACAATGCAGGCGGCGCCTACCGAAGCGAAGATGCGCGCCCGCGCCTCCCGGGGATTCGCCAGCACGTTGACGCTGTAGAGATCCACGTAGTAGACGCAGAACATAAAAACGGCGGCGGCCACGGAGATTCGCAGGAAACCCGCTTCATAGCCCAGCACCACGGACGTGTCGCTGCCATACTTGACCGCCATCGGCACGAGCAGCGCCAACAGAACCAGCACTGCTTCGACGGCCACCAGGGCCAAGGTACGCTTCGGGTAGTAGACGTTAAAGAGTCGAACCATGCTTAGTTAAGCGGGCACCGCTGGAGATCGCCGGCCACGGACCCGGAACCCCCTCATCGTCAGTCTATTATAACAGGGCGCGATCGGTCCTGCCGGTTATTGATCAGATAGTTTATATCCTGAGAACCGCGCCCCAAGACCGGCCTCCGGGACCGGCGTCAACCGCTTTAGACTTCGGCACGGGCCGCAAAGTACTCAGCAGAGAACTTGACCCTTCAGGTTTGACCGGCCCGGCGCGCTCTTCCCGGCCACGCGCTCCAGGACCTGTTCGAACGTCACCGCGATCTCGGCCCAGTCATACCGCGCCGCCTGGCGCGCGGCCTCCTGCCCATACCGGGAGCGCGCTTCCTCGTCGCGCAACAGCATGAGTACTGCGTCTGCGAAGCTCGAAGCGTCATCCGCGAGCAGGATGTCGCTCCCGTGATGCACGTCAAGCCCCTCCGCGCCGACCGTGGTTGAGACCACCGCTTTGCCTGCCGCCATGGCTTCGTAGATTTTGAGCCGCGTTCCGCCGCCGACGAGCAACGGCACCACCACCACCGCGGCCTCGCGAAGGTGCTCCAGCACCGACGGCACGCGGCCGGTAACCTCAACCGAGTCTGACTCGAGCTCCTGCACCCGCCTCACCGGATTGCGTCCCACGATGCGAAAGCTCGCCTCGGGAATCGCGGCGGCCACCCGGGGCCAGATCTCGCGGCAGAAGTACTCAACGGCGCCCACGTTCGGCTCCCAGTCCATGGCACCCACGAAAACCACCAGCGGCTTCCCCGCCCCGGCGGACGCCTCGGGACGATACTCGGCGAGGTCCACGCCGGTCGGCACCACGCTGATGCGCGAGGCCTCCACCCAGGCCGCCATCAGGCGCTGGTCATCGGGCGAAACGGCGATCACGTGGTCGAATTCCCGCACCGTCTTGCGCTCGTAGCTCATCATCTTGGAGAACTCGATGCCGTAAACCAGCCTCTTGTACTTGCCCGGCTCGGTCAGCACGTGGCGGCGCCAGATCTCGGTCTCCACATTGTGCTGGAAAAGGACCGAGGGGATGGCCGGCCGCGAGGGAAAATTCACGGCTGACTGCAAAAAGTCGCACACCGCGATGTCGAAGCGCCGTTCCCCGAACCAGCCCGCGAGCTTCTCGCGCACGGCCGCCGACGCGAACCGGCTGACGGCATAGGGCGCGCGCCGGGGCAGGTGCAGCACGTAGTCGAGCCCTCGCGCGAGGCCGGCCGGCTCCCAAGTTCCGGTGGCGAGCGCCACGGCGCCGGGCAGAAATCGAGCGAGTTCCGCCTGATAAGCGGGCTCCGGCGGGCCCGCGTAGTACGAGAAGAACGTCAGCTCGTGACGCGCGGCCAGATGACGCGCGATATGGAAGGATCGGATACTGCCGCCGCTTTCGACCGGCAGCAGCTTGTTCGCCTTAACCCAAAGGATTCTCACCGTGCCCTCGAACGCTTAGACTAGCACGGTAGTCGGGTAGCGCAGAGTCTCGCTTCCCGGAGACTCTGCGCTACCCCGACTGTAGCCTACATATAGACGCCCACATCCCTTGACAATTCCAATCGCCCGTGCTATGGTCCGTCGAGCGTGAGGCCCCATGAACGACCAGTGTCGATTTCTATCCCGAGAGGCGCGCCGGCTTCGAGGCTGGCCGTTCCTGGCTTGCCGGTGGCTCCGGCGGGACGCGGCGAGCGACGCCCCAAAAGTGGTCCAAAAGTGCCCGGAAGGCTGAAAAAATTAAAATGTTACGAACGAAGCCATGAGGTTATTCAAAACAAAGGACTTCTGTTTTCCATATTTCGCGAAAGCCATTAGGTTATTGAAAAATAAGCTAGTTACGCTCTCAAAGCCAAGAGGTTGCTGATTGGAAAGGTCTTAGCCTCAAAACAAGGGGTCGATTTTAGGCCCATTCGTACAATTTGGCACCAAAAAACGGCAAAAACGCGCGGCTTTTGGTTGGAGCTGGGTGCTGGAGCCAGGTGCCGTTTGGATTCGCAATTACCTCGGGACGCAGCCATTCCCGTGAAAGCGGGAATCCACCTTTGATAGCTTCCGGGACATCCGCCAAGCCGGAGCGCATCTCACCTACATGAGCAGCAGCTACCACGTTTACATCCTTGCCGGCAAAACGAACCGGACTCTGTACATCGGCGTGACGAATAACCTGGGGCGTCGAATCCGGGAGCACAAGCAAGAATTGGTTGAGGGCTTCACCAAGAGGGACGCGGTGCACCGGCTGGTGTATTGCGAGTCGTTCGCGCATGCACACGATGCTATTCAGAGGGAAAAAGAACTCAAGAACTGGAACCGCGCGTGGAGGATTCGGCTCATCGAGTCCGTTAATCCCGGCTGGAAGGACTTGTCGCCGACGCTCATCGACATACCGTAGCACGGTCTCCTGAGCAGAGTCGCCGCGGCGGTCTACGCCGAGTGTTTTTCCAAGATGGATTCCCGCCTTCGCGGGAATGACTGCGTTTCGAAAGAGTTTGCACACAGTAAAAGGGTTTGCACGCAGCAAAAGGGTTTGCACGCAGCAAAAGGGTTTGCACGCGGCAAAATGACATCCCCACCGCGCGGCCCGTGCGGAGCGTATCATGCGGGGCCTTGAACGGGCCCGGCCACATCGGCCAACCCGCGGGAGTCCGCTTTCTGCCGGACGGCTTTCTGCCGGACGTGTTCTGCCGTAAAATGGAGCCGGCGCAGAACTCGCCGCACTTCTGGAGGCATCCCATGAGCACTTCCCTTGCCCGCGAACGATCGGTCGAGGCCGTAGACCCCGAGATCGCCCGCGTGCTGGCGCAGGAGGCCGAGCGCGAGGCGCGAACCCTGGAGCTGATCGCCTCGGAGAATTTCGTAAGCGAGGCGGTGCTGGAGGCCTTGGGCAGCGTGCTCACGAACAAGTACGCGGAGGGATTGCCCGGCAAGCGCTATTACGGCGGTTGCGAGTTCGTGGACGTGGCGGAGCAGTTGGCGATTGACCGCGCCAAGGCGCTGTTTGGCGCCGAACACGTCAACGTGCAGCCCCATTCGGGCGCGCAAGCCAACCAGAGCGTCTACCTGACCGTGCTCAAGCCGGGCGACACCGTGCTCGGCATGAATCTGGCGCACGGAGGCCATCTGACGCACGGGCATCCGCTGAACTTCTCCGGCAAGATGTATAAGATCGTGCCTTACGGCGTGCGGCAGGACACCGAGACCATCGATTACGACGCGCTCGAAGCCCTGGCCATGGAGCACAAGCCCAGGCTGATCATCGCCGGCGCCAGCGCCTACCCGCGTACGCTTGATTTCGCGCGCTTCGGGGTCATCGCGCGCCAGGCCGGCGCGCTGCTGATGGTGGATATGGCCCACATCGCCGGGTTGATCGCCGCCGGACTCCATCCGAGCCCATTCGGTCACGCCGATTTCGTCACCACCACCACCCACAAGACGCTGCGCGGTCCGCGCGGCGGCATGGTGTTCTCCACCGCGCAATTTGCCAAGGAGCTGGACAAGACGGTCTTCCCCGGCCTGCAGGGCGGGCCGCTGATGCACGTGATCGCCGCCAAAGCCGTCTGCTTCCGCGAAGCGCTGCAGCCGGAGTTCCGCGATTACCAGCGGCAGATCCTGCTGAACGCGCGCGCGCTGGCGGAGACGCTGGCCGCGGCCAGGTTCCGCATCGTCTCCGGAGGCACCGATACGCACCTGATGCTGGTGGACGTCTTCTCGCGCCAGGTTACCGGCAAGCAGGCGGAGCAGGCGCTCGAACGCGCCGGCATCACGGTCAATAAGAACGCCATTCCGTTTGACGTGAATCCGCCCATGACCGCGAGCGGCGTTCGCCTGGGCACGCCCGCCCTGACCACGCGCGGCATGAAGGAGCCGGAAATGCGCAAGATCGGCGGGTGGATTGCCGAGGTGCTAACGAATCTCGAGGACGAGACCGTGATCGCCCGTGTGCGCCGCGAGGCGGAGGCACTGACGGCCCGATTTCCGCTTTACGAAAAGCGTTGGGCTGCCGCCGCCGAGCGCGCTTGAACTGCGCTTATGGGGCCGGCCCAACTTGTTAAGTATGGTCACAAGCCCGGAAGCGACTATGGCTATGGCTGATAGCGAGCGACTCGCACGTCCGGGCCTGCCCGAAATCGTCAGGGCGGTTTTGAGCGCCCGTCCGGCTGCGAGCGACATCTTCTTCTCACCCGGCCGGCCGGCGCAGGTGGCGCAGGACGGAAGCCTGGCGGCGGTCGAGGTACCCGGGCTCGGCACGTTGAAAACATGCGACACTGCGAGCATCAGCCTGGAGCTCGTCGCCGAAAACTCGACCGCCGCCGCCAAGCTCGCGCAAGAGGGCGCCTGCGACGTGTCGTACGCCGTGCCATCGCTCGCCCGCTTCCGCGCCAACATCTTCAGCCAGCGCGGCTCGCGCGCCATCGTGATGCGCGTCATCCCCACGACGGTGCCCCAGTTCGAAAGCCTGGGGCTGCCTCCGCAACTCGGCGAGATCGCAGGACTCCTGAACGGCCTGGTGCTCGTCACCGGCCCGACCGGCTGCGGGAAATCGACCACGCTCGCCGCCCTCGTCGACAAGATCAATCGGGAGCGCGCCTGCCACATCATCACCATCGAAGATCCCATCGAGTTTCTGCACTCCCACCGGAAGGCCACCGTGCACCAGCGCGAGCTTTACAGCGACACGCCGAGTTTCGCCGTGGCCTTGCACGCCGCAATGCGGCAGGCGCCCCACGTGCTGATGGTGGGCGAGATGCGCGATCGCGAAACCGCCGAGATCGCGCTCGAAGCGGCCGAGACCGGGCACCTGGTGCTTTCGACGCTCCACACCATTGACGCTTCGAAGACGGTGGAGCGCATCGTGGGGCTGTTTGGTTCGGACCAGAACGTTGTGCGCCTTCGCCTCGCGCGCAGCTTCCGCTACATCATTTCCCAGCGCCTGATTCCCCGCCCCGAGGGCCCGGGGTGCGTTCCCGCCGTCGAAATCCTGCGCTCCACGGTGCGCACGCGCGAATACGTCGAGAAGGGCGAAGGGCAAGGCAAGACGTTGATCGACGCCATGCGCGACGGCAGCCTGTACGGCATGCAGCACCTGGACGGCGAGATCGAGCGCCTGGTACGCGGCGGGCAGATCGAATTGCGCACGGGCCTCGGCTACGCCACCAATCCCGGGAACCTCGAGCTCGAGCTCTCGGACATGCACCACGGGTAGCCGTGCCAGGATCGGAGCCGCCCGGAGACGGGCGCAGCGCGGGGATCGCGGCCGGAGGGCGATAGGACTAGGCTCCTATAGTAGCCTACCGTTCTAGAATGGCACTCACGCACGAAATCAAGCGCCGCCCATGCCCTTGCTCTTCGTCCTCTTCCTGTTTCTCGCCGCGGCCCTGTCCGCGCAGAGTGCCTGGTCGCTCCGCGACGGCTATCGCTTTCTCGCCTATGTCAGCCGCAGTCTGAAAGCGCCCGCCGCGAGCTTCCATCCGGCCGCGACATTGATCATTCCGGTGCGAGGAATCGACGCGGACCTCGCGAGCAACGTTGACGCTTTTCTCACGCAGGACTACCCCGATTATCAGATCATCTTCGCGGTCGCGCGTGAAGCCGATCCCGCTTATGACTGGCTGCGAACGCGCGTCTCGCAGCATCGTCACGACGCCGGGCGCGGCCCGCGCGAAGTTCGCGTGGTGCTCGCCGGCGTCAGCGCCGAACGCGGCGAGAAGGTCAACAATCTGCTGGCGGCCCTGGGCGCGGCTTCTCCGCGACCTGAAGTGCTGGTCTTCGCGGACGCCGACGCGCGCCCGCGGATCGACTGGCTGCGCTCGCTCGTCGCACCGCTCGGCGATCCCGGCGTCATGGTCAGCACAGGCTTCCGCTGGTACCTGCCGGGCGCGAGCGTCGCTTCGCGGCTGCGCGCGGCCTGGGATTCGTCAGTGGCCACGCTGCTCGGCGAACACGGCCGCAACTTCGCCTGGGGCGGATCGATGGCGATACGGTCGGAAGACTTCCGGCGCCTGCGCATTGCCGAGCGCTGGTGGGCGCACACGGTCAGCGACGATTACGGCTTGACTCGCGCCGTGCGCGAGGCCGGCGGCTCAATCCACTTCGAGCCGCGGTGTCTCGTAGCGAGCCGTGGCGAGGTGACTTTGGGCGGATTCCTGCGCTGGGCCAATCGTCAGATCATCATCACGCGCGTCTATGCCCCGAGTCTCTGGGTGTGGGGCCTCGCGAGTTACGCGCTCTTCTGCGGCACGATCGCCATCGGGCTCGGCATCGCGCTCGTCCCATTCGAGCCGAAAGTGCGGCTTATCGGAGCGGGCTCGGTCCTCTCCATCGTGCTGCTCGGGCTCGCCAAAGCGCGCCTGCGCGCTCGTGTCGCGCGTCGGCTGTTCCCAGAAGAATTCCGGAATTCGAGGGCGGCATCGTGTTACTGGCGATGGTGGCCGCTCGTGCCGTGGATCATGCTGATGAACTTTCTGACGGCGGGCTGGTCGCGCCGCATTGAGTGGCGGGGAACGCGATACGATCTGATCTCAGCGGACGAAGTGCGCGTGCTCGGGAGCGATGTCTGAAATGCCCACGCTTGGGGCAGGAAGGTCGGGCAGGAAGATCGGCGGCTTCGCGGGCTGGCTCCGCGCGGCGATCGTCACTTCTTCTTCGGCCGTGTAGCGTGACGCGTGATGTAACGTGCAGGCGTGCCGGACCGCTTCTTCTTCGCGGCTTCCGGGACCTCCTCCTCTGCAGGGGGCGGTGGCGGCGGACCCTCGGAGGGAATGGCGTTGGCAAGAACCTGTTCGAACAGCGTCACGCCGGCGGGCGCCTTCTTCTTGCCGCCCTCGCCGTGACGAAAGGCGTGCTCGGTGTAGCACGTCTTGCAGATGACCTTCACCACCTGGTCGCCCATGATGCTCCCGACCGCGTGGTTCAGCAGCAGACGGCAGCGTGGACAGTAGTCGTCGATCAGGTCACCCAAACGTACTTCAGCCATACAGAAACCTCGGACTGCCCGGGAAACACTGGCTCGCATTATAGCGCCGCCACCCGGATAAGCAAGCGCCGCGAGCTCGCGGCTGGCAATCGTTGCGCGCTGACCGAAAGTCAGGCGGACGAAGCCGGGAGCGTGATCCGCTGGATCGAGAGCGCGCGGCCATCCGCCGGATCCGCTTCGATCAGCACGCCGCAGAGCCGCACGTCTTCCTTGGCCACTTCGAAGCGCGCCGGCAACTGGTTCAGAAACTTCTCGATCACCACGCGCTTCTCGATTCCGATCACCGAGTCATACGGGCCCGTCATGCCAACGTCGGTGATGTAGGCGGTGCCCGCCGGCAGAACGCGCTCATCAGCGGTCGCAATGTGGGTGTGCGTTCCGAGCACCGCGGTCAGTCTGCCGTCGAGATACCAGCCGAGCGCCATCTTTTCGGAAGTCGTTTCGGCATGCATGTCGAGGATCCGAATCTTAACCTCGGCGGGAATCTGCTCAAGCAGCGCATCGGCTCCGCGAAAAGGGCAGTCAATACTCTGCATGAAGACGCGCCCTTGCAGATTCAGCACGGCGTACGGCACCGACGCGCGGGTGCGTCCGAGGTAAAGCCCTTGACCGGGCGCGCCGGCCGGAAAGTTGGCGGGACGCAGCAGGCGGCCGCCCGCGTGTTCCGCCAGGTACGGGAAAATCTCCTTGCGGTCCCAGATGTGATTCCCCGAGGTCAGCACGTCGATGCCCGCCGCCAGCAGCTCATTCACCAGCGCCGGAGTGATGCCGAAACCGGCGGCGGCGTTTTCGCCATTCGCCAGAATCAGGTCGGGCGCGTGCGCGGCGACAATGCCTCCGAGCAGATCATGCAAGGCGCGCCGTCCGGGACTGCCGAAAATGTCGCCAATGAAAAGGATTTTCATGATTCGGAAACCCGCACGCGCGACCTGCTCAGCTGACGCGCAGGAAATCGTCCAGGGCCGTGCTGCACTCGGCGACCTTCTGCTCCACCTGGGCCATCTTCGACCTGAGCTGCTGGCACTCGTCCGCCATGTTCATGGCGGCCAACACTGCCACGCGCAAAGTGTCGACGGTGCGCGTGCGCGTGGCGATCGACCGCATTTTGGCATCGACCATCTTGGCGAGGCCGCGGACGTACTCCGTATCGAGATCGCCTTTCATGAAGTATGACTGGTCGTAGATCTCGACCTTGATGCCTTCGTGTTCGTGGTTCATGATCCGCCTTCCCGCCCAACCCGGATGCCACTCCCGTGCGGCCCCGGGGTCACGCGGCCCCCTCGGGCTTGCTGAGCGCGTCGATCTGCTCCAGCAGCTTCTCCACGCGCGCACGCACTTCCTCCCGCTCACGCCGCAGCGCCACCAGTTCGCGCTCGTGACTCTCGGTCTCGCGAGTGCGTTCCTTCGCCGCCGACTTCACGCGTTCCAGTTCGTGCTCCAGGGCTTTCTTCTCGGCCTGCACGCGCTTCAGCACCTCGATGGCGCGCGCAATTTTCTCTTCAAACTGCTGGAATGAGTCCACAGGTTCCCTCGTTGTGATGTAGTGACGCCGTCCCGGATGCGCGGTCAGGCGCTGCGCAGCCGGACGCCGAGCGGCTCAAGCGCGGCCAGGATCAGCCGGCTCGAGGCCTCCGCCTCCTCGCTGGTCAGTGTGCGCTCCGCGCTTTGCAGTACGATGCGCAGCAGCAAACTGTAGTAGCCAGCGGGAAGGGCCCCGCCCTCGAAGCGGTCCGCGGCGCGGAATCCCTGAAGGTCTGCAAGCCGGACCCCGGCCACCGCCTCCTCGATCTCGCGGTAGGTGACCGCCACGGGCACAAGCAGCGAAAGGTCGCGTTCCACCGCTGGAAATCGCGGATAAGGATGGAATGTGCGCGCGCGCAACGCGAGCGCCAGCAGTCCGTCGAGATCGATCTCCGCGAGATACACCGGCTGCCTCAGCTTATATTCCCCCGCCGTCTGGTGATGCAACTCGCCGAAGCTCGCGAGCACCACGCCCTGCACAGCATAACCGCCGCCGAAGCCCGGTTCGTGGTATGGGAGCGCATTCGCGACGAACACGGGAGTTCCCGCGTCGAAGCCCGCGAGCAGGGTCTCGATATCGCCCTTGACATCGAAAAAGTCGAGCGCCCGCGTTGTGTCGTGCACGCTCGGCGGACGCCGCGCGCCCGAAGCCCCAAGCGTCAGCACCCTGCGCTCCGCCGGCAGCCCTTCGCTGGTACGCTCCGACGTTGTGTACACCTTGCCCATCTCGAAAAAGCGCAGGTCCGTCTGGCCGCGATCCAGGTTCCAGCGCAAAGCCCGCAGCATGCCCGGGATCGGTGTCGACCGCATGGCGGAAGCGTCATGGCTGAGCGGATTCAGCAGGCGGACCGGCTCCGCATCCGTGAAGCGCGCGTTCTCCGCGGGATCGACCATGGAAGGCAGGATGACCTCACGGTAGCCGAGGGCAGTGAGGGTAGCGGCGATCGCGAGCTCCTTCTCGCGACGCAGGTCGCGCTCCGCCGATGGCGGCGCCGCGCGCACCCGCATCGGCAATTCGGCGTAGCCGTGCAGGCGCGCCACTTCCTCCACCAGGTCGATCTCGCGTTCCACGTCCAGGCGGAAGGAAGGCGGAATCACGCGCCAGGAAGCCTCGCTCGCGGGCTCAACGCTGAATCCGAGGGCGGCCAGATGGCGCGCCACCGCGTGACCCTCGATTTCGGCTCCGAGGATGCGCTGAATCTCCGCAGACCGCAGGACGATGGTGGACCTCAGGCGGCGCTGCGGATAGACGTCAACGACGCCCTCCAGGACTTCGCCGCCGGCGAGCTTCGCGATCAGCTCCGCGGCGCGATCGATGGCCTCGCGTGCCATCTCGATATCCATGCCGCGCTCGAAACGGTGCGAAGCTTCCGTGTGCAGGCCATGATGCTTCGCGGTCCGCCGTACTCCGACCGGCTCAAACCAGGCGCTCTCGAGCATCACCCGACGCGTGGAGGGGCTAATCTCCGTATCGAGGCCGCCCATCGCGCCCGCGAGCCCCACCGCGCGCTCCGCGTCCGCGATCACCAGGTCGGCCGGCGCCAGGTCGCGCATCACGCCGTCCAGCGTTTGCAGTTTCTCACCGGGCCGCGCCCGCCGCACCACGATCCGGGCGCCACGCAGTCGCGCCAGGTCGAACGCGTGCATCGGATGGCCGAGCTCCATCAGCACGTAGTTGGTGACGTCAGCAACGTTGTTGATGGGCCGAACGCCGACGGCTTCGAGCCGCCGCGCCAGCCAATCCGGCGAAGGCCGCACTTCGACGTTCTCGATCACACGGCCGCAGTAGCGCGCACAGCCCTCGAGATCGGCGATCTCAATATCGACGGCCTCGCGCGCCGATTTCGTGGACTCAGGAACGCGCGGCACCGGCCGCTGCAAGGTGCGTCCGAAAGCGGCGGCAACCTCGCGAGCAACTCCCAGGTGCCCGAGGCAGTCCGGACGATTCGTGGTCACTTCGAGGTCAAGCACGTGATCGGCGCCGACGGCAACTGACGAGGCGACGCCGAGCCCGAGCATGGGAAGACGCGCCTCCAGCACCCGCCGGTCGCCAGGCAATTCGACGAATTCGCTCAACCAACCTAACGAAATCCTCATACGTTCAAAAGCGACCAGATCACATAAGGTCCGTTGTCCGTCGCCAGTTGCCCGTTGCTCCCGTCAAGGCGCGATCGCGGTGAGAAGTCACTTCAGCAGAAAGCACAAGAGCCTTGGGCAATACAACTGGCTGCACACAACGGACAACGGGCTACTGACAACTGTCCGCGGAGAAATGGCTGTCCTCAAAATTGCCTCAAGAACCGCACATCGCCTTGAAAGAAGTGTTGAATCTCGCCGATGTCGTACTTGAGCATCGCAAAGCGTTCGATGCCAAGACCGAACGCCCACCCCGAGTAGCGGTCGGGGTCGATTCCGCCGTGCCGCAGCACGTCGGGATGGACCATGCCACAGCCCATCAGCTCAATCCAGCCGCTCTCCTTGCAGGTGCGGCAGCCCTCGCCGCCGCAAAACGGACAGCTCGCCGCCATCTCACCGCTCGGCTCGGTGAACGGGAAAAAGCTCGGCTGAAAACGTGTCCGCGTCTTCTCGCCGAAGAACTTTCTGGCAAAGAAATCGAGCGTCCCCTTGAGATCGGCAAAAGTGATGTCGGTGTCCACCGCCAGCCCCTCGATCTGGTGGAACATGGCGGAGTGCGTGGCGTCCGGGTTCTCGTTCCGGTAGCATTTGCCGGGCGTAACGATGTAAAGGGGCGCGCCGTACTTGCGCATGGCGCGGATCTGCACGGGCGATGTGTGCGTGCGCAACAGCGTCTCGGAGTCGATGTAGAGCGTGTCCCAGTCGTCACGCGAAGGATGGCTCTCGGGGATATTCAGGGCGTCGAAGTTGTTGTACACCGACTCGATCTCCGGTCCCGTTTCAACGTGAAATCCGAGGCCGATGAAGATGTCCTCGAGCTCGCGCTGGACGCGGGTGACCGGATGGATGGATCCTAGCTCACGCTGGTAGCCGGGGAGGGTTAGATCGGGACCGGCAGTCAGCTCAGCCAACGCGTGCCTTTTGCGCTGCCACATCTTGAGGAGCGACTCGACCTCGACTTGGCCAGCGGAATGCTTAAGTCCGTTGAACTCCGCGCCGACGACGCCCCGGGATTCTTTCGGAGTCTGCTTCAGCCAGTTTTGGTCGATCTGCGCAATCAACCCGTGGCCGCGTGCCAGCCAGCGGTCCCGCAAGATCTTCGCATGGCGGGCAGCCTCAGCTTCGTCCATGTTTTTGTGGCGAAACGAGCGGGCTTCCTCGTCGATCGAGGAAAGCGCCTCCTCAAAAAGTTGCTCTATCTGCCTTGGAGTGGATATCCCTAGCTCAGCGAGGGTCTTGCCGGCTTTTTCTTCAATGTTCATGCCAATTGGCTATTCTGGGTCGCGTGGTTGATTGTAAACAAGACAGAGGGTTTCGCCTTCGCCACTAGCCCGGTGAAGGCATTGCCGGTCTCTTCTTCGATGG